>DATBDM010000303.1:0-4747 GCA_036269915.1 Solirubrobacteraceae bacterium | reverse complement strand
GCCCAGCGGCGCCGGCGAACGCGAGCGCCGACCACGAACGCGTCCGCCGCACCCGCGCCGCGGCGCGATCGCCGCCTGAGGCGTCAGCGCGTCTGGTAGCGGCGCCAGGTGCGCACGAACTCGTCGGCCTCGAGCTGCGCGAGGTCGGTGCGCAGAGCACGGGCGAGGCGGCCGGTCTGCCGCGGCTGGGTGTCCCAGAAGAGCTCGACCTCGCCCGAGGCGATCTCGACGACCTCGACGGTGTCGACGGCGTCCGGTCCGGCGAGGAACGCCGGGCCGCGCCGCCCGCGACGCACGCGCAGCTCGTAGGCGCGGTTGGCCTTCATCGCAGCAGCGCCGCGAGGTCGTCGACGGTGCCGTCGGGTCCGACGACGGCCGGCACGGACACGACGCCCGCCGCGCGTGCCTGCGCGGTCGCGCGCTCGAGCTTCTCGCGCGTCCCGCGCAGCCCGGCGCCCTTCATGACCGCGGACGGGTGCATCTCGCACGCCGCCGCGGCGATCAGCACGTTGTCGCGCTCTGACAGGTCGCGCCCGCCGGCGAACGCCTGCCGGAACGCCGCGAGGCTGAACGCGACCGCGCGGCCGATCGACTTCGCGTACGTGGCGGCCAGCAGGGCGAACTCGGATTCCGAGGGGAACTCCCCCGGCCAGCGCATCGTCTGGAGCTGCAGCGCGTGCGCCCGCCGCTCGACGTCCTCGCGGTACGCGTCGATCTCCGCCTGGCAGCGGAAGGCCGGCGGCCCGATCGCCACCGGCACCCACTCCGGGATCTCCGGCAGCGCGGCGTTGACCTGCTCCGCGGCGAGGTACGCGTCAGGCGAGGCGAAGTCGAAGTAGAACCGCGCCTGCTGCGGCTCAGCCGTGGATGAGCCAGCCATCGGCCGCGCGTGCGGCTTCCATCACGGCCTCCGAGAGCGTCGGGTGGCCGTGCACGGTGCGCGCGACCTCCTGGAAGCCGCCCTCGAGCGCCTTCGCGTTGACCAGCTCCTGGATCAGCTCCGTGGCGCGCATGCCGACGATGTGGCCGCCGACGAGCTCGCCGTAGCGCTTGTCGCCGATGATCTTGATCATGCCGCCGCGGTCGCCGTAGACCGTGCCGGCGCCGACCGCGCCGTAGGGAACCTTGCCGACGACGACGTCCATGCCCTGCTCGCGCGCCTGCTCCTCGGTCAGCCCGAACGAGCCGACGTTGGGCGCGCAGAACGTCGCGCGGGGGATGTCGATGTAGTCGAGCGGGTGCGTCTCGAGCCCGGCGATCGCCTCCGCGGCGATGATGCCCTCGTCGGAGGCCTTGTGCGCGAGGGCGGGGCCGTGCACGATGTCGCCGATCGCGTAGACGCCGTTCGCCGACGTCCTCTGCGCGCCGTCGACGTCGATCAGCCCGCGGTCGTCGAGCTTGACCCCGGCGTCGTCGAGTCCGAGGCCCTCGACGTCGGGGCGACGGCCGGCCGCGATGATCAAGAAGTCGGCCTCGCCCTGCTCGTCGCCGTAGGTGAACGTGACCTTGTCGCCCTGGTCGGCGACGTTCTCGACGGGCGTGCCGGTGTGGATCGACATGCTCTTGGCGAGCGTGCGCGCGGCGATGCGCGAGATGTCGGCGTCCTCGGCAGGCAGCACGCGATCGAGCGTCTCGAACAGCAGGACCTCGCTGCCCAGGCGCCCGTAGGCGGACGCGATCTCCGCGCCCGAGGCGCCGCAGCCGACGACCGCGATGCGACCGGGCAGCTCGGTCAGCGCCCAGGCCTCCTCCGTGCCGATGATGCGCCCGCCGAACTGCGTGCCCGGGATCGGCGTGGGGATCGAGCCGGTGGCGATGATCACGCCCTTGGTCGCCTCGATCTCGGTGCCGTCGAAGTTGCCGCCGATCTTGACGTTGCCGTCGCTGGTGACCGCGCCGTGGCCCTCGATGACCTCGATCCTGTTCTTCTTGAACAGCCCGCCGACGCCGCCGACGAGCGTCCCGATGACCTTCTGACGGCGCTCGGTGACCTTGTCGAAGTCGACGGAGCGCCCGTCGACGGCGATGCCGAAGTCCCCGGCCTCGTCGATCTCGGACAGGATGTCGGCGGTGCGAAGCACGGCCTTGGCGGGGATGCAGGCGTAGTTGAGGCAGCGGCCGCCGACCTTGTCGCGTTCGACGACGGCGGTCTTGAGGCCGAGCTGTGCGGCGCGGATGGCGGCCACGTAGCCGCCGGGCCCCGAGCCGATGACGATGACGTCGTACGAGGAGTCGGGCATGACGGCGGCTGAGGCTAGCCGATGCTCACTCGCGACGCTCGCGCGTGGGCCGCTGCGGCATCTGGATCCGGGCCATGATCCGGATCAGGAACCAGAACAGCGGCGAGGCGATGACGATCACGGCGACGCACAACAGCGCGGCCACCCCGTTGGCGGCGACCATCAGCGATAGCGCCGCGTAGATGATCGAGACGCCGAGCAGCGCCTCGAAGCCGAGTACCGCCCAGTAGCGCTTCTGCCACAGCCCGACGGCGGCCATCAGCATGATCAGCGCGAACAGCACGCCGCCCGCCACGGGGCTCTTGCCCTCGACCTTCACGCCGGCCGCCAGCGCGATCACGTTCGAGAGCGCGATCAGCAGCGCGAGCAGCGCCGAGAGCTTGAGCGCGAGCGGGCGCTCCTCGGGCGCGAGCGGCTGCAGCCCCGCG
The DNA here is from genome assembly GCA_036269915.1 of Solirubrobacteraceae bacterium. Lineage (GTDB taxonomy): Bacteria > Actinomycetota > Thermoleophilia > Solirubrobacterales > Solirubrobacteraceae > DATBDM01. The sequence continues at coordinate 2,079 of DATBDM010000303.1, read as the reverse complement.
CGGATGCGCTCGTCGCGCTCGCGCGAGCGGGAGTAGCCGCGCTCCATGTCACCACGCGCCAACGCCGGCCTCCAGTCCGTCGCGCAGCGCGCGCGCCGCGGCCTCGGGGTCCGGGGCCTCGGTGATCGCACGCACGACGACGATGCGGCGCGCGCCGGCGGCGACGATCGCGGGCAGCGTCGTCGCGTCGATGCCGCCGATCGCGAACCACGGCGTCGACGGCCCGGTGCGCGCGGCGTGCTCGACGTAGGCGATCCCGGCGGCGGGCCGGCCGGGCTTGGTCGGCGTCGCATGGACGGGGCCGACCGCGAGGTAGTCGACGTCCGGATCCGCGTCGGCGGCCGCGAGCTGATCGGGCGCGTGCGTGGAGCGGCCGACGATCCGCTCGTCTCCCACGGCGGCGCGCGCGCTGCGCGGGTCGGCGTCGTCCTGGCCGACGTGGACACCGTCGGCGCCGCAGGCTTCGACCAGGTCGGGGCGGTCGTTGAGCACGAACAGGGCGCCGGCGGCGTCGGCGGCGGCGCGGAACGACCGCGCGGCGGCGACGATCTCCGCGTCGCTCGCGAGCGTCTTGTCGCGCAGCTGGATGACGTCGACGCCGCCGCGCAGGCCTGCGTCGAGGAAGGCCCGCGGCCGCGCGTCGCAGACGAGGTACAGCCGCGCGTCGGCCAGTCGCTCACGGAGCTCCATTCCCGCTGAGTCTGGCAGTTACCGATCCGCCGCCCGGCGCTACGATGGACGGCGTCCTACGGGAGCCCTCAACGGGCTGAGAGGGCGCCGCCGTGGCGCCGACCGTCGAACCTGATCCGGGTAACGCCGGCGTAGGGAGGCACCGCATCACCGACCCGCACCACGAGCTCGATGTCGTCGTCGCCGGCGGAGGGCCGATCGGCCTGTCGATCGCCTGGCGCGCCGCCGCGCGCGGGCTGAGCACCGCGGTCGTCGACGCCGGCGAGCCCGGCGCCTGGCAGGTGGCCGCCGGCATGCTGGCGCCCGCCACCGAGGCCGAGTTCGGCGAGGACGCGCTGTCCGGATTGGGGCTGCGCAGCGCCGAGCGCTTCGAGGACTTCTGCCGCGAGCTGGCCGACGCCGCGGGCCGCGACCCCGGCCTACGCCGCGCCGGCACGCTTGCCGTCGCGGGCGACGCCGACGAGGCGGAGGCGCTCGAGCGGCTGCTCGCCTACCGGGTGGAGCGCGGCCTCCCCGTCGAGCGGCTCCGGCCGAGCCAGGCCCGCCGTCTGGAGCCTGCGCTGGCGCCGACCGTCCGCTTCGCGCTGCTCGCGCCGCGCGATCACTCGGTCGATCCCCGCACGCTCGTCGCGGCGCTGCGCGAGGCGCTCGATCGCGCCGGCGTGCAGCGCATCGACGGCCGCGCCGAGCGCGTGACCCACGACGGCGAGCGCGTCACCGGCCTCGCACTCGAGGGTGGCCGCATGCTGCCTGCGGCGCAGGTCGTCGTCGCCACCGGGGCGAACGCGCTCGACGTGCCGGACGCCGTGCCGGTGCGACCGGTCAAGGGCCAGGTCCTGCGGCTGCGCGATCGCCGCGGCGCGGGCCTCGTGGAGCGCACGATCCGTGGCGCCGACGCCTACCTCGTCCCCCGCGCCGACGGCCGCTACGTGCTCGGCGCCACGATGGAGGAGCAGGGCTTCGACCGCACGCCGACCGCGGGGGGCGTCTACGAGCTGCTGCGCGACATCGCGGAGGTCGTCCCCGGCGTGCTGGAGCTCGACGTCGAGGAGGTGCTCGCCGGGCTGCGTCCCGCGACGCCCGACAACCTGCCGGCGATCGGTCCGGGAACGCTCGCCGGGCTGCACTGGGCGGTCGGGCACTTCCGGAACGGCATCCTGCTCGCGCCGGTCACCGCCGACCTCGTCGCCGGCGCGCTCGCGGGCGAGGAGCTGCCCGCGTGGGCCGCCTGCTGCGACCCGCGGCGATTCGCGAAGGCGTACGCATGAGGGTCCTGCTCAACGGCGCGGAGACCGAGCTGGCCGATGGCGCGACCGTCCAGGCCGCGCTCGCCGTGCTCGACCTGCCGGGCGCCGGTCGCGGCGTCGCCGTCGCGGTCGATGCCGAGGT
>DATBDM010000302.1:0-4328 GCA_036269915.1 Solirubrobacteraceae bacterium | reverse complement strand
AAGCACCCCGCCGACTACGCCCGGTTCATGACCCGGCTGGTGTCGCGCTACGGCCCCGACGGCACCTTCTGGACCAGCCACCGCACCATCCCCGAGCGCCCGATCCGCACCTGGCAGATCTGGAACGAGGTCTCCAACGGGTACTACTGGCCGAGCGCGACCTGGTCGACCGCCTACCCGGTGCTGCTCAAGGACGCCTACGACGCCGTCAAGGCCCTCGACCCTGGCGCGAAGGTGCTGATGGCCGGGCTCAACACGACGGGCGGCGCGGCCTCCCAGCCGCAGACCTCGTGGGCCGCTCTCGGCCGCATCTACGACGCGCTCGACGCGGGCGATCTCGGCCGGCCCTTCGACGCGACCGCGACCCACATCTACACCAGTAAGGCCACCGACGCGGTGCGCGTGATGCGCGAGACGCGCGCCGTGATGGACGCGCACGGCGACGCCAAGCGTCCCGCTCAGGTCACCGAGCTGGCCTGGCCGGCCTCGAAGGGCAAGCTGCGCGATGCGAAGGGCCGTAAGCGGACGTTCTTCGCCGAGACCGACCAGAAGGGCATGGCCACGCGCCTGACCAAGGGCGTGCTCGCGCTCGCCGCGCAGCGCAAGGCGCTCAAGATCACCGGCGTCGACTGGTTCCAGTGGATCTCGCCCTACTCCGGCAGCGTCGACGCGTTCAGCTACTCCGGCCTGCGGCGCGCGCACCGGCAGATCAACGACACGCCGGCGCTGACCGCGTTCAAGAACGTCGCCCGCAAGCTCGAGGGGCGCCGGATCCCGCGGTGACCGCCTATCCGGCCGCGCCGTGGGATCTGCGCGGCCGGGTCGCGGTCGTCCCGGTGCCCGTGCGCGCGAGCGCCGCCCGCGACGCCGGACTCCCGCCCGGCGCGCGGCTGCTCACCGCCGGGGCGTGGACGCTGGGCGGGCTGCTGCTCGCCGACTACGACGAGAGCGCGACGCTGCGCTACCGCGAACTGATCGTCTTCTCGGCCCTCGCGCTCGTGTGCGGCCGGCCCGCGTTGGTCGTGTCGCACATCTACGTCGACCTCGATGCCTCGCTGGCCGGCGGCCGCGCGATCTGGGGCCTGCCGAAGGAGCTCGCGAGCTTCACCGCGCGCGATGGCCGCGTCGACGCCCGCGCGGCGGACGGCCGGGGCCTGGCGACGATCGCGGTGCGCCGCCGCGCCCGGCGCGCCCGGCTGCCGCTGTGGGCGGGCGTGATCGGCACGCTCGGCGGCGTCGCGGCGCGCACCGCGACGACCGGCAGCCTGCGGGCTTCGCTCGCCGCCGCTCAGGTCGAGGTCCCCGCGGAGAGCCCGTTCGCAGCCCTCGGTCTGGATGGACGGCACACGGCGCTGGCCGGTGACCGGCTCGCGCTGCCCTTCCCCCCACCCCATGGACCAGACCCGGGTGCAATGCGCGCGTCAGGGTTCGACCCCGACGTGTCGGCTTTCGCGCCGGCGGGGTAGGCAACAGGTGTGCACCATTGCGAACGCCGCTTTCCCGCACGTGCCGAGCACGTGTCCGACGCGCGCCGCCAGGTCCTCGATCTCGCCCGCGGGAACGGCGTCCCGGACGCGGCGCTCGACGACGTGCGCCTGGCCGTCTCCGAGGCGGTCTCCAACGCCGTGGTGCACGGCTATCGCGACGGCACGGACGGCGCCATCACGGTGTTCGCGGAGGCCTACGACCACCGGCTGAGGGTCGTGGTGACCGACGAGGGCTGCGGCATGTCGCCGCACGCGGGCAGCACCGGCGCCGGGCTCGGCCTGCCGCTGATCGCCGAGCTGACCGAGTCGATGTCCGTGCGGCCCTCCCTCAGCGGTCGCGGCACGACGCTCTGCATGACGTTCCACCTGCCCGTCGGGGCCGCTGCCTGACGCTCTATCGTCGGGCGGGATGCGCCAGCAGCTGCGTCCTCTCTTCGACCGCGTCGTGATCAAGGAGCTCGACCCCGACCGGGTCCGGCGCTCCGGACTGGTCGTCCCCGCAGGCTCCAACGAGCCGCCGCCCCAGCACGGCATCGTGCTCGCGATCGGCCCGGGCATCGACTGGTGGGAGTCGGCCGGCGTCTCGATGCCGGTCAAGCCCGGTGACCACGTCGTCTTCCCCGCCTCCGCGGGCGCATGGATCGACGTCGAGGAGGAGCGGCTGCTCGTCTGTCGAGTCGGCGAGCTGCTCGGCGTCCTCGAGCTCGCCGAGGACTGGGCCGCGAGCACCGAGTGATCGAGCCGAACGCCTTCACGGGCGCGCCGCTGGATCGCGCCGCCGACGAGCGCAAGGACCCGGACTGGGTCGCCGCGCAGCGCGAGCATCCGGCCGCGCGGGCGCTGCTCGCGGGCGACGCCGGCGTCCACGTGCTGACCACGGACCCGTCGCGGCTCGCGCTCGTCCCGCTGGCCGGCGCGCGCGGCGCCGAGCCGATCCTGCTCGGCCTCGACGCGAGCGGGCCGGTGTTCGTCGTCGACACCGAGCGCGACGGCGACCCGCCGCGCCCGCTGGTCGGCGGGCGCCCGGCCGGTGCAGGCGCCGGCGGCGGCGTCACCCGTCCCGTCGGGCTGCGCGACGTCGTCGGCGGGCTGTCCCGCGAGGCCGGCGGCCTCGTCGCCTACGCGTCCTCCCTGGTCAACTGGCACCGCCGCCACGGCTTCTGCAGCGTGTGCGGCACCCCGTCGGATCTCTCCGCGGGCGGCCTCGTCCGCATCTGCCCGAAGTGCGGCACCCACCACTTCCCGCGCACCGACCCGGTGGTGATCATGGCCATCCACGACGGCCCGGAGCGGCTGCTGCTCGGGCGCCAGCCGAGCTGGCCGCCGAACCGCTACTCGACGCTCGCGGGGTTCGTCGAGGCCGGCGAGACGCTCGAGGAGGCCGTCGCGCGCGAGGTCCGCGAGGAGGCCGGCGTCGAGATCGAGACGCCCGAGTACGCCTCCTCTCAGCCGTGGCCGTTCCCCGGGTCGCTGATGCTCGGCTTCTCGGCGCGCTGGCGCTCGGGCGAGCCACGGCGCCAGGAGGGCGAGATCGAGGACGTCCGCTGGTTCAGCCGCGAGGAGGTCGTCGCGGGGATCGCCGGGGACGGCGGGCCTGACCTCCCCGACCGGTACGCGATCGCCCGCAGGCTGATCGAGGCGTGGCTCGAACACTGACTTCACGGCACTCGCCGAAAGGGCTAATCTCGGCAGTGCAGTGACGCTGGAGGGATGGATCTTCATGGTCGGGCTTCGCGTCTTTGACATCGGAGCCCTGATCGTCTGGCTCGTCTGGTTCTTCCGGCTGCGGGAGGACGACGACGACGGCGACGACTTCCGCCGCGACGACGGCGGCTCGCCCGAGCCCGAGCCGACGCCCTCCGGTCCCGGCGGCCTGCAGCTGCCGCTGCCCGACGCCGAGCCCTGGCCGACGCGCCGGCGCGGCGATCACGGCGGCGACCTGGTGCCCGGCCATGCGCTGACGCGCCGCGGCCGGCCCAAGCCGGTCCCGGCCCGCGCGCCGGTCAAGCGCCGCCACTGACCACCGGGGTTCACAAAATCGATCGGGATTTGTAGGTTGGGCCCATGGCCCGCTTCACGCCCGATCCCAGCTTCTACCCCTCCCCCGGCAGCGCCGCCGGCGCGGCGCCCGAGACGCACGCCGACGTGGCGGTGCTCAACACCGGGACGAACGGCGATCGCGCGCCCGACGCGATCGCGGTGGTGGACCTCGAGGACGGATCCCCCGGCTACGGGAGGATCGTGGGGCGCGTCGACATGCCCGTCTCCTGCTGGGGCAGCAGGCGAGCTCAAGCGCTTCGGCGTCTCGGACCCGCGGCACCCGCGCGTGTTCGCCGTCGCGCTAGGGATGCAGCAGCGCGACCGCCGCGCGGTCATCCGGGCCCTGCCGATGATCGCGATCGGGCACGAGTGCGCGCTGGTGCTCGTCGTGCTGCTCGTGCTCGTCCTCGTCCTGGAGGTGGTCGCCGACCCCTCGGCGCTGCACATGGGCGCCGGCGTCGCCCTGGTCGCCTTCGGCATCTTCCGCTTCGTCAAGCCGCGTGCGCACCCGCGCTTGACGACGATGCGCGTCAACGGCCGCGAGCTGACGTGGTGGTCGTTTCTGATGTCGAGCGCGCACGGGGCCGGGCTGATGGTCGCGCCGGTGATCCTCGGGACGGGCGCGGGACGGCCGCCGCGTCCGATCACGCGCTCGAGGCGGTCCACAACGGGGAGATGTCGATCCCGGCCAGCGGCGTCGCCCTCGTGCTGCACGTGGGTGCCATGATCGTGGTCATGGGAGCGATCGCACTGCTCGTCTACGACCGCTACGGGGTCAGCATCCTGCGCAAGGCGTGGATC
>DATBDM010000301.1:0-8692 GCA_036269915.1 Solirubrobacteraceae bacterium | reverse complement strand
AGGCCGAGCCGGCGGAGGGTGCGGGACACGCCGCAAGCCTGGGCGCAGCAGCTAAGACGCCGATGAGTACGCGCGGTGCTCGACCTCGCCGTCGGCGGCGATCACCACGTCGGCGACGAGGTCAGGCCCGAAGAGGCCGTGCCCGACGACGCCGGGGTCGGCGTCGAGCGCGGCCGCGAGCGCGGCGGGATCGGCGACCGGTCCCGTCCAGTCGGCGATCACCCCGCCGTCAGGGCTGGGCGGACCGCCGCGCGGGACGACGTGGCCGAGCCGCGCGAGCGTCGACGCGACGCCGAAGGCCAGCAGCTCGACCGGCACCGGCGGGCGGATGCGCTCGACGCGCTTCTCGCCCGAGACGATCACCACGAAGCGTGCGGCCGCGGCGGCGACGATCTTCTCGCGCGTGTGCGCGCGGCCGCCGCCCTTGACGAGCCACGGGCCGGGCGCGACCTGGTCGGCGCCGTCGATCGCGATGTCGAGGCGCTCGAGCGCCGTGAACCGCTCGACCGACAGCCCGAGCGCGACGGCCGCGTCGGCGGTCGCCGGCGACGTCGCGACGCAGCGGATGTCGAGCCCGCGGGCGGCGAGGATCTCCAGCAGCGGGGACACCGTGGTTCCGGTGCCGAGCCCGACGCGCATGCCATCCTGCACGAGCTCGGCGGCGGTGGCCGCGGCGAGCCGCTTGTCGGCTGCGACGCTCATCCGCGGGCACGATACGCGCGGCGGGCGGGTACCGTGCGCCCGATCGACTCCGGAGGAATCCCTTGGATCAGCACCTGCGCATCAGCACGTCCCCCCACGCCGAACCCGCTGCCGTCGTGCAGGGGGACCGCTGGCGCATCACCGTGCTGACCGCCGGGCTGCTGCGGCTCGAGTGGGCCGACGACGGCGCCTTCGAGGACCGGGCCTCCACCTTCGCGCTGCACCGTGCCCTGCCCGTGCCGGAGTTCGAGGTCGTCGAGGACGAAGGCGCGGTCGAGATCGTCACCGACCGCGTGCGCCTGACCTACGACCGGCAGCCGTTCTCACCCGCCGGGCTCAGCGCCCAGGTGCGCGGCAACGTGAGCAACTACCACAGCGTCTGGCGCTTCGGCGAGCCCGTCCGCGACCTCGGCGGGACCACGCGCACGCTCGACAACGTCGACGGCCGCGCCCCGCTCGAGCCGGGCATCGTGTCGCGCTTCGGCATCGCGGCGCTCGACGACTCCGGCTCGTTCGTGTTCGAGGACGACGGCTGGGTCAGCCCCCGCGACGGCGGCCGCCTCGACCTCTACCTGTTCTCCTACGGCAACGACTACGAGGCGGCGCTCAAGGCCTTCTACGCGGTCTCGGGCGCGCAGCCGGTACTCCCCCGCTGGGCGCTCGGGAACTGGTGGAGCCGCTACCACCGCTACAGCGCCGACAGCTACCTCGAGCTGCTCGACCGCTTCGAGGCCGAGGACCTGCCGTTCTCGGTCGCGGTCATCGACATGGACTGGCACCGGGTGGACTCCGTGCCCGAGCGCTACGGCTCGGGCTGGACCGGCTACAGCTGGGAGCCCACGCTCTTCCCCGATCCCGAGGCGTTCCTCGCCGAGGTGCACCGCCGCGGGCTGCGGACCACGCTCAACGTCCATCCCGCCGACGGCGTGCGCGCCTTCGAGGACGCCTACCCGGCGATGGCGCAGGCGCTCGGCCGCGACCCCGATGGGGAGGCGCCGGTCGCCTTCGACATCACCGATCCGGCCTTCCTGAAGGCCTACCTGGAGGTCCTGCACCACCCGCTGGAGGACCAGGGCGTCGACTTCTGGTGGCTCGACTGGCAGCAGGGGAGCTACTCGCGGATCGCCGGGATCGACCCGCTGTGGATGCTCAACCACTTCCACTACCTGGACTCGGGCCGCGAGGGCCGCCGGCCGCTGACGTTCTCCCGCTACGCCGGACCCGGCAGCCACCGCTACCCGGTCGGCTTCTCCGGCGACGCGATCATCTCCTGGGCCTCGCTCGCCTTCCAGCCCGAGTTCACCGCGACGGCGACGAACATCGGCTACGGCTGGTGGAGCCACGACATCGGCGGCCACCTGTTCGGCGTGCGCGACGACGAGCTCGCCACGCGCTGGGTCCAGCTCGGCGTCTTCTCGCCGATCCTGCGGCTGCACTCGTCGAGCAACCCGTTCCTGGTCAAGGAGCCGTGGAAGTACCCCCGCGAGTCGCGCGACGCGATGTCCGAGGCGCTGCGCTTCCGCCACCGGCTCGTGCCCTACCTGCACACGATGAACCACCGCGCCTCGGTCGAGGGCATCCCGCTGGTGCGCCCGATGTACCACGTCGCGCCGCGCGATCGGCGCGCGTACACGGTGCCGAACCAGTTCGCCTTCGGCTCCGAGCTGATCGTCGCGCCGATCACGACGCCGCGCGACGCCGTCACGCTGCGCGGCGAGGTCCGGGCGTGGCTGCCGCCGGGCGCCTGGATCGACGTGTTCACCGGCACGGCCTACGACGGCGACCGCGAGATCGACCTGCACCGCGACGGGCGCTCGATCCCGGCGCTGCTGCGCGCCGGCGGCATCCTGCCGCTGGCCGCCGAGGACGACCTCGACGCCACGCGCAACCCGGAGCGACTCGAGTTGCTCATCGCCCCCGGCGCCGACGGGAGCTTCACCCTGATCGAGGACGACGGCACCGGCGCCACGCCGGAGGAGATCCCGACCGCCCGCACCACGATCACCTGGGAGCAGGAGGCCGGCACGCTGACGATCGGCGCCGCCGACGATCGGCGCGGGATCCTGCCGGCGACGCGGAGCTGGACCGTCAGGTTCCTCGGCGTCGAGCATCCGGGGGAGACGGTCGCGGACGCGCCCACCGGCGAGCCGGTCACCGTGCGCGCCGAGGTCGCCGACGGGCCGCTCACCGCCAACCGCTCCGACGCGCTCTTCGCGGTGCTCAACGCGGCGCAGTTCGGCCACGAGGCGAAGGCGACGGCATGGCGCACGCTCACCTCGGACCTGCCGCCGCACGCGATGCTCGCCGAACTGCACGCGCAGGAGCTGCCGCGCGAGCTGATCGGCGCGCTCTCGGAGTTGCTCACCGCCCGCTGAGCATTGGCCGAAACGGCTGTCGCAGGCTGCCAGCCTGCGCCCGTTCGTCCCTGGCGCGCCAGATTAGGATCGGCGCGACCGGAGGAAAGGGAGCTGCAAAATGGGGACGGCTGACATGGACGGCGCGGCTGCGGTCGCGCCGCCGGCGACGGATGACGACGCGCGGCTCGCGAGCCTCGGCTATACGCCGCAGCTCAGCCGCGTGCTCGGGTTGTTCGCCAACTTCTCGGTGGCGTTCACCTACCTGTCGCCGATGGTCGGCATCTACTCGCTGTTCCTGCTCGGCGTGGGCACGGGCGGGCCGGCGTACCTCTGGCTGACGATCATCCCGGTGGTCGGGATGCTGTTCGTCGCGCTCGTGTTCGGCGAGCTCGCGAGCCACTACCCCGTCGCGGGGGCGCTGTACCAGTACTCGAAGTTCTCCGTCGGCCCCGGCTTCGGCTGGTTCGTCGGGTGGTTCTACGGGATCGCGCTGCTCGTGACGGTCGCGGCCGTCGACACCGGCGTCGTGACCTACGTCGCCGCGCTCACCCACAACTGGTTCGGGTGGAACCTCGATCCGGCGAGCCACGGGACGATCCTCGCGATCACCCTGATCCTCCTCGCGATACAGACGGTCCTGAACGTCACCGGTGCGCGCGTGATGGGCCGCATCGCGCAGTTCGGCGTCTACGTCGAGGTCCTCGGGACGTTCGGCATCGCGATCATCCTGGCCATCCACGGCTTCCACCACGGGCTCGGCTTCCTGTTCACCGACCAGGGCGTCCAGCACGCGGCGAGCAACCCGCTCGGGCTGAACTTCCACGGCAGCTGGATCGGCGCGGCGCTGATCGCGGTGCTGGCGCCCGTCTACATCTTCTACGGCTTCGAGTCGGCCGGCGACATCTCCGAGGAGACCAAGGACGCGGGGCGCCTGGTGCCGCGCGCGATGCGGCTGGCACTGATCTGGGGCGGCATCGCCTCGCTGATCCTCACCGGCGCGCTGCTGCTGGCGATGCCCGAGACCAACGCCGTCGGGGCGACCGTCAAGGGCGGCGGGGTGCCGTTCATCCTCGGCCAGCTCTCGACCGGGGTGCAGGACTTCCTGCTGCTGCTGATCATCTTCGCCTTCTTCTCCTGCGGCACCTCGATCCAGGGCGCCGGCAGCCGGCTCGCGTTCTCCTACGCGCGCGATGGAGCACTGCCCGCGTCGAAGTGGATCGCCGCCGTGCACCACCGCTTCAAGACACCCGTCCACGCCCTGGTGGCGGGCGGCCTCGTCAGCTCGCTGTTCGTGCTGCTGGTGTTCCTCTCGCCGAGCAAGGACATCCACATCTGGTTCATCACCTATCCCGCGAACACCAACGTGCTGGTCTCGCTCGTCTCCTTCGGCGTCAGCGGCATCTACCTGTCGTTCCTGCTGACGGTGATCGGGGCGATCATCGCGCGCTCGCGCGGCTGGGTGCCGGAGGGCAGCTTCCGGCTCGGCCGCTGGGGCTGGCTCGTCTCGATCATCGCGGCGGGCTACCTCGGGCTGATGTTCATCAACATCGTCGCGCCGACCGGCCTGACCAGCGGGCGCGCGTACTTCAACCTCGACTGGATCACGCTCACGGTCATCTTCGTGATCGCGCTGGTGGGGGCGGTCTACTTCGTCATCGGGCGCCCCGACCGCGGCGTGGCGCGCCACCTGCACGACGAGCTGGAGGAGTCGGCCGCCGAGCGCGTCGCCCACCAGTAGGCGCCGACCGGCCCGGGGGCTAGCATCGCTCGGATGCTGGCCTTCGAGACCGCGATCGGGACGTGCGGCGTCGAGTGGAGCGAGACCGGGATCACCCGGATCCACCTGCCCGGCCCGCGCGTCCACGGCGCGGAGCCCGAGCCGCCGCGGCCGGTGCGGGCGGTGATCGAGGGCATGGTCGCGCTGCTCGCGGGCGAGCGGCGCGGCCTCACCCGCGTGGTCCTCGACGAGCGCGGCATCGATCCCTTCCGGCGCGCGGTGTTCGCCGCCACGCGCGCGATCGGCCCGGGCACGACCGCGAGCTACGGCGAGATCGCGCATGCGATCGGAGCGCCGGGCGCGGCTCGCGCCGTCGGCGCGGCGCTCGGCTCGAACCCGTTCCCGATCGTCGTGCCGTGCCATCGCATCCTCGCCGCGGACGGCGCGCTGACCGGCTTCTCGGCACGCGGCGGGATCACCACCAAGCGGCGCATGCTCGAGATCGAGGGCGCGCCCGGCTTCACACAGGAAGCCCTGTTCGCCTGAGCGCCGGGATGCGCCTGAATCAGGGCAGGACCGAGAGCTCCTTGTCGAGCTCCTTGGAGTCGGCCTTGATCTGCTTCTCGATCCGCCGGTTCGCGCGCTTGAGCTCGCGGTCGAGCGTCTCCTCGAGCTTCGAGCGCCCGACGATGATCAGCGCGGCGTCGCCGTCGTCGAGCGCCTCGCCGAGGTCCTTCATGTCGCCGCGCGACATGCCGTGCCAGAGGTGGCCCATGAGGCCGCCGGCAGCGCCCGCCACGACCGCGGAGCCGAGGATCGACGGCGGGAAGAGGATGCCGAGCAGGGCGCCGACGCCGACGCCGGTCCAGGCGCCGTGCTGGGTCGGCTTCTCGCGCTTGTGGACGTGGACCTTGCCCTCGTCGTCCTTGGTGATCAGCGCGGCGTCGTAGGTGCCGACCACGCCGGCGGCGTGGAGCTCCTTGAGCACCTCGTAGTCCGCGCGGGCGTCGTCCTCCTCGTCGTAGGCGGCGACGTAGACGAAGACGGGTTCATCGGACATGCTGGCTCCTCTCGGGGGGTCGAGACCGGCCCGAGACTCTCAGCGCGGCGATGAGCCGTCGTCACCCGGTTGGGATGAACGCCCGACGCGGCCGAGGGCTAGCTGCATGCGCTGCCGGGGTGCTTGAACCGCAGCAGGGTGCAGTCGTCCTCGAGGGCGACAACGCTGCCGCGACGGACCGGCCGGCCCGCGCGCGGCCGCTGGCGCTTCACGATGGGGTCCGGCGCGAGGCGGACGCCCGAGACCCCGCAGGGGATGACGCCCCGGTTGTGGGCGCCATGCTCGCCGCCGACGCGCCAGCGCAGCCCGGCGGCGATGAGCGTGCACGCCGCGCGGCTGCGCGGGAGTCCGAGGACGTCCGGAACGCGCGGCCGTGACTGGCCCGCCGGCGACTCCGTCGCGACCGAGGCGTTGCACCCGGCGAGCACGGCGATTGCCGCGATGGCGAGGATCTGTCGGCGCATCTGCCCTATCTACGGCCGGCGTCGCGATCCGTCACAGGATCGTGGACCGATGCGGCGCTACCGTCCGAGCATGCCGTTGCGATACGAGGACTGGCAGGCGACGTGCGACACGGTGCACGCACACACGCAGGTGCTGGGCAAGCTCGCGGTCGTGCTCGCGCCGCACGAGCCACAGCTGCAGCACACCGCGCTGCGGCTCACCGCGCGCGGATGGGAGACCGCGCCGCTCCCGGCGCCCGACGGCTCGGGGGCGATCGTCGTCGCGCTCGACCTGCGCGCGCACCATGTCGTCGCCGAGCACAGCGACGGGCGCGCGGCGCAGCTGCCGCTTGTCGGCGACCGCTCCGTGGGGACGGTCACGCGCGAGCTGCTGCGGGCCGTCGCCGGGCTCGGCGGACCGGTGACGATCGACCCGACGCCCCAGGAGGTGCCGTGGACGGTCCCGCTCGACGAGGACGAGGAGCACGCCACCTACGACGCGGCGCAGGTCGAGCGCTACTTCGCCGCCGCGACCCAGGCGGCGCTCGCCCTTGCCGAGTACCGCGCCCCGTACCGGGGCCGGTCGACGCCGGTCAACGCGTGGTGGGGATCGCTCGACCTGTCGGTGAGCCTGTTCTCGGGGGAGCCCGCCGATCCGCCCTCCGACGACTTCATCATGCGCAACGCGATGGACGCGCAGGAGATCGCCGTCGGCTGGTGGCCCGGCGACGCCCGGTTCGGGCGCGCCGCCTTCTATGCCTACGCCCACCCCGCGCCGCCGGGGTTCGAGGGCGCCGTGCTCGAGCCGCCGGCCGCGCGCTGGGACCAGCAGCTCGGCGAGTACCTGCTCGAGGACGACGGCGACCGCGCGGCGGGGGTCCGCTTCGCCCGCTCGGTGTTCGCACACGCGTGCACGGTCTGTGGCTGGGACCCGTCGCTGGCCGCCAGCGCGAAGGGCGAGCCGCCGCCGCTGCGCTGACGAGGCGACGGGTGACAGGATCGCGGTGGCGAAGTTCGCCGGTTTCGTGATTGGGGTCCTCGTCGCTGCCGCCCGAGTCGATCCACTCGGTCGGCGACTCGAGCAACCAGGGGCCGAGCCGGACATCGGCGCCCGGGAGAGCGTGGCCGACGCCGCGCCCTAGCGCCTGGCGTAGCCGGCGATGATCGCCCCGGTCGTCGTCCGGCCGAGGTCGAGCAGCTCGAAGCGGTGGAGATCGCCGCCGGCGAACAGGCGCCTCCCGCGGCCGGCGACCGTGGGCGAGATCACCAATCGCAGCTCGTCGATCAGCTCCGCCTCGAGCAGCGACCGGGCGAGTGAGATGCTGCCGTGGATGCCGATGTCGCCGCCGGGCTGCCGCTTGAGCTCGGCGACGTACGCCCCGGCGGGCGCGTCGACGAAGCTCGACTCCGACCAGGTCTCCGGCGGCGTGGTCGACGTGAAGACGTGCTTCTGCGTGCCGTTGATGAAGTCGGCGAACGGCTGGTTGTCGGAGCTGGGCCAGTAGCCGACCCAGTAGTCGTAGGTGCCGCGCCCGAGCAGCACGGCGTCCTGGGCGCCGATCACCCGACCGAGGTTCTCGAACAGCGCCTCATCGGCCTTGGCCATCCAGTCGCTGGGCTCCTCGGCGACGCCGTCGAGTGAGAGCAGCTGGTAGAGCACGACGTTCCGCATCGTTCATCGCCTTCCGCCGCAGGCAGCCGGGATCGCGAGCACCGGCTTGAGCTTGATCGACATCTCGCCCGGCACCTGCACGATCTTGCAGAAGGCGAAGCGGCCGCGCGTGAAATCCACGCGCGCGCGGTAGGGCTGCCCGATCAGCGAGCCGATCGTCACGCCGGCACGCGGCGCGACGTCGCGCGCGACCGCGATGCACTCGACGTTCGCGACCCGGAACGCGAGGTCGTCGGCCGGCGCGGGCGCGCCGAGCCGCTTGGGGTAGCCGAAGCATCGCGTCGCCGCATAACGGTGGGCGGCCAGCTCGCCGCGCCGGGCGCGCGCCCGCGCGTCGACCAGCACCGCGGCCTGCAGGCGGTCGAAGAGCGCGCGCCGCGGCTTCAGCGCCGCGCTGCCGTTGAGCCGCCGCTCGGCCGGCCCCATCCCCCGCCGCGGCCGCGCCTCCCGCGCGTAGCGCGCCTCGAGCGCGCGCTGGTGCGCGGCCGCCCGGCGGTCGTCGCGCGCCTGCTGCGCGCGCTGGTCCGAGCGGATGCCCGGCAGGGCGAAGACGGCGCCGGCGACGAGGGCGACGAGGGCGACGACGCCGCATGCCTCGACGAGCCGGCGCCGGCGCGGCGGCAGCTTGCGCAGCAGGAACGACGGAAGCTCGAGCAGGCTCGGCAGCGGCTGGTAGCGATCGGGTCCTTCCGTCATTGCGGCACCAGCATACGCCTTACACCGGTGAGGTCGAGCGGGCCG
>DATBDM010000300.1:0-3944 GCA_036269915.1 Solirubrobacteraceae bacterium | reverse complement strand
GCACCGCGCACGGCCCGCGAGAAGGTGGTGGACGCGCTCGCCGGGCGCGTGTCGGCACTGACGATCGAGCAGGCGAAGCTGGTCGCCTCCGAGCTGGTCACGAACAGCCTGGTGCACAGCGGCGCCGGCGAGGGCGCGGAGATCACCGTGACGCTGCGTGCCGGCGCGCGCGGCTGCCGGATCGAGGTCAAGGATCCCGGCCACCGAGGCGGCGCGATCACGCCGCGCGCGCCGGACAGGGTCAACGGCGGTGGCATGGGCCTGATCGTCGTGGACGCGATGTGCGCGCAGTGGGGAGTGCTCCGCGACGAGGACGGATCGAGCCGCGTCTGGGCGGAGTTGGTCGACGACGAGCACGGGGGGAGCCGGTGACGTCGTACCTGCGATGCGAGACGTGCGGGCTGGTCTACTCTGGCGCGGCGATCGCGCGCGAGATGATCCTCTCGACGGGCGTCGACTGCCGCCGCTGCGGCGGCACGCTCAAAGCCGAGGAGGCCGACGAACGCGGCGCCGAGCAGCGCCCGATGATCGCGGTGCGCTCCGCTGTCACCGGGCAGGAAGGGCCGCCGTTCTGCTAGCCGACGACCGCTCCGGCATCCGCCTGGAGGTCGCCGGTGTGAGGCCCGGCGATGACGTCGAGCAACACTGCCGGCTCGACGTGTTGTCGTGGGTCGACTCGGGCGCTCCGTTGTGTCGGACGCGTAAGCCCGCGACTCCCGACAAGCACCTGGTCTCGTACTTCGTGGTCGTGGACCCTTCGCAGCGCGCTGTGCTGCTCGTGGATCACCGCAAGGCGCAACTCTGGCTTCCGACCGGCGGGCACGTCGAGCCCGGAGAGCACCCCCGGACGACCGTGCGCCGCGAGGCCGCGGAAGAGCTCGGCGTCGATGCCCGGTTCTTGCAGGCGAGCGGCGGTCGCCTGCTGCTGCTCACCTCAGCGCTCACGGTCGGGCTGACTGCGGGGCACACGGACGTCAGCCTCTGGTACGCGATCGAAGGCGACGTCGAGGCCGGGCTGCGCCATGACCCCGAGGAGTTTCTGGCGGTGCGCTGGTTCGGCTTCGAGGAGGTCGCCGCAACCGACCCGACGACGCTGGACCCGAACCTGGGCAGGTTCATGGCCAAGCTGGCACCGCTGGCGCCCTGACGCGGTCGATACCCCACCGCGCGCAGCCACCTCGCCGGCTGCGCCCCGGGTGGTACGTCCAAGAGCCGTCACCGGGGCGATGACACGACGCGGCGCGGACGCGACTATCGGGGCGGTCCAGAGAAGGAGCGTCACGTGTCCGCCGCCGAGCTTCATAAGCGCCTCCGGCTGCTCCAGCTGGAGCGCCTCGAGGCCCGGGACATCGGGCTCACCGAGTGCGAGATCTACCGGCGCGATCTCGAGCGGGAGATGGCCGCGTGCCACGCCGCCTACGTCGGGGCCGTCGTCACCGAGCTCGCCACCCTGCGCGGGGAGATCTTCGGACGCGGGACGGGCTGAACCCGGTGTGTCCGGCGCCGGCGCCATGACCGACCGCGCGACGGCCGAGCAGAGCTTCCTCCTTCGCCGGGTGCAACCGGCGCTGAGCGGTCTGATGGACGGCTCGCTGTCCACGCTCGCGCCGATCTTCGCGGTGGTCCTCGCCACCCACCAGCCGCACACCGCGTTCTTCACGGGGCTGGCGACCGCCCTCGGCGCCGGGGTCAGCATGGCGTTCTCCGAGGGCCTCTCGGACACGGGCGAGGTGACCGGGCGCGGCAGTCCGGTGCAGCGGGGAGCGATCACCGGCGGCGGCACGTTCGTCGGCGGCGTGTTCCACACGCTGCCGTTCCTCATCCCCCGCTACGACGCGGCGATCGTGGCCGCCGTCGTGGTCGTCGCCGTCGAGCTGGTCGTCCTGGCGACCCTGCGCTCGGTGTTCTTCCGAACGAGCTTCGGCCGCTCGTTCGTCTCGGTCGCCGTGGGCGGCGCGATCATCGCCGCGCTCAGCTCGCTGCTGGGTCTCGCGGCTGCCGGCTGAGCCGCGCGTGCATCACGCCGCGGCGCGCAGGCGCCTCGGGCCACCTCGCGCCGCGAGCAGCTCTCGGCGGAAGTCGGTCACCGATGCCGGGCGTGCGTCCGGGCGCGAGGCCATGGCCCGTTCGACGACCGCGGTCAGCGGCGGTGGCAGCTCGGACCGCAGCGGCGGCCGCGACGGCGGCGTCGTCATGGCCGGCGGCCACGGAGCGGTCTCCTCCTGCTCGGGTCGTGGGAAGGGCGGCGGACCGCCGAGCAGCCGGTAGGCCAGCACACCGAGCGAGTAGAGGTCCGAGCGAACCGACGGGGCCCCGCCCCGCAGGAGCTCGGGGGCGAGGTAGCCCGGCGTGCCGCGGGGCTTCGTCGGCTTCCGGCGGCCGAGCAGGTCGACCGCCACGCCGAAGTCGACGAGCTTGGCGATGCCCTCCCGCTCCTCGACGACGACGTTGCGCGGCGTCACGTCGCCGTGCAGCACGCCGTGGCGATGCGCATGCCCGAGCGCCTCGCAGACCTGGAGGACCAGATCGAGCGCGTCCGTGGTGCTGATCGGCCGGCCCGCGTCGAGCAGGGTCGCGACATCGCGCCCGTGCACGAGCTCGGCGACGATGTACGGGCGCGGGCGGCTCCCGGCGTCGAAGATCGCGGCCACGTTGGGATGGGCCAGCCGGCCGGCGAGCTCGGCCTCGCGACGGAAGCGACGCAGCCAGGCGGGGTCGTCCGCCAGCCGCTCCGCCAGCAGCTTGACGGCGACGTCGCGTCGCAGGCGGGCGTCGCGTGCGCGGTAGACGGCGGCGGTGGCGCCGGCGCCGATCCGCTCGCGCACGTGGTAGCGACCGCCGAGCGCGCCGGGCGCCCCGGGGGACCGCGGCGTCGCGGTCACGGCGACGCGCCGGCCATAGAGCTGGTCGCGAACCGAGGCCTCGTCCATCGGCTCACGCCGCCTTCGGGAGCTCCTGCGCCGCGTGTCCGCTCGTGGGGACGACGAGGACGGGCACGTCGCTGTGGTGGAGCACGTATCGCTCGACACGGTCGTGAAGGGGATGCGCCACGCGGCTCTCGCGCCGCGAGGGGACGACGACCAGGTCCGCTCGCTCGTCGACGGCCGCCGACACGAGCGCGGCGCCGACCGGTCCCCAGGTCATCCGAGTGCGGGCGCGGATGCCCGGCGCGAGCGCGGCGCGGAACTGCTCGAGGCGGGTGCCGATGAGATGGTCGACGAGCTGCTGCTCGGACGCCGGGGCGGACCCGTCGCCGTCCGTCTCCTCGTCGGCCGCCAACGGGGCGATGCCGGCCAGCACGAGCTCCGCGCCGAGGGACTCCGCGAGCGACGCCGCGATCGCGGCGGCCTCGAGCGAGTCCTCGGCGAACGTGATCGCCGCGATGATCCGCGTCGGGGTCATGCGAGTCCCAGCCGGCGGGTGCGCGTCCGGCCGCAACGGCTGCAGCTGCAGGTCTCGACCAGGCGCAGGGGCCGCTCCCACGGCGTCCAGCGGTGTCCGAACACCGAGCACAGCGTCTCGAGGATTCGCTCCATACCGCGAATGGTCCTCGCGCACCGCGGCGCTGTCATCGGCCGCAGCGCCTCACTTCTCGCTACGCCACAGGTCGTAGGCGCGGCGCTCCGGCCCTCGTGGGGAGCACCGAGCGCTAGGTCGCGGGCTGACCGGCCGCGGCCCGGCTCCTGAGTGCCTGTAGTGAGGCGCGGAGTGTGCGCGAGACGTGGGTTTGGGAGATGCCGACGCGTTCGGCGATCTCCTCCTGGAGGAGGTCGCCGTCGAAGCGCATCCGCACGATCCGGCGCGCGTAGTGGCTCAGGGTGGCGATCAGCGAGTCGATCTCGTCTCTGGCCTCCACGTGCGCGTAGCCGTCGTCGAGGCCGCCGATGAGCTCCTCGACGGCGAGGCCGTCGCCGGCGGCGTCAGAGCCGGGGCCGTGCAGCGCG
>DATBDM010000299.1:0-11396 GCA_036269915.1 Solirubrobacteraceae bacterium | reverse complement strand
CACCTCCCAGCGCTGGTCGGAGGGACCGCTCACCGAGCGCTTCGAAGCCGCCTGGTCGGCCTGGAACGGCCTGCCCGCCGTCGCGACCTCGGGCTGGACCGGCGCCGCCATGGCGGCGCTCGAGTTCGCCGGCGTGCGCGGCGGGACCGTGCTCTGCCCGTCGAACACGTTCATGGCGACGCCGCTCGCCGCGCTCCACGCGGGCGCCGAGGTGGCGTTCGTCGACGCCAACCGCGACGACCTCTGCATGTCGTTCGCCGACTTCGAGGCCAAGGTCGCCCGGCACAAGCCCCGGGCGGCGTTCCTCGTGCACATCGGCGGCCACATCGCGTTCGAGGTCGAGCAGATCGCCGCGCTGTGCCGCGACGAGGGCATCTTCCTGATCGAGGACTGCGCGCACGCGCACGGGGCGAGCTGGAACGGCCGGCGGCCCGGCTCCTGGGGCGACGCCGGCGTGTGGTCGTTCTACGCCACGAAGACGGTGTCGACGGGCGAGGGCGGGATGCTCGTGTCGCGCCACGACGAGCTGATCGAGTTCGCGCGCGCGTTCCGCAACTACGGCAAGCCCGAGCACGCCGTGTCCGGGCTCAACTACCGCCTCAGCGAGTTCACCGCCGCGCTCGGGCTCGTGCAGACCGAGCGCATGGAGGAGATCGTCGGCTGGAAGAACGAGGCCGCCCGGCGCTGGCTGGACCCGGTGCACCCGGGGCGCCTGCAGCTGCCCGACGGGATGGTCTCGGGCCTCTACAAGTACATCGTCTTCGACGCGCTCGAGCGCTCGACCGGCAAGGTCTACGACCAGCCCTGCCATCGCATCATGGGCCATCCGGACGACCTGCCCAACGCGGACTGGATCGCCTCCAACCACTGGTGCGCGCCGCTGTACTACCGCCCCTGATCGAGCGCGGCGCAGGTCAGCCCCTGGGCCGTGATCAGCTCGAGCACGCGCGGCAGCGCGGCGACAGTCGTGCGCCACGAATCGCGCGCGGAGTAGTGGTCGGCGTCGTGCAGCAGCAATACGTCGCCCGATTCGAGCCGGCCGGCGACCTCGGCGGCGACCCCGCTCGCCGTCGCCCGGCTGCGCCAGTCGTGGCCCCAGCGCGACCACAGGATCGGCGCGAGGCCGCGCGCGCGGGCGATCGAGAGCGCCGGCCACGAGTAGATCCCGAGCGGCGGGCGGTACAGGACCGGGGTGACACCGGTCGCCGCGGCGATGACCTCGGCGCCGCGGGCGAGATCGTCGCGGACCACCGGCGGGGGCACGCGCAGCAGCACGCGGTGGCGGTGCCCGTGCAGCGCGATCGCATGCCCCGCGGCGGCGATCTCCGCGGCGAGGGAGCGATGGCGCTCGACCTGCTCGCCGACGAGGAAGAACGTGGCGCGCACGCCGGCGTCCGCGAGCAGCGCGAGCACGCGCGGCGTGCCCTCGGGATGCGGGCCGTCGTCGAAGGTGATCGCCACGGCGCCGGGCGGCGCGCCGGTGCGCGGCACGCCCATGCGCGCCGCGAGCGCGGGGACGAGCGGCGCGAGCGCCGGCAGCGACCAGACCGCGGCGAGACCCCCGGCGATGCTGGCGGCGGCGTGCATGCGCGGGAGTATGTTCAAGCGCCACACTGGCCGCATGAGCCCCGACCATCCGCGCGAGGTGACGTCATGAGCGGCGAGCAGGGATCGATCGTCCCGAACCAGCCCGCACCGCAGCCGATCGACCCCGGCGTGCGCGTCGGCCACGTGCACCTGCGCACGGCCGACATCGACCGGGTCCGCGACTTCTACGTCGGGGTGCTCGGCTTCGACGTCGTCTTCGAGGCCCGCGACGTCCCCGGCTGGGGGACGACCGGCGACATCCTCTTCCTCGCCGCCGGCGGCTACCACCATCACCTCGGCTTCAACACGTGGAAGTCGGCGGGCGGCGACCCGCAGCCCGACGGCGTCGCCGGCCTGCATCACGTCGCGCTGCTGTACCCGACGCGCGCCTCGCTCGGCGACGCCGTCGCGCGCCTGCGGGCCGCCGATTGGCCGCTGCGCCAGGTGACCGATCACGGCACGCATCTGGCCATCTACATCTCCGATCCGGACGGCAACGACCTCGAGCTCGCCTGGGACCGCCCGTTCGACGAGTGGCCCCGCGACGAGGCCGGGCACGCCGCGATGGCGATGGACGGTGAGATCGACCTCGATGCGCTGATCGAGGAGTCTCGAAGCGGGTAGGGAATCTGCCATCGATGAACTGCGAGGCGCCGACCTCCCTGCATCTGGATCTCGCCGCCGAGCCGGCCAGCGTGTCCGTCGCCCGCCATGCGCTGGCGGAGTTCGTCGCAGGGCGCAGCATCGACCGCCCGGCCGTCGAGGTCGCCATCTCCGAGGCGGTCTCCAACGCCGTCGTCCACGCCTACCGCGAGACGAGCGATCCCGGCCGGATCGTCGTCCGCGCGGAGTTCGCCGACGCGCACCTGCGCGTGGCGGTCACCGACCGCGGGCTGGGGATGCGACCGCGCGCCGACAGCCCGGGGCTCGGCCTCGGGCTCCCGCTGATCGCGCAGCTCGCCACGCACGTCGACATCACGAGCGAGGGCGGGACGACGGTGCTGATGGACTTCGCGCTCCGCGACGCCTGACCCCGCGGCCCGCACGTCTGCGAAGCTTCGCCGATGGCGAGCACGAGCGAGCGCGCTGCGCCGCGACCCGCGGCGGCGGACGCCCTGCGGCTCGCCCGGCGCAAGTTCCGGGCCGCCGAGCGGATCGACATGACCGCGCTCGCCGAGGAGCTGAGCGTCAACCGCGTGACGCTCTACCGCTGGGTCGGCTCGCGCGAGCAGCTGCTCGTCGAGGTGGTGTGGACACTCGCCCGCCGAGCGCTCGACCAGGCCGAGGCCGACGTCCACGCGCCGCCCGGCGCGGAGCGGATCGTCGGCATCGTCACGCGCTTTCTGGAGATCGTGATCGCCGACCGCGGGATGCAGCGCTGGCTCGCGGAGGAGGGGGAGTTCGCGATGCGGCTGCTGACCCGCCACGAGACGGACTTCCAGCCGCGGCTGATCGCCGCGATCGAGGATCTGCTGCGCGCCGATGCCGCATCGGGCCGGCTCGACCTCCCCGTCGACCTGCACGAGCTCGCCTACGTGATCGTGCGCCTGATCGAGTCCTACACCTACCTCGACCTGATCACGGGCGAGCGGCCCGAGGCCGGGCGCGCGGAGCCGATCCTGCGGATGCTCCTGCGCGCCGACCCGAGCACCTAGTACGCGTAGCGGCGGCTCCTGCGGCGGCTGCGCGTCACGAGCCAGAGGATCAGCCCGGCGATCAACAGCAGGCCGAGCGGGCTGCCGCCGCCGCCCCAGCCGAAGAACAGGTGGAACAGGTAGGCGATGCCGAGCGCGCGCAGGATCCCCCCGCCGAGGCCGCGGAACGGATGCGGGCGTCCGTAGCGCGAGCCGTAGCGCGGCGAGCGATAGCGCGAGCCGAAGGCCGGCCGCGCGCTGCGAAAGCCGCCGCCGAAGCGCGCCTGGGTGGGAGCGATGCCGTGGGTGGACGACGCCGCAGCCGGAGCCGGCGCGGCCCCGCTCAGCGCGAGCGCCGAGACGAGGACGGGAACCGCCATGAGGTACTTACGCATAGTAAGCGGATCTTAGCGCGCCGTTCTCGCCCCGCGCAGGCGAACGTCAACTGTGGCCGGGTAGGGGAGCGTGATCCGCGCCGAGTTCGCCTCCAGGGCGGAGGCAAAGTCGGCGCGCGCCGGCGATCTGGATCGACTCCCTACCCAGCGCGGTGGAGGTTCGGGGCGCTAGTCCGCCTGCGGCGGCTCGGACTCCGGCAGACCCGGGAGCGGGGCGTCGTCCTCGTCGAGGTCGGCGGGGACGCCGAGCGGCTGGTCGTCGATCTCCGGCGTGCCGTCGTCCGCGGGCGGCGGCTCGGCGGGGACGTCGGGGTCGGGCGGGGTGATCGGGGTCTCGCGGTCCGTCATGGCGTCTCGCCTACCCGCAGCACCGCCGGGGCACCCCAGGCCTGCAGCACCTCGGGCAGCCGGACCGAGCCGTCCTCGAGCTGGCCGTTCTCGAGCAGGGCGATCATGTGGCGCCACGTCACGGCCGTGCCGTTGAGCGTCGACACGTGGCGCGGGCGGCCTTCGGACGGCCGGTAGCGGATGTCGAGCCGGCGAGACTGGAAGTCGGTCGTGTTCGACGTCGAGGTCACCTCGCGGTAGCGCTCCTGGCTGGGCATCCACGCCTCGCAATCGTACTTCTTGACCGCCGAGGAACCGAGGTCGTCGACCGAGATGTTGACCACGCGGTAGGGGATCTCGAGGGCCTGGAGGATCTCCTCCTCGATGCCGAGCAGGCGCTCGTGCTCGTCGACCGCGGCGTCCGGCTCGACGAAGCTGAACATCTCGACCTTGTCGAACTGATGCACGCGGAAGATGCCGCGCGTGTCGCGGCCGGCGGCGCCCGCCTCGCGCCGGAAGCAGGGGGAGAAGCCGGCGTAGCGCAGCGGCAGCTCCGAGCCGTCGAGCACCGCACCCGCGTGCAGCGATGCGAGCGCGACCTCGCTCGTTCCGGCCAGGAACAACTGGTCGTCGGCGAGCCGGTAGATCTGCTGCTCGGTGTCGGGCAGGAAGCCCGTGCCGAACAGCGCCTCCTCGCGCACGAGCACCGGCGGGATCACCGGCTCGAAGCCGCGGGCGCCGAGGAGGTCGATCGCCCAGCGCACGAGCGCCAGCTCGAGCAGCACGAGGTCGCCGCGCAGGTAGGCGAAGCGCGAGCCGGCCACGCGCGCGCCCGCCTCCATGTCGATCAGCCCGCCGGCCAGCTCGAGGTGGTCGCGCGGGCGTTCGATCACCCGCGGCTCGCCGACCTCGCGCAGCACGGCGTCACCGTCGGCGGCGGTCGGATCCGGCGGGTTGGGGAGGGACGCCAGCGTCTCCTGCAGCTGTGCCTCGAGCTCGCCGTGCTCGGTCTCGAGCGCCTTCAGCTTCGGGGAGAGCAGCTGCATCTCGGCGATCGCCGCCGACGCGTCCTCGCCGGACTTCTTCGCCGCGCCGATCGCCGCCGCGCCCGCGTTGCGCCGTGCGCGGAGGTCGCCGACCTCGGTCTCGAGCTCGCGCCAGCGCTCGTCGAGCGCGAGTGCCCGGTCGAGGCGCTCCTCCGACCCGTCGCGACGCCGCGCGAGCGCCTCGCGCACCGGCGCGGGGTCGCTGCGGATCGCCTTCAGGTCGAGCACCGGCGCGCCCCTACGGGGTCGCCGTGTGCGGAACCTTGTCGCCCGAGTACTTGGCCACGAACTCGGCGACGCGCTGGGCGCTCGACCCGGTCACGATGTCCTGCGGCATGGGGCCCGAGGAGAAGCCGCCGTTGCGCAGCGCGTACAGGACGTCCTGCACGTTCTCCTTGCGCTGATCGAAGTTCGGGCCGTCCTTGTACTCACGCGTGCGCACGTTGTAGGCGCTGCCCTGCGTCCCGGCCACGCTGAGCGTATGGCAGCCCGAGCAGTGGTTGGCGAAGATCTCGGCACCCTTGTAGTCCGGGTTGCTGGACGCGAGCTGGATGCCCTCGGATCCACACGACGCGATGGCGGTCGTGGCACCGGCGACCGCGACGGTCGAGAGCAGGATTCGGAGGGACCGGTTCATCGGGGGCGCACAGCATACGGAACAATGCCGCCGCCATGACCGAGCCCCTGCAGCCCGTCGGCCCCGATCGCTTCCGCTCCGTGATGGGCACCTTCGCGACCGGCGTCACGGTGGTCACCGCCACCTCTCCGGAGGGTCCCGTGGGGATGACGGCCAACGCCGTCTGCTCGCTGTCGCTCGAGCCGCTGCTGCTGCTCGTGTGCTTCGACAACACCGCGCGTACGCTCAACGTCGTCCGCGAGACCGAGCGCTTCGGCGTCAACGTGCTCGCCAGCGGTCAGGAGGACCTCGCGCGGCTGTTCGCCTCCAAGGCGCCCGAGCACGCCAAGTTCGCCGAGGTGGCGCACACGGTGCAGGACGGCATCCCGGTGATCGAGGGCGGGCTCGCGTGGGTCGGCTGCCGGCTCGAGCGGCTCGTGCCCGGCGGCGACCACACGATCGGGATCGGCGCGGTCGAGGCGGCCGAGACCGCGCCCGACGACCGCGAGCCGATCATCTGGTACCGGGGAACGTTCCGGACATGACCGCCTTCCACATCGCGCTCGGCACCGCGCTGATCGCCGTCAACGCGCTCGCGGCCGTGCTCGGCGGCGTGCAGTGGCGGCGCGGCCGGACGTCGCGGCTCTTCTGGCCGCTGCTGCGCGCCGGGCAGGCGCTCGTGGTCGTCGAAGCGCTCGACGGGGCGATCCTCCTGCTGCAGGGGGACGACCTCCCGCGGCTGCACCTGATCTACGGGCTGGTGCCCCTCGCGGTGTCCTTCGTGGCCGAGCAGTTGCGGCTCGTCTCGGCCGACCAGATCCTCGAGAACCGCGACCTGGAGGGCCGCGCCGACGTCGAGCGGCTGTCCGCGGATGAACAGGCCGAGCTCGTCCACGCGATCCTCGGGAGGGAAATGGGGGTAATGGCCGCTTCGGCGGGCGTCGTGGCCCTGCTCGGCGTGCGCGCGGCAGGACTGCTGTGAACCGGCGGCAGAGCGTGCAATTCCGCACTAAGTAACACATCCGCACAAACACCTCTCTGTCTGCTAAACCTCCGACACGGTGATCCGCTCATACCTTCCAGCGATCGTCTTCCTGGTGCTCGGCGCTGGGCTGGGGTTCATCTTCGCCAACGTCAACACGTGGCTCGGCCCCAAGAACCGGCGGCACACGAAGGCGACGGCGGATCCGTATGAGAGCGGGATGCCGTCGGAGGTCAAGAAGAGCTTCCGCTTCGGCATCTCCTTCTACCTCGTCGCGATGCTCTTCATCCTGTTCGACATCGAGACGATCTTCCTGTTCCCGGTGGCGATCCAGCTGAAGGCGTTCGGGACGTTCGCCCTCGTGGAGACCGTCGTGTTCATCGTCCTGCTGATGGTCGCCTTCGTGTACGTCTGGCGACGAGGAGCCCTCGAATGGAAGTAACACGCGAACGGCTCGGCAACGGCGCAGGCGGCGACTTCCGGTCGCGGCAGCTCAACGCCAAGCGGATGCTGCAGGGCGAGCTCGAGGGACCGGAGCTCGATCAGCACGTCGAGGAGCGCCTGCTCACGACGACCATGGACAAGGCCGCCAACTGGGCGCGGGGCAACGCCTTCATGCCCGCCACCTTCGGTCTCGCGTGCTGCGCGATCGAGATGATGGGCTCGGTCAACTCGCGCGTGGACATCGCGCGCTTCGGCTTCGAGGCCTTCCGCGCGTCGCCGCGCCAGGCCGACCTGATGATCATCTCGGGTCGGATCGCGATCAAGATGGCGCCGGTCGTCCGCCGCGTCTACGACCAGATGCTCGAGCCCAAGTGGGCGATCGCGATGGGCGCCTGCTCGTCCTCGCAGGGCGTCTTCAACAACTACGCGATCGTCCCGGCGGACAAGTTCATGCCGGTCGATCTGCACATCCCGGGCTGTCCGCCACGACCGGAGGCCCTGGTCTACGGGATCCTCAAGCTGCGCGCGATGGTCATGGCCAAGCCCGACCTCGGCTGGCGCTCCCGCTACGGCGGCCGCGGCACCGAGGAGTTCGTCGAGTCCGAGCTCGATCTCGAGGCGGCCCGCCACGCGGTCGGCATCTCCGGCGGCGGACGGGCGGGCACGAGTGCCTGACGCCACCGGCCTCGAGCTGATCGCCTCCGAGGTCAAGGACGCCCACGGCGAGGACTCCGTCACCGGGACGACGTTCTTCCGCGGCAAGGCCGCGCTGCACGTCGCCCCCGGCTCGATCCGCGAGGTGCTCGAGCTGCTGCGCGGCAAGGGCTTCTCGTTCATGGCCTCGGTGCACGGGCTGGACTACTTCCCCGACGAGCCGCGCCTCGGCGTGCACTACGAGCTGCTCGACATGGTCGAGGTCGACCGCGTCACGGTGACCACGCGCGTCGGGCTCGACGGGCCGGCGATCCCGTCGGTGACGCCGCAGTGGCCGACCGCAGACCACCAGGAGCGCGAGATCTTCGACATGTTCGGCGTGGTCTTCGACGGCCATCCCGACCTGCGCCGGATCCTGCTGCCCGAGGACTACGTCGGATACCCGCAGCGGCGCGACTTCCCGGTCGGCGGCGAGCCGGTCCTCTTCACGCACAACGAGCCGACGGAGCCGGGGTGGTGGGAGCAGTCATGAGCGAGAGCGACGCGCGCGGGCGAAGCGGTGGCGAGCGCGCAGCGCGAGGCAGTGGGACGGCGGGCACGATCGGCGGCGAGCAGGGCGGCGCGGTCGCGGCGCCGACGCCGCACATGCCCTATCGCGAGCTCGAGGACTCGATCGAGGTCTCGCACATCGAGCACCCCGACGAGGAGCTGCTCACCCTCAACCTCGGCCCGCACCATCCCGCGACGCACGGCGTGCTTCGCCTGCTGACCACGCTCGACGGCGAGGTCGTGCGCGACATCAAGCCGATGATCGGCTACGTCCACACGGGCATCGAGAAGACCGCCGAGGACAAGGCGTACTGGAAGGTCATCCCCGTCGTCGAACGGATGGACTACCTCGCCTACTACTTCAACGCGCTCGCGTACTGCGGCGCGGTCGAGACGCTGCTCGGGATCGAGGTCCCCAAGCGCGGCCAGTACCTGCGCGTCATCCACATGGAGCTCAACCGGATCGCCTCGCACCTGCTGTGGCTGGCGACCGGCGGGCTCGACCTCGGCGCGATGTCGGTCTTCTGGTACGGCTGGCGCGACCGCGACCTGATCCTCGACCTCTTCGAGATGTCCTCCGGTCAGCGCATGCACACGCGCTACTTCCAGGTCGGCGGCGTCATCGAGGACATCCCGCTGGGCTTCGCCGAGAAGGTCCGCGAGTTCACCGCGCAGTTCCCGACGCGCATCACGCAGTACGAGGACCTCATCGACAAGAACCAGATCGTGCTCGAGCGCCTGCACGGCGTCGCGCCGGTCGACGAGCAGACGCTGCTCGACCTCGGCGTGACCGGCCCGCTGCTGCGCGCGACCGGCAACACCTGGGACCTGCGCAAGGCGACCCCGTACTGCAGCTACGAGGACTTCGAGTTCAAGATCCCGGTCGGCACGATCGGCGACAACTACGACCGCTACCGCGTGCGGATGGCCGAGATGCGCGAGTCGGTGAAGATCATCGACCAGGCGCTCGACGGGCTGCCGGAGGGCGACTACATCACCTCCGACCGCAAGTACGCGCTGCCGCCGCGCCACGAGCTGGCGACCTCGATGGAGGCGCTGATCCATCACTTCAAGCTCGTCACCGAGGGCTTCCGGGTCCCGCCGGGCGAGGCGTACTACCCGATCGAGTCCCCGCGCGGCGAGCTCGGCTGCTTCGTGCGCGCCGACGGCTCTTCCAAGCCGGCGCGCGTGCACATGCGCGACCCCTCGTTCGTGAACCTGCAGGCGCTGCGCCCGATGGTGAAGGACCTCTACCTCGCCGACCTGATCGCGACGCTCGCGATGCTCGACCCCATCCTGGGCGGGATCGACCGCTGATGGCCATCGATCCGAGCAAGGTCCGCCGTTTCGCACACGGCTCGCGCGTCCCCGGCTGGGACGACGCCGCCGACCTCTGGAAGGACCCGGCGGTCGTCCCCGATCCCGCGACGACGCCGGTGCCCGCCGACCTGCGCGCGGAGATCGAGGCCCACATGGCCAAGTACCCGGACGTGCGCTCGGCGTCGATCCCGGCACTGCACGCCGTCCAGAGCGTGCACGGCTGGTGCTCGCCGACGGCGATCGAGCAGGCGGCCTGCGTGATGCGCGTAACGCCGGCCTACCTGAGCGCGGTGGCGACCTTCTACGACATGTTCTCCACGGTCCCGAAGGGCCGCAACGACATCTACGTCTGCACGAACATCTCGTGCTCGCTGCGCGGCGCCGACGAGCTGCTGGTGCAGATGCTCGACGCGGCGGGCGACGACCCGGACTTCGACGTGCGCTCGTTCGAGTGCCTCGGCGCGTGCGACATCGCGCCGATGGCGTCGGTCAACGGCGAGTACGTCGGCCCGCTCGACGCGGCCGACTGCGACGCGATCGTGGAAGACTGCCGCGCGGGACGGGAGGTGCTGCCGGACAAGCAGCTGCGCCGCCGCGCCACGGCGATCACGTACTGGCAGCAGCAGAAGGACGCGGAGTGATGGACACCCTCGAGATCCTCTTCAAGGACATCGACGAGCCCGGGCTGCACACCCGGGCGGTCTACGAGCGCCGGGGCGGCTACACCCAGCTCAGGCGCGCGATGACGATAGAGCCCGCGGCGGTGCTCGAGCAGATGCTCGCCTCGAACGTCCGCGGTCGCGGCGGCGCCGGCTTCGCGATGGGCAAGAAGATGTCCTTCATCCCCAAGGGGGCGATGGACAAGTACCTCGTCTGCAACGCCGACGAGTCCGAGCCCGGCACCTTCAAGGACCGCGAGCTGATGCAGAAGGACCCGCATCGGCTGATCGAGGGGATCATCATCGGCGCCTACGCGATCGGCGCCAACAAGTCCTTCATCTACATCCGGGGCGAGTACGAGCACCAGGCCGACGTGCTCGAAGCCGCCGTCGCCGAGGCCTACGCGGCCGGCTACCTCGGCGAGCGGATCCTCGGCACCGACCACTCGCTCGAGCTCGTGGTGCACCGCGGCGCCGGCGCCTACATCTGCGGCGAGGAGACCGCGCTGCTCGACTCGCTCGAGGGCAAGCGCGGCAACCCGCGCCTGAAGCCGCCGTTCCCCGCCGTCCAGGGCCTCTACCGCGGTCCGACGCTGATCAACAACGTCGAGACGCTGATGAACGTCCCGGTCATCCTCGAGATGGGCGGCGCGAAGTTCGCCGAGATCGGCACCCAGACCTCGACGGGCACGAAGGTGGTCTCGATCTCGGGCGCCGTCCAGCGCCCCGGCAACTACGAGATCGTCCTCGGGACCAAGACGCGCGAGATCCTCTACGACCTCGCCGGCGGTCCACTGCCCGGGCGCACGTTCAAGGCGTGGTTCCCCGGCGGCTCCTCCGCCCCGGTCCTGCCGCTCGACGAGGCCTCGCTCGAGCTGCCCTACGACTTCGACTCGCTGGCCAAGGCCGGCTCGATGATCGGCTCCGGCGCGATCATCGTGGTCGACGACTCCGTGTCGATCGTCGATGTCGCGCTCAAGACGGCGAAGTTCTACCGCCACGAGTCCTGCGGCAAGTGCACGCCGTGCCGCGAGGGCACGAACTGGACCGTGAAGATGCTCGAGCGCGTCCAGTCCGGCGAGGCGACGCCGATGGACCTCGACATCGTCGCCTCCGTCTGCGACCAGATCATCGGCAACTGCCTGTGCGTGCTCGGCGATGCGATGGCGATGCCCGTCGGCGC
>DATBDM010000298.1:0-7583 GCA_036269915.1 Solirubrobacteraceae bacterium | reverse complement strand
CGCCGTCGAGATCAAGCGCGTCGGCACGATCGACGCCGTCGAGCAGCTCGCGCGCTACCTCGAGCGCATCCGGCTCGACCCTGCGACCAGCGACTGCCGCGGCGTGCTCGCCGCCCAGACGGTCAAGCCGCAGGCGCGCGTGCTGGCCGAGGCGCGCGGGATCGACTGGGTCGAGGTCGATCTGCAGCAGCTGCGCGGCGAGCGCGAGCCGGCGCTCACCCTCTTCGGCTCCTGACGAGCTCTACTCGCCCTGCAGCGTCGCCACGAGCGACCGCGAGCCGCCGCGGTCGCGGTGCTCGCAGAGGTAGATGCCCTGCCAGGTGCCGATCGCGAGCCGCCCGCGCGCGACGGGCAGCGTGAGCGACGGCCCGAGCAGGGAGGCCTTGATGTGCGCGGGCATGTCGTCAGGGCCCTCCAGCGTGTGCGTCCAGTACGGCGCGTCCTCGGGGACGGCGTGGTCGAAGAACGCGCCGAAGTCGTCGCGCACGTCCGGCGAGGCGTTCTCGTTGAGCGTCAGCGACGCCGAGGTGTGCCGGATGAACACGTGTAGCAGGCCGACGCCGAGCTCGCCGAGCTCGGGCAGGGCGCGCACGACCTCGCCCGTGATCAGGTGAAAGCCGCGCGGGCGGGGGTCGAGGCGGATCTCGCGCTGCAGCCACATGGGCGGCAAGGCTAGTACCGGCGTTCGCTAGAACGCGTCCGGCGGCAGCCGCACGACGTGCATGTCCACCCGCTCCCCGGCGAACGGGACCCCCTCGGCCTCGAGCAGCGCGCGCTGGCGGGAGCCTTGCGCGAGCGAGCCGTCCGCCCGCACGATCCGGTGCCACGGCAGCGACGGATCGCGGCTGGCGGCCAGCACCGCGCCGCCGAAGCGCGGCGCGCCCGGCGAGACGTCGCCGTAGGCGCGCACGAAGCCCTCGGGCGTCGCGCGCACGCGGTCGAGCACTTCGCGGGCGCGTGGGGAGTCGAGCCGCATGAGACCATCATCGGGCATGCGCCACGGGACCTACTCCATCGTCGCCCGCGACCCCGAGACCGGCGCGCTCGGCGCCGCCGTCCAGTCGCACTGGTTCTCCGTCGGCTCGCTGTGCCTGTGGGCGCGCGCAGGCGTGGGAGCCGTCGCCACGCAGTCCGTCGTCGAGCCCGCCCACGGGCCGGACGCGCTCGAGCGCCTGGCGGCCGGGGATCGCGCCGCGGACGCGCTCGCGCACGTCCTGGGCCACGACGAGCTCGCCGTGGCGCGGCAGGTCGGCATCGTGGACGCTGACGGCGGCGTCGCCGTCCACACCGGCGTCGGCTGTATCGCCGAGGCCGGCCACGTGACCGGCCCGCACTACAGCTGCCAGGCGAACATGATGGCCCGCGACACGGTCCCGCGGGCGATGTCGCAGGCCTTCGAGACCGCGCACGGCACGCTCGCGGAGCGCATGATGGCCGCGCTCGACGCCGCCGAGGGCCAAGGTGGCGACGTCCGCGGGCGCCAGTCGGCGGCGATGATCGTCGTCGCTGCGCGCGGCGAGCCGTGGCGCAAGCGGATCGACCTGCGCGTCGAGGACTCCGAGCATCCGCTGCGCGAGCTCCACCGCCTGCTCCATCTCCATCGCGCCTACGAGCTCGCCGACGAGGCCGACCAACTGCTCGCCGCCGGCGACGCGGACGCGGCCGGGGAGCGCTACGACCAGGCGCAGCGGCTTGCGCCGGAGTCCGACGAGCTGCTCTTCTGGGCCGGTCTCGCCCGCGCCCACGCGGGAGAGCTCGACGCGGGCGTCGGCGCCGTCCGCCAAGCGGCCGCGATCAACCCCGGCTGGCTCGTGCTGCTCGAGCGCCTGCCGCCGGAGTTCGCGCCGGCGGCCGCTTCAGTCGCGGCGGCATTGCGCGGATAACGGGTTTCGCCCTCCGGTCGCTGCCTCTGCGGGCTCGCGTCGCGTCGGCGCCGCCGGCGCGGCATCGACCTACGTGCGACCTTACCGCTCGCCGGGCTGCTTGGCGGGATTGACCGAGACCGGGATCGACAGGTCCAGCGCCGTCCGGATGATCCGGTTCTGCTCGATCGTGTGCGCGGCCGGGTAGCCCTCGCCCGGCGAGGCGCGCTCCGGCCGCCCGATGTAGCCGAACTCGAGCGTGCTCGGGAGCATCTGCAGCATCCGCGGGCTCATGTGCGCGCGGGCGCCCATGTTGCGCGGCTCCTCCTGCACCCACACGACCTCGCGCAGGTTCGGGTAGCGGTGGACCTCGTCCTCGATCTGCTGCTGCGGGAAGGGATAGAGCAGCTCGACGCGCGAGATCGCCACGCCCTCGTTGCCCTCGCGCGTGGCGTGGCCCTTGAGGTCGTAGAAGATCTTGCCGGTGCAGAGCACGAGCCGCGTGACCTTCTCCTCGTCGATCCGGGGCTCGGGCAGCACCGGGTAGAAGCGCGAGTCGGCCAGGTGCTCGATCCGCGAGGTCGCCTGCGGCAGGCGCAGCAGCGACTTCGGGGTCATGATCACCAGCGGGCGCTGCTTGGCCACGCGGGCCTGGCGGCGCAGCAGGTGGAAGTACTGCGCCGGCGTCGTCAGGTTCGCCACGCGGATGTTGCCCTCGGCGGCGAGCTGCAGGAAGCGCTCCAGGCGCGCGGAGGAGTGCTCCGGGCCCGAGCCCTCGTAGCCGTGGGGCAGCAGCAGCGTCAGGCGCGTCGTCTGGCCCCACTTGGCCAGCGCCGAGACGATGAACTGGTCGATGATGACCTGGGCGCCGTTGACGAAGTCGCCGAACTGCGCCTCCCAGAGCACGAGCGTCTCCGGCGCCTCCATCGAGTAGCCGTACTCGAAGCCCAGGCAGGCGATCTCCGACAGCGGCGAGTTGTGCAGCTCCATCGGCGCGAGCGCGCTGTTCAGGTTCTGGATCGGCGAGACGCGCTGGCCGGTCTTGTAGTCGTGCAGGACCAGGTGGCGCTGGGAGAACGTCCCGCGCTCGGAGTCCTGCCCGGTCAGCCGCACGGGGGAGCCCTCGGAGACCAGCGACGCGAAGGCGAGCGCCTCGGCCTGGGCCCAGTCGATGCCGCCGTCGGGGCCGACCGCCGCGCGCCGGCGCTCGAGCTGGCGTGCGAGCTTCGGATGCACCGAGAAGCCCTCGGGCAGCGCGAGCAGCGCCTCGTTGAGGCGCTCGAGCTCCTCCGCGGGGACCGCGGTGGTGACCTCGGGCGACGGCGAGCGGTCGAGCTCGTAGCCGCCGGTCGGCTGCTCGGCGTCGGCCACCGCCAGCTCCTCCTTGAGGGCCTTGTGGCGGTCGGAGAGGTCCTGCCAGATCTCAGCCGCGAGCTGGTCCGTCTCCTCCTTGGTCATGACGCCCTGCTCCACGAGCTTCTCCGCGAAGATCTCGCGGGCGGGAGTCTTGGCCTTGATCTTGGCCGCCATCTCCGGCTGCGTGTAGCCGGGCTCGTCCGCCTCGTTGTGGCCGAAGCGGCGGTAGCCGATCAGGTCGAGCAGCACGTCGTGCCCGAACTCCTGCCGGAACGCGTACGCGAGCCGGACGGCGGAGATGCACGCCTCGACGTCGTCGGCGTTGACGTGGATGATCGGGACGTCGAAGCCCTTCGCGAGGTCCGACGCCCAGCGGGTGGAGCGGGCATCGTCCGGGTCGGTGGTGAAGCCGACCTGGTTGTTCTGGATCAGGTGCAGCGTGCCGCCGACCGTGTAGCCGTCGAGCGCCTGGAGGTTGAACGTCTCCGCGACCACGCCCTGGCCCGGGAAGGCCGCGTCGCCGTGGAGCACGACCGGCACCGCGGCGTCGTGGTCGAGGTGCGCGTGCGCGCCCTGGCGCGAGGTCTGGACCGCGCGCGTCGCGCCGTCGACGACCGGGGCGACGAACTCGAGGTGGCTCGGGTTGGACTCGAGCCGGACGACGATCGAGCGGTCGCCCTCGAGGGCGTAGCTGCCCTGCGCGCCGTGGTGGTACTTGACGTCGCCGGTGCCGCCCTGGGGGATCGTGGTGACGGCCTCGATCGAGGACGCGCCCTCGAACTCGCGGAAGATCGTCTCGTACGCGCGGCCGAGGTTGTGGGCGAGCACGTTGAGCCGCCCGCGGTGGGCCATGCCGATGAAGACCTCGCGGCCGCCCTGGGCGCCGGCGAGCTGGATCATCTCGTCGAGCATCGGCACGGTCATGTCGAGGCCCTCGATCGAGAACTGCTTCTGGCCCAGGTAGGCCTTGTGCATGAACCGCTCGAGCGAGTCGACCTGCGTGAGGCGGCGCAGGAGCTTGCGCTTCTCCTCGTCGGTCATCGGGCCACGGAAGGCGCCGGTCTCGATCTTCTCGCGCAGCCAGACGCGCTGGCGGTGGGAGGCGATGTGCTCGATCTCGTAGGCGATCGTCCCGCAGTAGGTCTCCCGCAGATGCGGCAGCGCGTCGGCCAGCGTCGCGCCCGGGACGCCGATGCGCAGCACCTTGGCCGGGATCTGCTGCATCAGCTCCGGGGTGAGGCCGAGCGGCTCGGGATCGAGCGCGGGATCGCCCTCGGGCTCGGAGCCCAGCGGGTCCAGGCGCGCGGCGAGGTGGCCGTGCGTGCGGTGGGCCTTGATCAGCGAGGTCGCCGCCTGGACGGCCTGCAGCAGGTCCTCCTCCGGCGCGGGGCGCTGGCGGCGGTCCTCGACCGGCGCCTCGCCGGGAGCGGGCGGCGCGGCCGGCGCGGTGGTGGCGGCGGCGGGGGCGGGCGGCAGGATCGCCGGGCCGAGCGGGGCGCCGAGGTCCGAGAAGACCTGCTCGTAGAAGCCGTGCTCGCCCTGGAGGTAGCCCTCGACGAGCTGCAGGAACTGGCCGGACTCCGCGCCCTGGATGATGCGATGGTCGTAGGTCGACGTCATCGTCATCACCTTCTCCGCGCCGATCGTCGCGCCGATGGCGCCGAGGCCGACGGGGTAGGCGATCGAGCCGGTGGCGACGATCGTGCCCTGGCCGCCCATCAGCCGCGGGACGGAGGCGATCGTGCCGATGCCGCCGGGGTTGGTGAGCGAGACGTTCGCGCCCTGGAGGTCGTCCGCGGTCAGCTTGTTCTCGCGGGCACGGGCGATGAGGTCGCCGAAGGCGCTGAGGAAGTCCCCGAAGGAGAGCCGGCCCGCGTCGCGGATGACGGGGACCATCAGCGTGCGCCCACCGTCCTTCTTCTCCACGTCGACGGCGATGCCGAGGTTCACGCCGCCGTCGTCGACGACGTGCGGCTTGCCGTCGACCGCGGCGAAGTGGCGGGCCATCACCGGCATCTGCTCCGTCGCGGCGCGCGCGACCGCGTAGGCGATCAGGTGGGTGAAGGAGACCTTCTGGCCGGCGGCCTTGAGCTGCTTGCGGCGGCCGTCGAGCGCGGTGACGGTGATCGTGCGGAACGAGGTCGCGGTCGGGATCGAGCGCGACTCGTCCATGTAGCGGGCGAGCATCGCCGAGGCGCCCTTGAGCAGGGTGGCGCCCTCGGGCCTGCCGTTCGTGGACGCGGTCGCGCCGTTCTTCGCGGCGGCGAGCACGTCGTCCTTGCCGATCCTCCCGTCGGGCCCGGAGCCGTGGACGGCGCCGAGGTCGACGCCGTGCGCGGCGGCCACGCGGCGGGCCACGGGCGTGGCCTTGGTGCCCTCGGGGGGCGCCGGCACGTCGCCCGCGGGACGGGGCGCGCTGGTCGGCTGCGGCGGCTTCGCCGCGGGCGCCGAGGCGCCGTTGCCGGAGGTCATCGTGCCGATGACCTGGCCGACCGTGACGGTCTCGCCGGCGTGGGCGAGGATGTCGCCCATCGTGCCCGACGCCGGGGCGGGGACCTCGGCGTCGACCTTGTCGGTCGAGATCTCGACGATCGTCTCGTCGGCGGCCACGGAGTCGCCGGGCTGCTTGTGCCACTCGAGCACCACGCCCTCGGAGACCGACTCGCCCATCTGGGGCATCTCGATCTCGACGACGGCGCCGCCGGCGTCCTCCTCGGCGGGCGCGTCCGACAGCGCCGGAGCGCTGCCGTTGCCGTTCGAGATCGCGGCCTGTCCATCGCCCACGGCGATCTCCGCGAGGACTGCGCCCACCGTCACGGTGTCGCCTTCGGCGGCGTGGATCTTCACCACGGTGCCGGTCGTCGGCGCGGGGACCTCCGCGTCGACCTTGTCGGTGGAGATCTCGACGAGCGTCTCGTCCTGCGAGACCTGATCGCCCTCCTGCTTATGCCACTCCAGGATGGTGCCCTCGGAGACCGAGTCACCCATCTGGGGCATGGTCACTTCGACCGTGGTATTGACCGCCATATCTGAGTCTCAGACCATACCGCGTCGCACGGGGGATCCCGGGCGCCACCCGCGCCGCTCGCAGACGACGAAGCCGATGCTGCCCGCGAACGGCCCGATGCCGCCCACGACGGCGACCATCACGGCGAGCCAGAGCGGGATGATCCGGCGCCGCACGGCCTCGATGCACAGCAGCGACACGAAGATCCACAACAGGCCGTGCGCCCAGCCGCAGACGTACTTCAGGCCGTCCGCCCCGACGGCCCACGAGACCAGCAGCGTGAGATAGATCGCCGAGTGGGTGAACGAGAGGTACTTGAGACGCGTGAACGTCATCACGGGTCGATCAGACCGGCCATGAGACGCAGCTCACGCGACGCCTCCTCGGGCCATTCGCCGGGGTCGGCGGGCCACCAGGCGTGCTCGTCGTGCTCGGGGTCGCGGACGACCTCCGGGTCGGCGCCGATCCAGGCCTGGCCGATCAGCATGACCAAGCCGCTGGGGAGCCGCACGAGCGCCTCGATGGCGAGCCGCTCGGGCCGCACGGCCCACTCCTCCTCGAGCTCGCGGCTGAGCGCCTCGACCGGGTCCTCGCCGACCTCGACCGTCCCGCCGGCGCCGAGCGCCCAGCGGCCCGCCCAGGTCGCGACCCACCCGGCGCGCCGGCCGGCGAGCCAGCGGCCCTCGGCGTCGCGCACGACGCACAGGACGGAGAGGGCGCCGTCGGCGCCCGCGGGCAGCAGCCGCAGCGACCAGCGCATCGGCTGCAGCTCGAGCTCGAGTCCGTCGCCGTTGGCGCGGTAGCCCGCGAGCCGGGCGGCGAACCCGTCGTGGGCCGGTGAGCCGCGGTCGGCGAGCGCGGCGATCGCCGCGTCGGCGGCGGCCTCCTGGTCGGCGCCGGCCGCGAAGGGCTCCTCGCGCCAGCGCGCGGCGACCTGGCCGGTCTGCCAGGGTCCGCGGGCGAGGATGCCGGGCTGCGACGACATGCGAGACCGAGGGTAGTGCCGCGGCGGCGCAAGCACTGGGGCTGGGGCTTCGAGGACGAGCAGCCCGGAGGGGCGGAGCTGCGCGACGCGGCGACCGGGCTCGCCGCGCACCTCGGGTTCGGGGTGCCCGAGCCCGCGATGCCCGCGCCCGTCGCGCTGCCCGCGCCGAGGCTCGACGTCCCGTCGGGGTGGGCGACGGACGACCACGCGCGGGCGCTGGCCGCGCATGGCGCCTCCTACCTCGACGTCGTGCGCGCGTTCCGCGGCGAGTTCCCGCACCCGCCGGACGCCGTGGCGCGCCCGGGTGACGAGTCCGAGCTCGCCGCCGTGCTGGCCTGGTGTGCCGAGCGCGGCGTCGCGGCGATCCCGCGCG
>DATBDM010000297.1:0-2740 GCA_036269915.1 Solirubrobacteraceae bacterium | reverse complement strand
GGCGGCCGCTTCGTCGTGCGTCCGGGTGAGAAGGTCGCCACCGACGGCATCGTCGAGCAGGGCACGAGCGCCGTCGACATGAGCATGCTCACCGGCGAGTCCGTGCCCGTCGAGGTCAGGCCCGGCTCAGAGCTCGCCGGTGCCACCATCAACGCCGGCGGCCGGCTGATCGTCCGCGCCACCAAGGTCGGCGCCGACACCGCCCTCGCGCAGATCGCGCGCCTGGTCGAGGATGCCCAGACCGGCAAGGCCCCGGTCCAGCGGCTTGCCGATCGGATCTCCGGGATCTTCGTCCCGATCGTGATCGCCCTCTCCGTCGGCACGCTGGGCTTCTGGCTGGGCACCGGCGAGAGCGCCGCGTTCGCGTTCACGGCCGCCGTCGCCGTGCTCATCATCGCCTGCCCGTGCGCCCTTGGGCTCGCGACCCCGACCGCGCTGCTGGTCGGCACCGGCCGTGGGGCTCAGCTCGGACTGCTCATCAAGGGCCCGGAGGTCCTGGAATCCACCCGTCGTGTCGACACCGTCGTGCTCGACAAGACGGGCACGGTCACCACGGGCAGGATGAGCCTGGTCGAGATCGCCCTCGCCGACGGGGTCGATCGCGAGCAGGCGCTGCGGCTCGTCGGCGCACTCGAGCAGGCGTCGGAGCATCCGATCGCCCGGGCCATCGCGACCGCGGCCCTGACGCGCGGCGCGCTGCCCGCCCCCGACGGCTTCATCAACCGGGCGGGGCTCGGCGTCGAAGGCATCGTCGACGGCCACGCGCTGATCGTCGGACGACCCGCCCTGCTCGCCGACTGGTCCCTGCACCTTGCCCCGGAGCTCGAAGCGGCGCGGACGGCGGCCGAGGCCCGCGGGCAGACCGCGATCGCCGCCGGCTGGGACGGTCGGGCGACTGCGGTCTTCGTCGTCGCCGACACGGTCAAGGACAGCTCGGCCGAGGCCGTCTCGGCGCTCCAGCGGCTCGGGCTTCGCCCGCTGCTGCTGACCGGGGACAACGAGACGACCGCCCGTGCCGTCGCCGCCGAGGTCGGGATCGACGAGGTGATCGCCGAGGTGCTGCCCGCGGACAAGGCCGGCGTCATCCGCCGTCTGCAGGCCGAGGGCCGCGTCGTCGCGATGGTCGGCGACGGCGTCAACGACGCCCCGGCACTCGCACAGGCCGACCTCGGCCTGAGCCTCGGGACCGGGACCGACGTCGCGATCGAGGCCTCCGACCTGACCCTGGTCTCCGGCGACCTCCGGGCAGCCGGGGACGCGATCCGCCTCTCCCGCGCGACGCTGCGCACGATCAAGCAGAACCTGTCCTGGGCGTTCGGCTACAACCTCGCCGCGATCCCGCTGGCGGCCATCGGCCTGCTCAACCCGGTCATCGCGAGCCTCGCGATGGTGTTCTCGAGCATCTCCGTGGTCTCCAACGCGCTGCGCCTACGCCGCTTCGAGTCCGAGCGGACGCCTACGTCGCGCTAGTCGCGTGTGCAGCAGTCGTCCGCGCAGTGCGCGTCCAGACCCGGCACCGACTGGCAGCACTCCTCGCCGCGCCAGAGCTCGACGCCCTCCTTGGCGGCGATGCCCGCGATCAGCAGCGCGGCGAGCGGATCGAGGACGGCGAGTCCCGCGCTCGCTCCCAGCAGCGCGACCAGGGCGGCAAGCGCCTGCGCGGCGCACAGCAGGTTCTGCACGCCCTCGCCGGAGGTCGCCCCCGAGTCCAGCCGGCGCCCGAGGCGGAGCTTCGCCCACCCGAGCACTGGCATCAGCACGAGGCTCGACGCGGTGAGCGCGACGGCGAGCGCGGTCGCCTGCGCCTCGGTGCCCGCGACGAGCCGGTGCACGGCCTCGTAGAGGAAGTAGGGAGCGAGGAGGAAGAAGCTCCCCGCGACCCACTTCTGCGCGCGCTGCTCGCTGGCCTCCGACAGCGTCCGGCGGCCGGTGAAGCGCCAGATCACGATCGCCGAGGCGAGACCCTCCACGAACGAGCTCGCGGCCCAGGTGAGGACGCTGATCGAGTTGGCCTGCACGCCGGCGAACAGGCCGCCGAGGCCTTCGAGGGTCATCCACAGCAGGCTCGCCCACGCCAGCCACCGGGCTTGGCGAGCGGCCCGCAGCCAGCGCGCGTCGCGTATCGGCGCCGGCGTGGCCGGCAGCACGGGAAGCGGCCGCGGCGAGACGCTCACGCCGCCGCCCGTCCCGTCCCGTAGCGCGGGCAGGCCCCGACCGTCTCGCCCGCCTCGAGCAGCACGCGGTCGGCGGCGACCAGCACGTCCGCGACACCGTCGATCAGCCGGTAGAAGACCTCGCGGCCCCGACGATCGCGCGCCACCAGGCCGCAGTCCCACAGGCACGCCAGATGCGTCGAGACCGTCGACTGCGCCAGCCCGGTCGTGGCCACCAGGTCGGAGACGCGGCGCTCACCGGCGCTCAGCGCCTCGACGATGCGTAGCCGATTCTCGTCCGAGAACCCGTGGAAGAGCGCCGCGCGAAGCTCGGTGCCGGCCATGGCCGAAGCATACCCACGTATCGGCGAACACCGATGCGTTTCGTGCTCGCCGCGGCGAGGTTGCGCCTCGGCGACAGCCTGCCGTCAGACGCGCACGTCCCGCAGCTTCGCGGGGTCGATGACGAGGTCGAGCTCCGCGATGCGGTCGCCGCTGACCGTGACGCCGCAGACTCCGAGCACGCGATCCTGCGCACTGACGACGATGCCCGCGGCGCCGTTGACGAGCGCGGGACGCGCGAGGGC
>DATBDM010000296.1:0-10656 GCA_036269915.1 Solirubrobacteraceae bacterium | reverse complement strand
CCCGTGTCGCAGACGCGGATCGGATCGCTCGAGTCCCTGCGCCGTTTGAACCGCCTGCGTGTCATCGACGCGTTGCGCGCCGAGCGGCTGATCTCGCGTGCCGAGATCGCCCGGAGGACCGGCTTGAGCCGCTCCACGGTGTCCTCGCTGGTCGCCGACCTGCAGGCCGACGGTCTCGTCGTCGAGCGCGGTGAAACCGCCGCCGCGCACGGCGATCAGGGCGGCCGGCCGCCGATCCTGCTCTCCTTCGACGCCTCCGCGGGCGCGGCCGTCGGCATCGACTTCGGCCACCGCCACCTGCGGGTCGCCGTGTCCGACCTCGCCTCGAACATCCTCGCCGAGCGCCGGCTGGAGCTCGACACCGACCACGCGGCGCGCGACGGCCTGGACGCGGCCACCGACCTCGTCACGGAGGCGCTCGCGGACGCCGGGGTCGAGCGCTCGCAGGTGATCGGCGCCGGCATGGGCCTACCCGGCCCGATCGAGCAGTCCTCGGGCGTCGTGGGCTCGGCCGCGATCCTCCCCGGCTGGGTCGGCGTCGCCGCCGCGCACGAGATGCGCGTGCGCCTGGACCTCCCGATCGCCGTCGACAACGACGCCAACCTCGGCGCGCTCGCCGAGGCCGCCTTCGGCGCCGCGCGCGACGCCTCCGACCTCGTCTACATCAAGGTCTCCTCGGGCATCGGCGCCGGCCTGATCCTCAACGGCCGGCTCTATCGCGGCGCCTCCGGCCTCGCCGGCGAGCTCGGCCACGTGCTCGTCGACCCCGAGGGCCTCGTCTGCCGCTGCGGCAACCGCGGCTGCCTCGAGACGCTCGCCGCGTCGGGCGCGCTCACCGACCTGCTGCACCGTTCCCACGGCGAGGACCTCACCGTCGCCGACATGCTGCGCCTTGCCCGCGACGGCGACCTCGGCTGCCGGCGCGTGATCGCCGACGCCGGCCGTGCGATCGGCCGCGGCGTCGCCGACCTGCTCAACGTCCTCAACCCCGAGCTCGTCGTCGTCGGCGGCGATCTGGCCGCCGCCGGCGACCTGCTGCTCGAGGGCGTGCGCGAGTCGATCAACCGCGCCGCGCTCCCCGCCGCCGCGGGCGCCGCCAGGCTCGTCGCCGGCGTGCTCGGCGACCGCGCGCAGGTGCTCGGCGCCGTCGCCCTGGTCGTGTCCGAGGCCGACCGGACCCTGCTTCCCGAATCGATGTCAAGACCCCTACGGAGGAGGAGATAGCTGTGCACAAGGTGGCATGGCGTGTGGCGGCATTGGCCGCTACAGGCGCACTCGCGCTGACCGCGGGTGCATGTGGTTCCAGCAACGACAACAGCGGCTCAAGCGGGAGTTCCTCGAGCGGCAACTCGAGTGGTTCGGGCTCCCCGGGCAAGGTCGCCGTTCTCCTGCCGGACACGAAGTCGTCCGTTCGCTGGGAGACCTACGACCGTCCGCTGTTGGGCCAGGCCTTCAAGGCCGCCGGCGTGGACGCGACGATCGAGAACGCCGAGGGTGACAAGTCCGCTCAGCAGCAGCAGGCGGAGCAGGCGATCACCAACGGCGCGAAGGTCCTGCTGCTGGTGAACCTCGACTCGGGCTCCGGCGCGGCGATCGAGGCGAACGCGGCGTCCCGTGGCGTGAAGGTCATCGACTACGACCGCCTCACGCTGAAGGGCAACGCGGACTACTACGTCTCGTTCGACAACCAGAAGGTGGGCCAGCTGCAGGGCCAGGGTCTCGTGAAGTGCCTGGGCAACACGAACGGGCAGTCGATCGCGGAGCTCAACGGCTCCCCGACCGACAACAACGCGACCCTGTTCGCGAAGGGCTACAACTCGGTCCTCGACCCGCTCTACAGCTCGGGCAAGCTCAAGAAGGCCGCCGACCAGTCGGTCCCGGACTGGGACAACCAGAAGGCGCTGACCATCTTCGAGCAGATGCTCCAGAAGACCAGCAACAAGATCCAGGGTGTGCTCGCGGCCAACGACGGCCTCGGCAACTCCGTGATCTCCGCTCTGAAGGCGCGCAAGCTGCCGCAGATCCCGGTCACCGGCCAGGACGCGACGCTGCAGGGCGTCCAGAGCATCGTCACGGGCGATCAGTGCATGACCGTCTACAAGGCGACCAAGAAGGAGGCCGACGCGGCCGCCAAGCTGGCCATCGCGCTCGCGAAGGGTCAGACTCCGCCTGCGCCGGCCGACTCGGTCGACAACGGCTCCAAGAAGGTGCCGTCGGTGCTCCTGACCCCGGTCGCGATCACCAAGGACAACATCAAGCAGTACGTTGGCGAGATCGACTTCCCCAAGAAGGAACAGATCTGCGCCGGCAAGGTGGCGGCCGATTGCTCGAAGGTCGGCCTGTAGGACCCACAGGGACCTCCCCGGGGCACCTGCCCCGGGGAGCGTCCGACCAGGAGGAGGAGGAGGCAGCAGTGAGCGACACGCCCGTTCTCGAGCTACGAGGGGTATCCAAGGCCTTCGGAGCCGTGCAGGCCCTCTACGAGGTCGACTTCCACGTATCCG
Source organism: Solirubrobacteraceae bacterium (assembly GCA_036269915.1). GTDB lineage: Bacteria > Actinomycetota > Thermoleophilia > Solirubrobacterales > Solirubrobacteraceae > DATBDM01. The sequence goes on along the minus strand of DATBDM010000296.1, from coordinate 8,152 downwards.
CCGGTGAGGTCATGGCCCTCGTCGGGGACAACGGAGCGGGCAAGTCGACGCTGATCAAGTGCATCGCCGGTATCCACCCGATCGACTCGGGCCAGATCCTCTTCGACGGCGAGCCGGTATCGATCCACGGACCCAAGGACGCGGCGCGCCTCGGGATCGAGGTCGTCTACCAGGACCTCGCGCTCTGCGACAACCTCGACGTGGTGCAGAACATGTACCTCGGGCGCGAGGACGTCGACGGCCTCCACCGGCTCGACGAGACGGCCATGGAGGCTCGGGCCAAGGAGACCCTCGCCGGGCTCTCGGTGACGACGCTGCGCAGCGTGCGCCAGACGGTCGCGGGTCTCTCCGGCGGCCAGCGCCAGTCGGTGGCGGTCGCCAAGGCCGTGATGTGGAACTCCAAGGTCGTGATCCTCGACGAGCCGACCGCCGCGCTCGGCGTCGCCCAGACCCGCCAGGTGCTCGAGCTCGTCAAGCGCCTCGGCCACCAGGGCCTCTCCGTGATCCTGATCTCGCACAACCTCCACGACGTCTTCGAGGCCGCCGACTCGGTCACGGTGCTCCGGCTCGGCCAGAACGTGCAGGAGTACAAGGTCTCCGAGACCAACCAGCAGCAGGTCGTCGAGGCGATCACCGCCGGCCAGCTCTCCAACGTGCCCGGCCAGGGGGTGCCGGCATGAGCGCCGCGACGCAGGACCCGACGGCTGCCGCGCCCCGCTCGCCCGAGGGCGGCAACGGCCTCGGCGACTACGCCCGCCGCTGGTGGACCGACGTGCGCGGCGGCGAGCTCGGCTCGCTGCCGATCATCCTCGGCCTGATCATTATCGCGATCGTCTTCCAGACCGCGAACTCGAACTTCCTCACCGCCGGCAACTTCGTCAACCTGATCGTCCAGTCGGCGGCCTACGCACTGGTCGCGATGGGCATCGTCTTCGTCCTGCTCCTCGGCGAGATCGACCTCTCGGTCGGCTACGTCTCGGGCGTCGCGGGCGTGCTCGTCGCGCTGCTGCTGACGCCCGACGGCAGCGTTCCACCGGCGTTCGTCGCGGTGATCCTCGCGCTGGGCGCCGGCGCCGCGATCGGTGTGTTCCAGGGCACGCTGGTCACCAAGCTCGGCATCCCGTCGTTCGTCGTCACGCTCGCCGGCCTGCTCGGCTGGAACGGCGTCGTGCTGCTGCTGATCGGCAGCCGCGGCACGGTCATCCTGCAGAACGACTTCGTCATCGGGCTCGCCAACAACTTCATGAGCGACGCGCTCTCGTGGGTGCTCGTGCTGGCGGTGACCGCGCTCTACGCGGCCGTGCTGTTCGCGCGCATGCGCAGCCGCGCCAAGGCCGGCCTGCCGAACGAGCCGCTCGTGCTCGTCGGCCTGCGCGTCGGCCTGCTGCTCGTGATCCTCGCGATCGTCACCGCGGTCGCCAACCAGGACCGCGGGATCCCGTGGGTCGGCGTGATCGTCGCCGCGTTCCTGGTGTTCTGGACCTTCGTGCTCAACCGCACGCGGTTCGGCCGCCACATCTACGCGGTCGGCGGCAACCAGGAGGCGGCCCGGCGCGCCGGCATCGACGTCGACCGGATCAAGATCGCCTGCTTCGCGCTGTGCTCGTTCATGGCGGCGGTCGGCGGCATCATCCTCGCCTCGCGGCTGCGCTCGGTCGATACGAACTCCGGCGGCGGCCAGATCCTGCTCTATTCGATCGCCGCGGCGGTCATCGGCGGCACGTCGCTGTTCGGCGGCCGCGGCCATATGAAGAGCGCCATCCTCGGCGCGCTCGTGATCGGCTCGATCGACAACGGTCTCGGCCTGCTCGGCCTCTCCGCCGGCACCAAGTTCGTCGTCACCGGCGCCGTGCTGCTGCTCGCCGTCGCGGTCGACTCGATCTCGCGGAAGGGGCGCGCCTCGTCCGGACGAGCATGACGGACGCCGTCCGCTGGGGACTGCTCTCCACGGCCCGGATCAACCAGGCGCTCATCGCCGGGATCCGGGCCGCGGACGGCGCGGAGCTGGTCGCCGTCGCCTCGCGCAGCGAGGCGTCGGCGTCCGCCTACGCGGCCGAGCAGCAGATCCCGCGTGCGCACGGCTCCTACGAGGCGCTGCTCGCCGACCCAGAGGTCGACGTGGTCTACGTCTCGCTGCCGAACGCGCTGCACGTGCCGTGGTCGGTCGCGGCGCTGCGGGCCGGCAAGCACGTGCTGTGCGAGAAGCCGATGTCGCGGCGCGCGGCCGACGTGATCGAGGCCTACGACGTCGCCGCGCACGCGGAGCGGCTGCTGATGGAGGGGTTCATGTGGCGCTACCACCCGCAGACCGAGCTCGTCGCGCGGCTCGCGGGCGACGGCACGCTGGGCGATCTGCGCCAGGTGCGCGCGGCCTTCTCGTTCTCGCTGCCCGACGCCGGCAACGTGCGCTGGGACCCGGCGCTCGAGGGCGGCGCGCTGATGGACGTCGGCTGCTATTGCGTGAGCGCGCTGCGGTTGCTGTGCGGCGAGCCCGAGCGCGTGAGCTGCGAGACGGTCGACCGCGAGGGGGTCGACGCGCGCACGAGCGCGCTGCTGCGCTTCGGCGGCGGGGTGCTCGGCACGTTCGAGTGCGCCTTCGACAGCGCGCCGCGCTCGTTCCTCGAGGTCACCGGCTCCGAGGCGCGGCTGCTGGTCGACGATCCCTGGAAGGCGCCCGGCCCGGGACCGGAGCTCGTGCGCGCCGACGGCTCGCGCGAGCGCCTCGAGGTCGAGGTCGTCAACCCGTACGCGCTCGAGGTCGAGGACCTCTCGCGCGCGGTGCGCGAGGGCGGCGAGCCCCGCCTCGGCCGCAGGGACGCCCTCGGCCAGGCGCTCGCCATCGAGGCGCTCTACCGCTCGGCCGCCGAGGGCCGCGCGGTCACGGTCTGACTACCCTGCGGCGCCATGCGCGCTCTCCGCATCCTCGCGATCGCCCTGCCGGTGGCGCTCGCGGCGGCCGTCCCGGCCGCCGCCGCGCCCTACGCACCGCCGCGCGGCAACGTCATGCTCGGCCTCGCCGGGCGCCCCGCCGACGGCGCGTTCCGCAGCGCGACCGGCAGGGCTCCGGCCGTGTTCCAGAGCTTCACGATGTTCGGGCAGGACCCGGGCTACGTGTTCGAGCGCGCCGCCGCGCTGCGCGCGAGGCCGATGGTGCACATCTCGACCGCGGCCGGGAACGGGCTGCCGGAGCGGATCACGCCGCGCGCGATCGCCCGCGGCAAGGGCGACGGCTGGCTGCTCGGCCTGCAGCGGCGCATCGCCGCCGCCGGCGGCCCGGTCTACGTGCGGCCGCTGGGGGAGATGAACGCCTACTGGAACGCGTACTCGGCCTACGGCGCCTCCGGGCGGCGCGGCGCGGCGCACTCGACCACCTGGTTCAAGCGCGCGTGGCGGCGGATGGCCGTGATCCTGCGCGGCGGCCCGCGCGTCGACGCGACGCTGCGCGCGCTGCGCCTGCCGCCGACCGGCCGCGGCGCGCTGCCGGCGGCGCAGGTCGCGCTCGTCTGGTGCCCCCAGGTCGCGGGCGCGCCCGACGTCCCCGGCAACGCGCCGCGCGCCTACTGGCCCGGCTCGCGCTGGGTGGACTGGATCTCGACCGACTTCTACTCGCGCTTCCCGAACTTCAGCGGGCTCGAGCGCTTCTACAAGGCCTTCCCCGGCAAGCCGTTCGCGTTCGGGGAGTGGGCGCTCTGGGACCGCGACGACCCTGCCTTCGTGGGCCGCTTCTTCCGCTGGGTCGCCGGCCACGGGCGGGCGCGCATGCTGGTCTACAACCAGGGCTCGCGCCCCGGCGGGCCGTTCGACCTCGGGCGCTTCCCCCGCTCGCGCGCCGCGATCCGTGCCGCGACGCGCGGGTCCCGGTTCGGCTGAGGGCTAGGCTCCGACGCGGAAGCGGCTGACGAGGCCCGTGAGGCCCTCGGCCGTGCGGGCCAGCTCGCCCGCGGCGGCGGCGATCTGCTGCGTCGACGCCGAGGTCTCCTCGGTGTTCGCCGACATCTGCTCCGAGGAGGCCGAGGAGGACTCGGCGACCGTCGCGACGCCCGTGATCGCCTCTTCCATCGAGACCGCGCCGAGCGTGATGCGCTCGGCGGCGGTGGCGATCAGCTCGACGCGCTCGGCCATGTCGCGGACCGCCCCGTCGATGCGCTCGAAGGCGGCGCGCGCCTCCGCGGCGGTCTCCGCGCCGAGGCTGGTGCGGCGGGCGCCGTCCTCGACGACGCCGACGACCCGGCCGGTCTCGGCCTGGATCTCGCCGACGAGCGCGGCGATGTCCGCCGCGGCGGCCTGCGATCCCTCGGCCAGCTTGCGCACCTCGTCGGCGACGACCGCGAAGCCGCGGCCCTGCTCGCCGGCGCGCGCGGCCTCGATCGCGGCGTTGAGCGCGAGCAGGTTGGTCTGCTCGGCGAGCTGGGTGATGGTGGCGACGATCGTGCCGATCCGCGAGGAGCGGTCGGCGAGCTGGCCGATCGCCGACGCCGCGGCCTCGGAGACCTCGCGGACGCCGTCCATCGCGACGGCGACGCGCTCGGCGGCGCCGACGCCCTCGCGCGCGGCGGCGCGCGCCTCGCCGGCGGCCTCGGCCGTCTCGCGGGCGCTCGAGGCCGCCTCGGCGACGTCGCGTGCCACGGACTCGGCGGAGACGCGCGCGGCGTCGGCCATGCGGACCTGCCGCTCGGCGCCCGAGGCGACGTCGCCGGCGGCCATGGCGATCTCGCCGACGGCGCGGCCGGCCTCGTCGGACGTGGCGGCGACCTGCGTCGAGGCGGTGGACACCGCGCCGGCCGAGTTGCGGACGTCGTCGACGAGAGCGCCGAGCTGGCCGCGGGCGCTGTTGTAGGCGCCGATCGACTGGGCCGTGGCGCGCACCAGGTCGTCGACGGTGGCAGCGAGGCGGCCGATCTCGTCGCGGCCGCGCTCGGACTCGGGCGCGTCGGGGGAGACGGCGGCGACGGTCAGGTCGCCGCCGGCGAGGGCCAGCAGGCCCTGATGCAGCGACGCGACGCCGTCGACCTCGAGCGCGTGCAGGCGGCGAAGCAGCCCGATGACGCGGCGGCGGATGGCGCGGGCGACGAGCAGCGCGACGGCGAGGCCGCCGGTCAGCGCGACGAGCAGCAGCACGAGCACGAGCCGGCACCCGTTGCGCTCCGCGGCGCGCGCGTCCCTCACGAGGCCCACGTCGAGCTTGGACTGGGCGGTGACGAGCGTGTCGTTGAGCTCGTCCGCGCTGTCCACGCGCGCCTCGAGCGCGTCGATCAGGCGCGTGACCGAGGCGGGGATCGGCGTGCCGGCGGCCACGCTGCCGCGCCACGCGAGCACACGGCGGCGGTCGGCCGCGATCGCGCCGATGACGGCGGCCTGGCGCAGGGCGCCGGCGCGCGCGGCGCCGGTGCTGCGCGCGGCGAACGCGCGGTAGCCGTCGAGGCTCTCCTTGAGCACGGCGAGCGACTCGGCGGCGGCGGCGCGCTCAGCCTTCGTCGAGCTCGCGCGCAGCGCCAGGTACTGCAGGCGGTCTGACTCGAACTGGCGCGAGTTCGAATCCCGCAAGGTCTCGATCGCGGCGGCCGCGCGCTCGGAGGCGGCGCTGCGGTCGGCGGCGCCGCTCAGCGCGGACAGGCTTGCCAGCCCGAGCGCAGCCGTGAGCACCAGGATGAGCGCAGGCGCGACCATCACCTTGGCGCGGATGCCGGTGAGCGCTGCGGGAAGCTGGTGAGTGGGCATTGCGGGACCATCCGTGGTCGACTGGGGTACGGACGGGGAGATCGGCCGGCGCTCGTTCGTCTTGAGTCGAACATGGGAGGGCTATGCTCGCGCGGCGATGGCCGAGGTGCGTGCCGACGGGCGGATGCGACGCGCTCTGCGCGCGGTCGCGCTCGACGTCGGGCTGCTGCGGCGCCGGCGCGAGTTCCGCCTCCTGACGCTCGGCCAGTTCGTCTCGATGTGCGGGGCGCAGATGACCTTCGTCGCGCTGCCCGTGCAGTGCTACGCGCTGACCCACTCGACGCTCGCCGTCGGGCTGCTCGGCGTGGCCGAGTTCATCCCGATCCTGCTGCTCGCCCTGGTCGGCGGCGCGCTGGCCGACGCGTTCGACCGCCGCCGGCTGATCGCCCTCGCCGAGATCGGCGCGCTGATCGTGGCGCTCGGGCTCGTGGCCAACGCGCTGCTCGACCACCCGGCGGCCTGGGCACTGTTCGTCGCCGCCGCGCTGTCGGCGGCATGCGACGCGCTGCGGCGGCCGCCGCTGGACGCGCTCGAGCCGCGCCTGGTCGCGCGCGACGAGCTCAAGGCCGCGTTCGCCGTCAAGTCCGCGCTATGGAACCTGGCAGCGCTCGGCGGTCCGGCGCTGGCCGGCCTGCTGATCGTCGCGGCCGGTTACGCCGCCACCTACGCAGTCGACGCCGCGAGCTTCGTCGTGGCGCTCGGCACGCTCGCCGTCATCCGCACGCCGCCGCCGCCCGCCGACGCCGAGCCGCCGAGCGTGCGCTCCGTCGTCGCCGGCGTGCGCTACGCGGCCTCGCGGCCCGAGCTGATCGGCACCTACGCCGTCGACATGACCGCGATGTTCTTCGGCATGCCGCTCGCGGTGTTCCCGGCCCTCGCGACCCGGCTCGGCGATCCCGCGGTCGTCGGCCTGCTCTACGCAGCGCCGGCCGCCGGCGCGGTGATCGCGTCACTGACCAGCGGCTGGTCGGCGCGCGTGCACCACCACGGCCGCGCGGTCGTCCTCGCCGCGATCGGCTGGGGCGTCGCGATCGCCGCCTTTGGCCTCTCGGGCGCGCTGTGGGTCGCGCTCGCGTTCCTCGCGCTGGCCGGCGCCGCCGACGAGATCTCCGGCCTGTTCCGCGGAGTGATCTGGAACGAGACGATCCCCGACGCGCTGCGCGGCCGGCTCGCCGGCGTGGAGATGCTCTCGTGGGCCTCGGGCCCGACGCTCGGGACCGCCGAGGCGGGCGCGGCGGCGTCGCTGGTCGGCCTGCGCGCCTCGGTCGTCGCCGGCGGCGTGCTGTGCGTGGCCGGCAGCGGGGCGATCGCGGCCGCGCTGCCGGCGTTCTGGCGTTACGACGCGCGGACGTTCACAGCGCCACCACCGAGCCCTGCGCGTGTGACTCCAGCGCCGCTGTGAACACGCGGTGCGTGGCAGCGGCCTCCTGCGGCGTCGCGCAGCGGAACGGGCCGTTCATCGCGTCGCCGTGGACGAGCTCGTCGAGGAACGCCGCCCACATCTGCTGGATCGCGTCGGCGAAGCCGAACTCGAAGATCGGGCCGGTGATCGTCGGGTATGCCGACCGTGACCCGAGGTCGCGTACGCGCCACTCCTGCGGGCCGCCAGGCTCGTAGCTCATCGTGCGCAACGTCTTCGGCAGCTTCGTGGTGAACGCGATCGAGCCGCGCGTGCCGTCGACCTCGATCCGCCACGTGTTCGCCTCGCCGGGCGCGATCCGCTTGGTCTCGAGGCGCAGCGGGAACGGGTGGCCGTCGTGCTCGGCCTCGCACAGCAGCACCGCGTTGTCGGGCGTGTCGCAGGGGACCAGCTCGCCGTCCGCGTCGGGCCGCTCGGTGACGACATCGGAGAGGATCGCGCGCACGCTGCGCGGCGTCCAGCCCGCGCGCAGCGGCAGGTGCAGCGCGTGCATCCCGAGGTCGCCCATGCACCCGTACGCTCCGTTGAAGCGCGCCTGGCGCTTCCAGTTGATCGGCTTGCCCGGGTCGAGGTCGCTCGAGTGCAGGAACGCGCTGCGGACCTCGAGCACGCGCCCGAACGCGCCCGCGGCGATCCAGTCCGCGACCGCCTGGCCGCCCGGGAAGAACGGCATCTCCGACGAGCAGCGCACGAGCAGGTCGCGATGGCGCTCGACGGCGGCCATGATCGTCTCGCAGGCCGGCAGGTCGATCCCGAACGGCTTTTCGCCGAGCAGGTGCTTGCCCGCGTCGAGGATCGCGGGATAGAGCTCGGCGTGGAGGTGGTGGGGGACCGCGCAGTAGACGGCCTCGACCTCCTCGTCGGCGAGCAGCTCGTGCCAGTCGGTCGAGCGCCGCGGCTGCGGATCGAGGCGCTCGTACCAGGACAGGACGTCGGGGTTGGCGTCGCAGACGTGGACGATCTCGGGGCGGGCGTCCGAGTCGGCGAGGTGGATCCAGCGCGCGGCGGCCGACG
>DATBDM010000295.1:0-5290 GCA_036269915.1 Solirubrobacteraceae bacterium | reverse complement strand
CGAGAGCTCGCGCGCGCGGCCGACGGCGGCGCGGCGGTCGACGACGTCGAGCTTGCGGTAGATCGCCTTCAGGTGGGTCTTGACGGTGTTGACCGAGAGGAACAGCTCGGAGGCGATCTCCTGGTTGGACATCATCGTCGGCAGGAAACGCAGCACGGCCGCCTCGCGCTCGGACAGCGTCTCGGCGAGCATCGACGGCACCCGGCCGCCGGTCGGGTGCTCGATGCTGGTCAGCAGGTCCTCGACGAGCGCGCGGTGTCCCGTGCCGCGGCGCAGCTGTCGGTGCAGCACCGGGACGATCGCGGTTCCCTGGGCGATGAACGGGCGCCGCAGCGTGCTGGGCTCGGCGCCGTCGAGCGCCCGCTCGATCGCGGCGGCGGCGGCATCGTGGTCGGCGAGCGCGTCGTGGGCGAGCGCGGCGATCACCCACAGGTCGACCTGGGTCATCTCGAACGGCCCGCTCGGCGTCCCGAGGTACGGCTCGAGCGTCTCCAGCGCGGCCTCGGGCTCGCCGAGCTTGAGCCGCAGGTCGGCCAGGCCGGCCGCGCTCTCCGCCGTCCCGTCGCCGCCGGTGGCGAGCGGCGCGAGCCTCCGTTCGGCGTCCGCCAGCTCGCCGAGCGACGCGCGCAGCGTCGCCTCGAGCGCGGCGGCGGCGCCCAGCATCGAGGGCAGCATCGGCCAGCCGCGGACCGCCTCGACGGAGTCCAGCAGCGCTTCGAGGCCGGCCTCGGCCTCGCCGCGTGCCGCGAGCAGGCGCGCGCGCTGGAGCTCGACGCTCATCCGCAACGGCGGCTCCGGCGAGGCGCGCAGGAGGTCCTCGGCGCGCCGGAACCAGCGCTCGGCGTCCTCGATGCGGTTGCGCTCGAGGGCGATCGAGCTGCGCACGCCCGCGCCGATGCCCACGGGGAAGGTGCGGAACCATCCACGGCGGGCGGCGAGCGCCTCGGCCTCGCCCGCGAGCCGCTCGGCGCGGGCGAGGCGCCCGGAGAACAGCGCCTCCACGCTCAGGTAGGCGAGGCAGCTCGTGGTGACCCAGTCCAGCCCGGCGCTGGTCGCGGCCGCGCGTGCCTCGGACAGGTCCCGCCGGGCGGCCTCGACGTCGCCGGCCCACAGCTCGGCGATGCCGAGGTTCGAGAGCGCGAGCGCGCGCAGGTGGTCGTCGCCGACGGCGTGGGGATCGGCTCCCTCGCCGGGCGCGAGCAGGGCGCGCGCGTGCGCGAGCGCGGCGCCGGTGTCGCCGCGCAGGCGGCTGCGGAGCAGGCCGACCGTCGCCATGGCCAGCTCGAAGTCCTGGCGGCGCTCGGCGATCACCACGTCGCGGGCGTCACGGGCCACGCCCAACCAGCGCCCGGCGGCCGCCTCGTCGCCGCGGTCGACGGCGACGCCCGCCATCGCGAGGGCGAGCTCCGGGTCGGCGGTCGCGCGCTCGTCGGGCAGCTGGGCGAAGACGGTCTGGAAGGACTCGAGCTCTCCGCGCAGCAGCAGCGGGATCCACTGCTTGCCGGCCAGCTCGCCGACCATCTCCCAGTCCTCGGCCGCGGCAGCGTGCCGGAGCGCCTCGGGCGGGCGCCCGTGCTCGGCGAACCAGCATGCCGCCCGACGGTGCAGGCCGCCGACCTCGCTCGCCGCCTCATAGCGCAGCTCGGAGCGCAGCAGCTCCGAGAAGAGCGGGTGCAGCCGGTGCCAGGCGCGCCCGCCGCCGGTGGAGGAGAGGAGCGCGTGCTCGCGCTCCAGCCGGGCGAGGATGCGCTCCGAGTCGCTGCGGCCGGTCAGCGCGTCGGCGAGGTCGCCGGTCACCCGGTCCACGATCGAGATCCGCAGCAGGAAGTCGCGCTCCTCCGGCGGCTGCTGGGCCAGCACCTCGGCGAGCAGGTAGTCCGCGACGGTGGAGTCGTCGCCCGCGAAGTCGGCGACGAACTTCTCCGGCTGCGGATGCGTGCGCAGGGTGAGCGCCGCGAGCCGCAGGCCCGCCGCCCATCCCTCCGTGCGCCGCCAGAGCTGCTCGACCAGCGTGCGCTCGAGCTCGACGCCCGAGGCGCGGAACAGTTGCCCGGCCTCCTCGAGGCGGAAGGCGAGATCGGCCTCACGCAGCTCCTGGAGCGCGCCCGCGACGCGCAGCCGCGAGAGGCGCAGCGTGGGGTCGGCGCGCGTCGAGATCACCAGGCGCAGGCTCGGCGGGGGCTGGCGCAGCAGCCGGTCGAGGTCGGCGAGGACCGCCGAATCGCGGATCTCGTGCAGGTCGTCGAGCACGACGACGAGCGCGCGCTCGAGACCCTCGAGGCCGTTGACGAGCGCCGGCCAGATGAGGTCGACGGGCTCGCTCGCGTGCACGGCCACGGAGGCCAGCGGGTCGCCGACGCCGGCACGGCGGATCGCCTCGAGCAGCCCGCGCAGGAAGCGGCGCCGGTCGCCGTCGGCGGGTTCGAGCGAGAACCACGCGACGGACCGGTCGTGACACGCGCCGGCCCAGGCGCTCAGCAGTGCCGTCTTGCCCGCGCCGGCGGGAGCGGCCAACAGGGTCATCGCGGACTCGGTGCCCCGGTCGAGGAGGCCCAGCAGCCGCGGGCGCTCGATCATCGCGGCAGGGACGTGGGGCGCCGTGAACTTCGTGCCGGCCAGCTCGATCGGCTCGGCGCTCGTCATCGCCCCGACAGTATTTTCGCAAACCGGCGGGGTCGCCTCACCCGTTTCGGGTGACGGCGCGGTCGCCGTTCAATCCGTGGTCACGGGCGGGTGAGCCGCGGCGGACTCACCGCGCGACGGCGGCTGGGCCGGGAGCACCCGGGCGTCGAGCTCCATCACCTGGCGGTAGAGGAAGGCGGCGCCGACGGCGCCTGCGATCGGGGCGAGGATGTACATCCACCAGTCCGTCCAGTGGCCGGAGGCGAGCGACGGCCCGAGCCAGCGGGCGGGGTTGAACGAGCCGCCCGTCGCCGGGCCGAAGATCATCACCGAGAAGCCGAGTGCGCCGCCGATCGCGATGCCCGCCACGCCCTTGGGCGCCGCCGGGTTGACCGCGGTGCCCATCACCGCCCATGTCAGGGCGAAGGCGCCGAGGCCCTCGGCGAGGAAGCCGAGCCAGACGCTCCCGCCGTGCAGGTAGCTGGGGGCGAGGGCCGGCGCGCCGAAGTTCACGAGCCCGCCACGGAGGTTGAAGAACGCCTTCACGAGCAGGCCGGCGCAGATGCCGCCGGCGAGCTGGCAGGCGATGTAGATCCCCGCGTCGCGCCCGGAGATCTTGCGCACCGCGGTGAGCGCGACCGTCACCGCCGGATTGACGTGGCAGCCCGAGATCGAGCCGATCGCGTAGACCATCACCATCAGCGCGAACGTGTGCACGAGGCCGAGGTCGGTCACCGTCACCCCGCGCGGCGCGCCCGCGGACACCACGCCGCAGATCGCGAGCACCAGGAAGAACGTGCCGACGAACTCGGCGATGTACGCGGCAGGGCCTTTCTCGCTCATGCGCCGACTGTGGGCCTCGCGTGGGTGGGACGGCATCACCCGGTCGGGGTGATGCCGTGCCACCCCCGGCGCATGGACGATGGCGCCGATCACCCACCTCGAGCAGGAGGAACGACAATGAGCGACCTCGTCGCCATCGCCTATCCCGACGTCGCCACGGCGCAGGAAGTGGCGTCGAACGCCGCCCGCGCCGTGCAGAGCCACGTCCTGGAGCTCGACGACATGGTCGTCGTGGAGCACCGTCCGGACGGCAAGATCAAGCTGCATCAGCCGTCGATGGCCGGCGCCGGCGCCGCCTCGGGCGCGCTGTGGGGAGGTCTGATCGGCCTGATCTTCCTGATGCCGTTCTTCGGCATGGCCATCGGCGCCGCGAGCGGCGCGGCCGCGGGGGCGATGAGCGACTACGGCGTCGACGACAAGTTCATGAAGGAGCTGGGCGCCAAGCTCGAACCCGGCAGCGCGGCGATCATCTTCCTCGTCCGCGAGGCATCGATGGACAAGATCCTGCCCCAGATCAAGATCGAGGGCGAGATCATCCAGAGCTCGCTCGACAACGAAGCCGAGGAGTCGCTCGCCGGCGCCCTCGCGGCCGCCGGCACCCGCTGAGCGAGGCGCCGTTGAGCTGCTGCGCGCCCTCGCGCGGAGACCGCGCCGCGCCCCCGGACGGGGGCGCGGTGGTCGATCGGGGCGCGGTCGTCGATCCGGCGCCTGCGCGCCGGAGCAGCGACATGGTCGAGCTCGAGGCCGGCGACTTCCTGATGGGCGGCAACGCCGTCGAGGGCTTCCCGGAGGACGGCGAGGGACCTGTCCGCCGGGTGCGGCTGTCGGCCTTCGCGATCGACCGCGACCCCGTGACCAACGAGGCGTTCGCCGAGTTCGTCCAGGCCACCGGCCACGTCACCGACGCCGAGCGCTACGGCTGGTCGTTCGTCTTCGCGATGCTGCTTCCAGACGACTTCCCGCCCACCCGCGCGGTGGCCGGGATGCCATGGTGGCGGCAGGTGCACGGCGCCACCTGGCTGCACCCCGAGGGCCGCGGCTCGGACATCGGCGACCGGCTCGACCACCCGGTCGTGCACGTCGGCTGGGGCGACGCGGCCGCGTACGCGGCGTGGACGGGCAAGCGCCTGCCGACCGAGGCTGAGTGGGAGCACGCCGCGCGCGGAGGGCTCAAGCGCCGCCGCTACCCGTGGGGCGACGAGCTGACCCCTGGCGGCGAGCATCGCTGCAACATCTGGCAGGGAGAGTTTCCGGTCTCCAACACCGCCGAGGACGGCTGGGTCGGCACATCACCGGTCGGCAGCTACCCCCCGAACGGGTTCGGGCTGCATGACGTCGCCGGCGACGTGTGGGAGTGGTGCGCGGACTGGTTCAGCGTCGGCTGGCACCGGACCGCCTCCCGGCAGGATCCGACCGGACCGCCCACCGGGGAGCGGCGCGTCCAGCGCGGCGGTTCCTACCTCTGCCACCAGTCCTACTGCAACCGTTACCGCGTCGCGGCGCGGATGTCCCAGACCCCGGACAGCACGGCCGGCAACGTCGGCTTCCGCTGCGCCCGGGACACACCATAGGAGGAAGCACCATGAGCAGCGCTCGCATGCCGGAATCCGGCGCCCAGCCTTCGGGGGCGTGGGGCGGATGGATCGCGTTCGCCGGGATCATGCTGGTCCTCACCGGCTTCTTCGACATCCTCCAGGGCCTCACCGCCCTGCTCAACGACGAGTACTACGCCATCCGCAACGGTCAACTGCTGGTGTTCGACTTCACCGCGTGGGGCTGGATCTGGCTGATCTGGGGGCTCATCCTGATCGCCGCCGGCTTCGGC
>DATBDM010000294.1:0-9178 GCA_036269915.1 Solirubrobacteraceae bacterium | reverse complement strand
GAGCACCGCGGATCCCCACCCCCATGTCCGGGCCCTCCTGGCCCGCGCCCCGGCGCTCATCGCGGCGAGTATCGCGCGCGCGAACTGCCGCGGAAGCGCCAAAGCTCCGTTTGGACGGATTACGTAGGTTCGAGCGGCGGTGGAGGCCCGGTCGCGAGGTCGCGCACGTCCTCGGGCAGGAACGGCAGGTCGAGCAGGCTCAGCTTGACCTGGTTGCGCCGCTGGAAGCGGTCGACGTCGAGCCGCACGACGCGACCGGCGTTGGGCCGCAGGGTGACCCCGATCGACTCGCCCGGCGCGGCGCGGCGCAGCACCGTGCCGTCGACCTCGAGCGCCGGGCTGCCGCTCTCGGTCAGCAGCTCGAGGCCGATCGGCTCGCCGGCCGACATGACCATGGGGCGGCTGATCCCCGCCATCGGTGCGGCCGGCGAGACGATCACCGCGTCGAGCATGGGCGAGACGACGGGGCCGCCGGCGGCGTAGGAGTAGGCGGTCGAGCCGATCGGCGTGGCGAGGATCAGCGCGTCGCAGCGGTAGCGGCCGTACGCGCGGCCCGCGACCGTGAGCGCGGCCTGCACCGCGCCGTCGCCGGGGACGCGGGCGAGCGCGACGTCGTTGAAGCCGACCATCTCCACCCCGCCCGCGCTCAGGATCAGCGCCGGGTGGTCCTCCACCTCGAACTCGCCCATCTCCAGCCGGTCCAGCGCGCTACTCAGCTCGCCCGGCTCGACCTCGACGAGGAACCCGAGGTGCCCCAGGTTGACGCCGAGGACGGGCACCGGCCGCGCGGCCGCGAGCCGCAGGGCGCCGAGCATCGTGCCGTCGCCGCCGAGGGCGACGAGCGCGTCGGCGTCCGCGGCGAGCTCGGCCTCCGGTACGGCGCGCACGCGGCCGGGCACACGGCCGGCGTCGTCCGCGCGGACGAGCACCTCGGCGCCGTGCGAGCGCGCCCAGTCGACGATCGTGCCGGCGACCTCGCCGGGATCGCGCCGTGGGTGCAGGACCAATCCGATGCTCGGGTGCAGCGGCATCTCCGGGACGGTCATGGCGTCGCCCGTACCCGCTCGCTCTCAGGAACCACCCAGGTGTCGCCCAGCCCTCCCGCACGCGCGCCGCCGAGGCTGACCGCATGTCCGCCACCGTGCCCGCATTCGCGCGGCGCCGCGCGTCCGCCGCCGGCCCCCCGCGCCCCCTTGCCCTCGCCCGCGAGGCCGACCCGCGCTGGGTGCGCCCCGCACTGCTCGGCGTGATGGCGGCGTCCGCCCTGCTCGTGCTCTGGGGCCTCACCCGCTCGGGCTACTCGAACACCTACTACGCGGCCGCGGTGAAGTCGGCGAGCGAGAGCTGGAAGGCGTGGTTCTTCGGATCGCTCGATCCCGGCAGCTTCATCACCGTCGACAAGCCGCCGCTGGCGATCTGGCTCATGGGCCTCTCGGCTCGAGCGCTCGGCTTCTCGTCCTTCAGCATGTTGCTGCCCCAGGCGCTGTGCACGGTCGGCGCCGTCGGGCTGCTGTTCTCCACGGTGCGACGGGTGTTCGGCCCGCACGCCGGCATCCTGGCCGCCTCCGCGCTGGCGATCACGCCGATCACCGTCGCGGTCGGGCGCGTGAACAACCCGGACGCGCTGCTCGTCCTGCTGCTCGTCGCGTCGGCCTGGATGCTCGTGCGGGCGCTCGAGTCGGGCCGCACCAGGCACCTCGTGCTCTGCGGCGCGATCGTCGGCCTCGCCTTCATGACGAAGATGCTGCAGGGCTGGATGGTCGTGCCGGCGCTCGCCGCCGCATACGCCGTCGCCGGTCCGCCGCGGCTGCTCACCCGCCTCCGCCAGCTGGCCGCCGCCGGGGTGGCGATGGTCGTCGTCAGCGCCGCCTGGCCGGCCGCCGTCACGCTGTGGCCAGCCTCGGCGCCCTACATCGGCGGCAGCACGAACGGCTCGGTCTGGGAGCTGATCCTCGGCTACAACGGCTTCGGCCGCGTGTTCGGGGAGAACGGCGGAGGCGGCGGCGCGTCGTTCGGCGGCGCGGCCGGGCTGTGGCGCATGTTCAACGCGCAGGTCGGCGGCCAGATCGCGTGGCTGCTCCCGCTCGCCGGCATCTCGCTCGTCGCGGGGCTGTGGCTGACGCGGCGCGCGCCGCGCACCGACCTGCGCCGCGCCGGCTGGATCCTCTTCGGGCTGTGGGCGCTCGTCCACGTGGCGATCTTCTCGACCCAGCAGGGCATCTTCCACCCCTACTACGTGAGCGCGCTGGCGCCCGCGGTCGCCGCGCTGGCCGGCGCCGGCGGCGTGACGCTGTGGCGCTGGGCCGCCCGCTCGTGGGCGGGGCTCGCCGCGCTCGACGTCGCCGTGCTCGCCACCGCCTGGGTGTCGGTCGCGCTGCTCCAGCGCACGCCGACCTTCGCTCCGGCGCTGCACTGGATCATCCCCGTCCTCGCGGGCGCGGCGGTCTTCGCCTCGGTGGCACTGCGCGTCCCCGGCGTCCTCGGGCGCCGGGGGCTCGCGATCGCGGCCGTCGCCGCCGTCGTCGCGGTCGGCGCCGCGCCGGCGGCCTACAGCGTCGCCACCGCCGGCCGCTCGCTCGACGGCAACAACGTCAGCGCCGGCCCGGCGAGCGCGTCGGCCTCCTTCGGCGGGCCGGGCGGCGGCGCGCGCCCGACCGGCGTCCGGACCGGCGGATCCCCGTCGTCCTCGGGCGCCGCAATGCGCGGGCCGGGCGGCGGCGGGTCGCTGAGCGCGACCACGATCGCCTACCTGAAGTCCCACCAGGGCGCGGCGAAGTACCTCGTGGCCGCGACCGGATCGCATACCACGGCGAGCATCATCCTCTCCACGGGCGAGCCGGTGGTGACGATCGGCGGCTTCAGCGGGCAGGACCCGGCGCCGACCGTCTCCCAGCTGGCGGCCATGGTGGCCCGCGGCGAGCTGCGCTACGTGCTCGTCTCCGGCGGCGGCATGGGCGGGCCGGGGGGCTCGAGCTCCTCGGCGCTCACGACCTGGGTGACGCAGCACGGCACCGCGGTCAAGAACGCGGGCGTCACCACCGGCACGCTCTACGAGGTGCAGGCATGAGCGCGCTTCCCCGCTCGCGCCGCGCCGCCGCGCTGCTCGCCGCCGCCTGCGTGGCCCTCCTCGGGGGCTACGCCGTGTCCCAGGCCTCGCTGCCCGCCACCGCCTCCACCGCCTCCACCGCCTCCGGCGGCTTCGGCGGCTTCGGCGGCGGCCCGCCCGGCGCCGCCCAGCTCGGCCCGCCGCCGAGCGCGCCCTGACCCATCACCGACAGACAGGAGTCCCATCGTGCACGTCCCCTTCAAGCACTCCGCCGCCCTGCTGGGCGCCAGCGCGGTGATCGCGCTCGCCGGCTGCGGCAGCTCCGCGACCCAGTCCTCGACGGGCTCGGCCTCGACCGGCTCGACCGGCGCCGCTGCGCAGACGCAGGCCGGTCCGGGCACGCCCCCGGCGACGCAGCTGAAGTCGCTCGCCGACGCCCTGGGTGTCTCCGTCGCCAAGCTGCGCTCGGCGATGGAGTCGACCCGGCCGGCGGCCGGCCGACCGGCGACCCGTCCGCGGCGCTCGCGAAGGCCCTCGGCATCTCCCGGGCCAAGGTCCAGCAGGCGATGCAGTCGGCGATGCCGCAGGCCGGGTCGCCAGCGCGGGGCGGCACGCCGCCCCAGGGCGCGGCGCCGTCCGGTTCGACGACCACATCCTGATAGGCGGGAGCTATCACAGGGCGACCAACCGGGTATTGGACGAATCGCACGGCGGTCCATAGAGTCATTCGGGACGCTTAGGTGGCTCCCCACCCGCAGCGGTGCCGGACATATCTCTCCTCCCCGGTTCCGTCGTGACGTCACTGCGGCGCCGGCCTCCGCCCTCACTCTCCTCCGGGCGGGGGCCGACGCGCCGCCATCGCCTCCGCGACGCGCTCGCGAGTGACCTCCAGGAACGCCGCCAGCACGGGTGAGCGGTCCTCCGACCGCCACGCCATGGCGAGCTCGACGCTCGGACCGCCGGCCGGCAGCTCGCGGTACACGACGCCTTCGCGGGCGAGCGCGCGCACGGACTCCGGCACCAGCGAGATCCCGACCCCCGCGCGGACGAGCGCGATCACCGTCTGCATCTCGCGCACCTCCTGCACGTCGCCGTGGACGAGGTCCGTCGCGCCGGCGAGCGAGTCGCGCACGCCCGGCGAGTCCTCGCGGCCGAGCAGAACGAGCGTCTCCCCCGCGAGCTGCCCGACGTCCAGCAAAGGCTCCTTCGCCAGTGGGTGGCTGACCGGCAGCGCGACGACCACCGGCTCGCGCTCGACCGTCTCGAAGGCGAGCCCGGGCCGCTGCGACGCCGGGCGGATGAAGCCGACGTCGATCTGCCCGCTCTCGAGCTGGCGCAGCTGGGCGGCGGTGGTGAGCTCACGCAGGTGCAGGTCGACGTCGCCATAGCGCGACGCGAACGTCCCGAGCACCTCGGGGACGAGCGAGTACATCGCCGACCCGACGAACCCCACCGCGAGGCGCCCGACCTCGCCGCGGTTGACGCGTTTGACGAGCCGGCTCGCGTCCTCGACGGCGTCGAGGATCGCCCGCGCACGCTCGTAGAACGCCGAGCCGGCGGCCGTCAGCGTCACTCGCCGCTGCGTCCGCTCGAGCAGCGTGACGCCGAGCTCCTCCTCGAGCGCGCGGATCTGCTGGCTCAGCGGCGGCTGGGACATGTGCAGGCGATCCGCCGCCCGGCGGAAGTGCAGCTCCTCGGCGACGGCGACGAAGTAGCGGAGGTGGCGGAGCTCCATGGGCGCACGAGTCTGGCGTACGCCGCGTGCGGGCCGCCGCCGGCGCGTCAGCGCACGTCTTCGAGCAGCTCGCTCGGTGTCACGTCGAGCCCCCGCGCCACCTTGAGGATCGTCGTCAGGCGCGGATCGCGGTCGGCGAGCTCGAGCCGCGAGATCTCGGTGAAGTGCACGCCGCAGCGGTCGGCGAGCGCCATCTGCGACAGCCCCGCCGCCCGGCGGGCACGGCGGATGTTCGCTCCGAGTTGCTCACGGCCCTGCACCGGGCCTGATGCTTCGGGAGCACAGCCAGTCCGTCTATAGCCGATACCTCAAAGCGCGAGGGACTCGGAGGTGTCGTCAATCGAGCAGGCCGCGCCGCATCGCGACGGCGACGGCCGCCGCGCGGTCCGAGACGCCGAGCTTGCCGTACGCACTGCCCATGTGGCTCTTCACGGTGGTCACGCCGACGTGGAGGTCGCGCGCGATCACGGCGGCCGTGTGCCCCGCGGCGACCGCACGCAGGACCTGCCCCTCCCGCTCGCTCAGCAGCGCACCGCGGGCGTGCTCGCGAAAGCGGATCTCCTCGACGACCGGCGCATGGAGCTCGCGGGCGAGGTGGACGCCGCCCGCGGCCGCGGCGCGCAGCGCGTCAAGGAGCTCGGCGGGCTCGGCCGAGCGCGTGACGCATCCCGCCGCGCCGGCGGCCAGGGCGGCGTAGGCCAGCTCGCGCTCGCGCAGCGCGAGGACGACGACGCAGCGCGTCCGCAGCTGCTCCTCGTCGATCCGGCGCACCAGGGCGAGCGGGTCGAGCGCCCCGTCGTGAGCCGAGACGAGCGCGAGCCCCGGGCGCAGCCGGCGCAGCGCCTCGAGGGCCGCGGCGCCGTCGGCGACCTCGGCGACCACTCGCAGCGCCGGCGACCGGTGGACGACCCGCGCGAGCGCGTCACGGAACAGCGGCAGCGGATCCACGACGAGCACGGCGCCGGTGGCGGGATCGCACGTCGGCATGGAGCATGTTTAGCGCGACTCGCCCCCATTGCTCAAGAGCCATTGCGGCAAACTGATGGTCAGGCAGGTGATCGAATGTTTGACTCACTCGGTAAGGGATGATTCGATCACCCGATGCCTCGTCGCCGCCATCAGGACGTCGTCGAGGCCCTCCTCGACCGCATCGTCGCCGGCGAGTTCGCGCCCGGCGACCGGCTGCCCAAGGAGGTCGACGTCGCCGAGCTGTACGACGTCAACCGCGGCACCGCCCGCGAGGCGCTGCGCGCGCTCGAGGAGCGCCGCGTGGCGATCGTCAGGCACGGCCGCGGCTCGATCGTGCAGCCGCCGTCGAGCTGGAACGTCCTCGACGCGACCGTCGCCGCCGCGCTGTTGAGCGCGCGCGGTCGGGCCGGGTTCGGGCGCGAGATCGGCCACGCGCGCTTCACGGTCGAGCCCGAGCTGGCGGCGCTCGCGGCGGAGCACGCCAGCCGCGTCGACCGAGCGGCGCTCGGCGGCGCGCTCGGGGAGAGTGCGCCCGAGGGGGCGTTCATCACCGAGCTGGGCCGGATCGCGCGCAACCGGCCGCTCGCAGCGGTGGCCGTGGCGCTGCGCGGGCTCGCCCCGGTCGCCGATCCGCCCGATGGCGCCCTGCACGAGGTGCTCGAGGGCGTGTTGGCGGGCGACCCCGAGCGCGCCCGTGCCGCCATGCAGGACGTTGTGGGGCGCGCCCCACGCGGCGACTGAACGGCCGGCACCCGCTCGTCCCCACGCCGGCCCGTCGGAGGATGGCGCGGCCCGTCCCGGCGGCCCAGGCTCGGCTCCCATCGACCAGGGGGCACGATCATGCAGCTGACGCACACGGGGCTCGAGGTTCGCGACGCCATCGCGCTGCCGCGGCCCGGCGCCACCGTCCGCGCCGAGGCGCAGCGACGCGACGCGTACTCGGTCCAGGTCACGACCGACGCCCACTCGGCCTTCGATGCCGTCGCCGAGCTCGTGGCCGGCCGTTCGGTGGCGGTCCTCACCGACACGACGGTCGAGGCGCTGTACGGCCCGGCGCTGATCCGGCATCTGCGCGCCTGCGACGCCGACCCGCTGGTACACGCCGTGCCGCCGGGCGAGGGGAGCAAGAGCCTCGAGCGCGCCTGCGGGCTGTGGGACTGGCTCGCCGGCTCCCGGCTCGCGCGCCGCGACGTGCTCGTGAACTTCGGCGGCGGCGTGATCGCCGACCTGGGCGGCTGGGTGGCGAGCGCGTACATGCGCGGCCTGCCGTACCTGAACCTGCCGACCACCCTGCTGGCGCAGGTCGACGGCGCGCTCGGCGGCAAGGTCGCCGTGAACCACCCGAGCGCCAAGAACCTGCTCGGCGCCTTCCACCAGCCGATCGGCGTCGTCGCCCACGTCGGCTTCCTCCGTTCGACCAGCGCGCGGCACATGCGCGCCGGCCTGGCCGAGGCGATCAAGAAGGCGGTCATCGCCTCGCCCGAGCTGTGGGCCTTCATCGACGAGCGGGCCGACGCGATCCTCGCCGGCGACGTCGTCGCGCTCGAGCGTCTCGTGAGCGCCGCCGCCGCGATCAAGACAGCGCTGATCGCCCGGGATCCGTACGAGGTCGATCTGCGGCGGCCGCTCAACTACGGCCACACGGTCGGCCACCCGGTGGAGACGCTCAGCGCGTACGACGGCAGCGTCCTGCACGGCGAGGCCGTCGCGTTCGGGATGGTGGTCGAGACGCGGATCGCCGCCGCGCGCGGATGGACCGAGCCGTGGCTGCTCGACGGGCTGATCGACCTGCTGCGCCGCTGCCGCCTGCCGACCCGCGCGGCGGACCTCGCGACCGCGCTCGACGGCGGGGCGCTCGTCGCCGCGATGGAGAAGGTCCGCCAGATCCGCGCCGGCAGCCTGCGCTACGTGCTGCCGGTGGCGCTCGGCGAGACGGTCATCGCCGACGACGTCACCGAGGACGAGCTCGCCGCGGCGCTCGAGGCGTCGGGGGTGGTGATGCGATGAGGCGACGTCCAGCGGTTGCGTCATCGGATGTCGAGTGATTGAATCACTCGCTCACCGCGAAACGACCGAGCCTGGAGCCCGCATGCCCACCGCGTCCGAACGACTGCTCGACGACGCCGCCACCGTGATCCCCGGCGGCGTCAACACCTGCCGCCGCCGCAGCACCCCGCGCGTCTGCTTCGAGCGCGGACGCGGCGCCTACGTCTGGGACCTCGACGGGAACCGCTACGTCGACTACCACGCGGCGTACGGCGCGATCTTCCTCGGCCACGCCCACCGGGCGGTCATCGACCGCGTCGCCGCCGCGATCGCCGACGGCGTCCTGTTCGGCGTCGGCGTGACCGAGCGCGAGGTCGAGCTGGCCCGGCGCATCGTCGCCCACGTCCCGTCGGCCGAGCAGGTGGTGGTCTGCAACTCGGGATCGGAGGCGACCTACCACGCCATCCGGCTCGCGCGCGGCGTCACCGGCCGCCAGAAGATCCTGAAGTTCCAGGGCTGTTACAACGGCTTCCACGACTACGTGCTCCGCAACGTGCTCTCACCCCCGGAGCTCGTCGGACGCCGCGACCCGCAGTCGGTCGGCATGCTCGAGAGCGCGATCGACGCGACGCTCGTGTGCCGGTTCAACGATCTCGACGACGTCCGCGCGACCGTCGCGGCGAACCCCGAGGAGATCGCGGCGATCATCGTCGAGCCGATCGCCCACAACAGCCCCGGGCTGCTGCCGCGTGCGGGCTTCCTCGCCGGCCTGCGCGAGCTCTGCGATCGCGAGGGCATCGTGCTGATCTTCGACGAGGTGATCACCGGCTTCCGCCACGGCCTGGGCGGGGCGCAGGGCGCGTTCGGCGTGACGCCGGACCTGACCACCCTGGGCAAGGCGATCGCCAACGGGTTCCCGCTCGCCGCGGTGGCCGGCCGCGAGCGCCTGATGGAGCACTTCAACTCCAACCCCGACGGCGACGTCCACTTCGGCGGCACCTACAACGGCAACGCGGTCGCGGTCGAGGCCGGGCTGGCGACGATCGCCGAGCTCGAGGACGGCAGCGTGCACCGGCACGTCTTCGCGCTCGGCGAGCGGATGCGCGACGGGCTGCGCGAGATCTCCGACGCGGAGGGCATCGCGGCCGTGGTCGGCGGCTACGGCTCGCTGTTCGTCCTGTGCTTCATGGATGGGCCGCTGGAGACCTACGACGACGTGCTGCGCAACGATGCCGCGCTGTTCGGCGCCTACCGGCGCCAGCTCGTCGCCCGCGGCGTCTTCGAGATGCCCGAGAACCTCGGCCGCAGCCACATCAGCGCGGCGCACACGGTCGAGGACGTCGACCGCACGCTGGAGATCGCCGCCGAGGCGCTGCGCGCCGCGCTCGACGATCGCGCGCGGCAGCCCGCGCCCGCGGTGAGTTGAGCGGACGGCCGCGGCG
>DATBDM010000293.1:0-9214 GCA_036269915.1 Solirubrobacteraceae bacterium | reverse complement strand
CGCGCACCAGGTCACGATCCTGATGTCCGAGCGCGGCATCCCCGCGTCGTGGCGCCACATGAACGGCTACTCGAGTCACACCTACTCGTGGATCAACGCCGCCGGCGAGCGCTTCTGGGTCAAGTACCACTTCAAGACCGTGCAGGGCATCGAGAACCTCCGCGAGGACCAAGCCGCGCGGCTCGCCGGCGAGGACGGCGACCACCACCGGCGCGACCTGCACGACTCGATCGCCTCCGGCAACGCGCCGGAGTGGCGCTTCTGCGTGCAGGTGATGCCGTTCGCCGACGCGGCGGACTACCGGTTCAACCCGTTCGACCTGACCAAGGTCTGGCCGCAGGGCGACTACCCGCTGATCGACGTCGGCCGCTTCGTGCTCGACCGCAACCCGGAGAACTTCTTCGCCGAGGTCGAACAGGCCGCGTTCAACCCGTCCAACCTCGTGCCGGGCACGGGCCTGTCGCCCGACCGCATGCTGATGGGGCGGATCTTCTCCTACCACGACACGCACCTGCACCGCATCGGGCCGAACTACGAGCAGCTCCCGGTCAACCACGCGCACAGCCCCGTGCACTCGTACAACAAGGACGGCGCGATGACCTACCGCCACGCGGGCGCCCAGCCGGTCTACGCGCCGAACTCCTACGGCGGCCCCGTCGCCGACCCGCGCCTGGCGAGCGAGATCGCCTGGAACGTCGAGGGCGCGGAGCTGGTCCGCACGGCCTACGAGAAGCACGCCGAGGATGACGACTTCCGCCAGCCCGGGACGCTCGTGCGCGAGGTCATGGGCGACGCGCAGCGCGACGCGCTGGTCGCGAGCATCGTCGGCCACGCCTCCGACCAGGTCACCCCGGAGATGCAGCTGCGCGTGATCGCCTACTGGACCCGCGTCGACGAGCAGATCGGCCGTCGCGTCGCCGAGGGGCTGGGGCGTACCAACGGCGGCGGACCGGCCGACCCGGCGATGCGCAGCGCGCAGGAGCTCGTCGACTCGCGCGCCGGCAGCGCCTGAGTCAGACGGGCGCCGGCTCGTGCAGGTCGCGGCGCTCGCGGTCGTGCATCCCGCGGCGCAGCGAGGCGAACGCGCCGATGCCCCCGAGCAGCGGCACCCAGAAGAGGATCAGGCGATAGGCGAGGACGGCGGCGACGGTGACGCCCGCGGGGGCGCCATAGACGACGAGCGTGCCGATCAGGCCGCCGTCGATGCCGCCGACCCCGCCGGGGATCGGCAGAAGGCCGCCGAGCTGCCCGATCAGGTAGCCCATCAGCACCACCGTGATCGGGATGCTCGCGCCGACCGCGTGGAACGTCGCCCACAGCACTGCGTTGTCCCAGGCCCAGTAGCCGACGGCGCCGACCAGGACGCGGAGATCGCGCGAGCGGAGGATCTCGATCGCCTCCGTCGTGCCGGTGATGATCGCGCGCCGCGCCGAGGTCAGCCAGCGCCGCGGCTTCGACGCGTCGGGCGGCGGGTCCTCCCCCGGCCCGAGTCGCGGGACGGCCAGCACGAGCGCCAGCGAGCCGGCCGCGAGCGCCGCCGGCAGCGCGGTGAGCAGCAGCGACAACGGGGGACCGAACAACCCGACGGCCATGAGCGCGCCGAGGACCGCGACCGCGATGAAGTTCACGGAGGACTTGAGCAGCAGGAACGCGACCGACCGGCGCGCGACCCGCTCGGCCGGCATCCCTCGGCGCGCGAGGATCCACGCGCCCAGAGCGACGCCCGCCGCGCCGCTCGCGGGCACGATCGAGCCGACGCCGAGCTCGGCCCAGCCGATCTCCCAGCTCGTGCGCCACGACATGCTCCGGCAGAACACGGGCCCGAACATCAGCACGTAGGACACGCAGGAGAGGAACTCGAACGCGACCCCGAGGACGATCCAGCTCGGCTCCGCGCCCTCGAGCGCGCTCCGGACCTCGCCGAGGCCTGGCGCCAGCACGGCGATGAGCACGAGCACGACGAGGAAGCCGATGACCTCCAGGCCGCGCAGCGCGATCCGGCGCGGCGTGATCTCGCGGGGAAGCTCGCTCGAACCGGAGGACTCGACGTTCGACCCCATTCGAACCAGGATAGGCGGGGCCACGACCCGGCCGGAGCGGATGGTCAGGCTTCGGGGCTGATCGGCGCTCCTTCCTCATCCAGGTCGACGACGACCGCGAGCTTGTGCTCGTGCCACAACAGCACGACCGACGTCGGCGCGTGTTCGACCTCGTCGGGCGGCGCGATTCCGGCGTCGTCGATCAGCGCACGCATGCGCCCCTCGACCTCGGCATGGCTGGGGTGAGTCGGCATGGGCCGAACCATCCCCGCGATCGCGTGACGCGTGGGGCGCGGACTGCACCGAATCCGTGACGGAGTCGTGCCAATTCTGCGCGGTCGCAACTCGGCGGCGCCCGGCGCGCCGCGCCGCCGCTACGCCGGCGGGAAGAGCCGCTCGACGTCGCGCGCGAGGTCGAGCGCGGCGCCCGGATCGAGGCTTCCCTCGCGCCGTGCGAGTCGCGCGGCGCCGCGCGGCCCGCAGAGCGCGAGCCCCGCGACGGTGAGACGGCCGAACGTCGGCAGCCCCTCGACGTCGGCGAAGCAGAACGCGCCGCGGACGTCGGCCGCGGGGAACGCCTCGCGGACCGCGTCGACCTGTCGCAGCAGCCCCTCGACGAGCTTGGACCTGTCGCGGCCGGCGACGAACAGCCGCTCGCGGCGCGGGCGCAGGATGCCGCGGTCGCGACGCACCTCTACACGCCCCCTGAGCCGCTTCGCGTCGATCACGGTGATCCCGCCGGGCCCGACCGCGAGGTGGTCGATGTTCGCGCGCGTCCCGCGCATGCGGCGGTCGTGGAAGAGGAACACGGTGTCGTGCTTGCGCAGATGACGCTCGAGCGCACGGGCGACGCGCACCTCGCCCTCGGCGCCCGTCCGCCACGCGGTCTCGTGCTGCGGCGCGTCGCTCAGCGCGAACAGCACGCCCCCGGTGCGCGGGTAGCGGTCGCGCACGCGCTGCTCGCGCGCGTGCCGCCTCCGTTCGTGCTCGCGGCGGGCGCTCCCACCCGGCGTGCCGTCGCTGAGAGCCATCG
The DNA here is from genome assembly GCA_036269915.1 of Solirubrobacteraceae bacterium. GTDB lineage: Bacteria > Actinomycetota > Thermoleophilia > Solirubrobacterales > Solirubrobacteraceae > DATBDM01. The sequence goes on along the minus strand of DATBDM010000293.1, from coordinate 6,142 downwards.
CTCCTGTCTCGGAGCACCGAACAGGAAACCTGACCAATGCATCACACGACTCCGACGGGCGTCCACCCGAGTCGCCCTGGATACTGCTGCGCGATGACCGGCATCCAGCCCGAGCTGTGGGTCGAGCGCGCGCCCGCGGCGGTCGCCTTCTACGAGGCCGCGTTCGGCGCGCGGGTGCTGCACCGCGTCGGCGCCGGCGATGACATCGTCGCTCAGCTGGCGGTCGGCGATGCGGTGTTCTGGGTCGCGACCGCCTCGACCGCGATGCAGCGCTTCAGCCCGGAGGCGATCGGCGGTCGCACGAGCCGCACCCTGCTGCTCGTCGACGACCCGGCCGGGACCCAACGCGCCGCCGTCGCGGCCGGCGCGACCGAGACGGCGCCCGTCGCCGACGAGCACGGCTGGCGGCTCGGCCGCATCGTGGATCCGTTCGGGCACGAGTGGGAGCTCGGCCACCCGCTCGGGGACTGGCCGCCGCGCGGGTAGATCAGCGGCACCGCAACGCGTAGCGGCACGCGACGACCGCGGGGCGCTCGACCGGGCGACCGGCATCGATCGACCACGCGAGCCGGACGAACTGCGCGTGCGTCCAGGCCAGCGGCGTCGCCGACAACGTCCCGGTGCCGGGCTTCGCGCCCGCCGGCGCCTGGTCGTCCCAGACCTGCTCGGGCAGCATCAGCCCCGGCCCGGCGGTCGCGGCGAGCGAGTCCAGCCGTGCCTGCGCCGCGCGCGCCGGCGCACCGGCGGCGAGCTCGTACTCGCCGCGCTCTCCCGCCAGCAGCGGCCACAGCCGTCCGCGGTTGCCCGGGCCGGGGAACGGGCCACCGTCCGGCGTCTCGCCGTACCCGTCGTACTCGTAGCGGTGCCAGAACTGCCCCGAGGGGGTCGTGACGCCGAGCTCGCGATCGACGACCGGCAACGTCGAGACGATGTCGCGGTCGTCGGTCGGCTTGACCCCGAGGCGGACGAGCTCGAGGAAGCTCGCGTCGGTGATGCGGCGCTGATCGATCGTCGGGCCGCCGTCGCCGATCGTGTACGTGGTGCCGGCGTTCGCCTTGCCGTCGACCGTCAGGCGCAGGTAGTACGGCTGCTTGGAGAGCGGGCCGTTCGTCGTCCGCGTCCAGCCGGCCACCGCCTTCTGCCAGTCGTCGGCGGTCGCGCGGTAGCCGGCCGCCTCCGCGCTCGCGCCGTTGCGGTCGGCGATCTCCGCCGCGCAGATCAGGCCGGCGATCTCGGCCGCGATCGTCGCCGGCGAGTAGCCCTCGGCGTTCTCCCAGCGCTCCTGCGAGGTCGGCCCGTGCGCGAGGATGCAGCCCGCCGCCGACTCGACGTGCTGCCAGGTCACGGCGTCGGAGCGCCCGAGCTGGTTCGCGAGGATGATCGGATCCGCGACCTCGTCGAGCTGCAGGTTGGGCCAGTGCGGCGTGCCGTCGACGTTGGAGTTCTGCGGGAAGCAGCCGTCGCTCTTCTGCTGGCGCGTCCACAGGTAGTCGAGCGCGCGCCCGGCCCCGGCGGTGTCGCCCGCCGCGGCCTGTGCGGAGGCCACCTGGTAGAGGTCGCGCGACCAGACGAGGTGGTACGGCCCGGAGTAGCCGGGGATCGTCCCCCACACCCAGGGCATCGACGCCGACGCGATCCCCGCGCCCGGGTAGGTCTTGTCCTCCAGCGCGGCCATGACCATCATCGAGACGTCGTAGAGCTGCGTGTGGCCGGCGACGCTGCGGGGCCGCGTGAGGCCGTCGAGGTAGGCGTGCCAACCGGCGGCGTAGCGGCTCGCGACGGTCGCGAAGTCACGGTTCGCGGCGGCGCCGGCGACGTCCTCGGCGACGGAGGTCGTCGATCCGAAGCCGAGCGCGAGCGTCGCCTGCTGGTGGCCCTTGAGCCCGGTGAGCGGCAGCTGGGCGATCTGCTGGACGTTCCCCGGGTCGGCCGCGCGCTGGTAGGTCCGGTCGAGGCGGAAGTCGGTCTTCAGATCCGTCCAGCCGTCGCTCGTCCCGGCGTAGCCGCTCGACAGCTTGACCGGGGCCGGCTGCGACGCGAGCGCGACCGCGTTGTGGGCGTCGGACGCGTAGAGCGCGCGGCCGTCGCTGCCGCCGATGTCGTCGTCGCCGGTGTTCGAGAGCGCCGGGTCCAGCAGTGCGTAGAGCTGCAGCGGCTTGCCGGTGAGCGACTCGAAGCGCACGTCGACGAGCACCGCCGCGCGTGAGGGATCGGTGACGTAGGTCTTCGTGATCCGCCAGCGGCCCGTCCCCGACGTGTCGACCTGGCGGTAGGTGAGGCTGCGCGGATCGGCCTGGGTGATGACGTGCGTCGCGTCCTCGCGTTCGCGCTCGACGAAGCTCGAGCCGTCGCTGACCGCGAACTGCAGGTCACGGACGCTCGGCGTGCCGAGATCGGGGGCGTAGACCTCGGTCAGCTCGCCGTCGTTGAGCGTCAGCCAGACCTTGCTCGCCGCGCTCGTCGCCGTCCCGATCCCGTCCTTGTCGCCGGTCGTCCAGGTGGCGACGTCGCCCGGCGCGCCGGGCGCGTCGGCGGCTCGCGCCGCCGCCGGCAGCGCGAGCAGCGCCGCGACCGCCAGCGCCGATGCCCATCCCCTCCCCGCCATGACAGCGCCCGTACCCCGCGCCGCTCGTTCCAATCGTCACGTGCCGAATGAAGTGTCTTGACATCGACGCCCGGGGACGAGTACTCTGGCGCGAGTAATCGAGATGGAGCGTTTTGTCGTGACCCGTCGCCGGGTGTCCAACCTGCTCGCCCTCGCCGTGCTGAGCACGCTCGGCGAGCGGCCCATGCACCCGTACGAGATCTCCACCACGCTGCGCACGCGCGGCAAGGAGCAGTCGATCAAGCTCAACTACGGATCGCTGTACTCGGTCGTCGAGCAGCTGGTCAGGCACGACCTGATCCGCCCGCGCGAGACCACCCGCGCCGGCCGCCGGCCCGAGCGGACGATCTACGAGATCACCGACGCGGGGCTCGAGGAGCTCGAGGACTGGCTGGCCGAGCTGCTCTCGACGCCGGTGCGCGAGTTCACCTCGCTCGAGGCGGGGCTCTCGCTGATGCCGAGCCTCTCGCCCGAGGAGGTCGTCCGCAACCTCGAGCTGCGCAGCGACCGTCTGCGCGTCGAGCTCGGCGCGCTCGACGCGTCGTTCGGCGTCGCCCGCGACCTCGGCCTGCCCGACCTGCTGCTCGTCGAGAGCCACTACCGGCGGGCGATGCTGACCGCCGAGCTCGAGTACACGACCTCGCTCGCCCGCGACATCCGCTCGGACGCGCTCAGCGGCACGAGCGTCTGGCGGCGCATGCACGAGCTGCGCGCCGGAGGGATGCCGATGGAGCAGATCCTCGCCGACCCCGTCCGCCATCTCGGGGAGGAGGCCCGAGCCCTGCAGCCCCCCGAGAAGTGAACCCCCGGCCGGTGCGGCAACACCGGCCGGGGGCAAAACACCCGAGCCGGACCGCGAGCGGTCCGCCCCGAGGCGCACTCAGAGACGATACGCGCGCGGCCGGCTCCCATCCACCCACGAAGGAGCCCGCATGTCGCCAACCGCTGCGGCGGCCGTCTCGGCCGCCGAGCTCTGCAAGACCTATCCCGCCCGCCCCGCGCCGCCCGTCCGCGCGCTCGACGGCCTCTCGCTCGAGATCGCGGCCGGCAGCGTCTACGCGCTGCTCGGCCCGAACGGGGCCGGCAAGTCCACCACCGTCCGGATCCTCTCGACGCTCTCGCGCCCCGACTCGGGCCACGCGGCCGTCGCCGGGATCGACGTCGCCCGCGACCCCGAGGCGGTCCGGCGCGCGATCGGCCTCGTCGGCCAGAAGGCCTCGAGCGACCCGATGGCCACCGCGCGGGAGAACCTCGTGCTGGCCGGCCGCATCCAGGGGATGACGCGTGCGGACGCGTCCGCACGCGCCGGAGAGCTGCTCGCGCGCTTCGGCCTCGACGACGCGGCCGACCGGCTCGCCCGCACGTACTCGGGCGGCATGGCGCGCAAGCTCGACGTCGCGATCGGGCTCATGCACCGGCCGCGCGTGCTGTTCCTCGACGAGCCGACGACGGGGCTCGACCCCGAGGCGCGCGCGGAGATGTGGGCGGAGATCGCCCGCCTCGCCGCGGGTGAGCAGGTCACCGTCCTGCTCACCACCCACTACCTCGACGAGGCCGACCGCCTCGCCGACCGGCTCGCGATCGTCGACCGCGGGCGGCTCGTGGTCGAGGGCACGCCGGAGGAGCTCAAGCGCGAGCTGCGCGGCGACACCGTGCAGATCGAGCTCGCCGCCGCCGAGGCGGTGCCCGGCGCGCGCGAGCTGCTCGCGGCGTTGCGCGGGCTCGACGAGGTGGAGTCCGACGGCACCGGCCTGCGGGCGCGCGCCGAGAGCGGGGCGCGCGCCGTCCCCGCCGTGCTGGCCGCGCTCGAGGGCGCGGGCATCGGCGTCGCGTCGGTCACCGTCGCGCGCCCGTCCCTGGACGACGTCTACCTGCGCCACGCCGGGCGCAGCTTCGAGGTGGTGGCATGAGCACGATCGCCCTGCGGCACTCCGCGTTCCTGACCGCGCGCTCGCTGCGCACGCTGTGGCGCCAGCCGGCGTTCGCGGCGATGACGCTGATCCAGCCGATCATCTGGCTGCTGCTCTTCGGCCAGCTGTTCCGGTCGGTCGTGCACCTGCCCGGGTTCACGGCAGGGTCGGGCTCCTACCTCGAGTTCATCACCCCGGGCGTGATCGTGATGACCGCGCTGTTCTCGAGCGGCTGGGCGGGGACGATCTACATCGACGACATGAACCGCGGCGTGATGGACCGGCTGCTCGCCTCGCCCGTCCGGCGCGGGGCGATGATGGTCGGCACGCTTGCCTACCAGGCGCTGACCACGGTCGCGCAGACGCTCGTCGTCTTCGCGATCGCCTACGTCGCCGGCGCGCGCTTTCCCGGCGCGCCGCTGGGCATCCTCGTCACGCTCGTGGCGGCGTCGCTGATCTCGGTGATCATCGCGTCGCTGTCGAACGCGCTGGCCCTGCTGCTGCGCCAGCAGGAGGCGCTGATCGGGATCAGCCAGTTCATCGTGCTCCCGCTGCAGTTCGTCTCCTCGGCGATCATGGACGTCGCGCTGGCCGCGGCGTGGGTGCGCGACGTCGCGCGCTTCAACCCCGTCGACTGGGCGGTCGTCGCCTCCCGCGAGGCGCTGTCGTCGGACGTCGACTGGGCTGCGGTCGGCTCGCGCCTGGGCCTGCTCGCCGCCCTGGCCGTGCTGATGGCCTGGCTGGCGACGCGCGCGTTCGGGAGCTATCAGCGGTCGCTGTGAGTCGCCGTCGCCCCGCGCTCGCGCACCCACTGGCCGACGAGGCCGCGGAGGTGGCCGGCGAAGCGCTCGTGCTCGTGCGCGGGATAGGTCGAGCGGACGGTGTCGACGAGCAGGCGGTCGAAGTCGGGCGAGGCGATCCAGTCGAGCACCAGCTCGTCGATGTGGGCGAGCCGGCTGTCGCAGAAGTCGCGGTAGCGATCGACCTCGAAGTACTCGTCGGCGAGCGCACGGTAGGCGGCGAGCTTCTCCGCGTAGGAGAGGTCCTCGCGGTCGCCGACCTCGAAGTAGCGCCGGGTGTCGAGGTCGAGCCGCGGCCGCCGATCGGTGACGACGCAGAACACGCACCACTTCAGCAGCGCGCTCATCGCCCACGGGAAGTAGTAGTGCAGGCTCGTCAGCGCGACGTCGGGCGACGCGTTCGCGTAATCGATCGGGTAGGCGTCGGCGCCGCGCACGAGCGTCTCGCAGGAGTTGAACTCCCAGCGGAAGAAGGCATTGATCAGCCGGCTGATCGTCAGCACCTCCTCGCCGACCCCGGTCGAGAGGAAGTCGTGGTCGACCGCGTAGCGGTCGTGCATCGGCTCCTCGGGCCGGAAGTGCATGACCATCGTCTCCGCGCCGATCGAGAGCGACCGGGCGAAGACGTCGTAGTCCTCGATCGACGCCTGGAGGTGCATCAGGCGCTGGCCCGACTCGTCGTAGGCGCGGTGCAGCTCGGCGCTGTCGCGGATGTGGCTGACGCCGATCCACTGGCCGCCGTCGTAGGGCTTCATGAACAGCGGGTAGCCGATCTGCGCCGCGATCTCGTCGAGGTCGAACGGCTTGTTGTACTTCGCCGCGGTGTA
>DATBDM010000292.1:0-7729 GCA_036269915.1 Solirubrobacteraceae bacterium | reverse complement strand
CTCGAAGACGGACGCGAAGACACGCGCGAACACGATCGTCAGCGGGATGGCCAGGACGAACGTGAGAGCGAACGCCGGCACCCCCTGGCGGACGCGGCCGGCCACGAGCGTCTCGTAGACGACCACGACGATCGGGCCGTGCGTCAGGTAGAGGCTGTAGGACGACGAGCCGAGGTTGCGGATCGGCCGGGCCTCGAGCGCCCGCACGAGCGGCGCCGGATGGCCGGTGGCCAGTCCGATCAACAGACAGGCGATGGCCGGCCCGAGCGCGAGGTCGATCCAGAGCAGGCGGTCGAGCGTCCACACCGAGCCCTGCCACGCGATCAGCGCGAGCACGGGTGCCGTGGCGGCGAGGGCGAGCAGCGCCCACGGCCTGCGTGGTCCGTTCGCGCGCACGATGCCGGCGCTCACGACGCCGAGCGCGAACAGCGCGGCGAGATCGGGCGGCGACTGGACCACGAGGGCGTCCAGGCTCCGGACGTGCGGCGCAAGGATCCCCACCGACGCCACGGCGAGCGTCACGCCGGCGACCATGACTACGGCGCCCCAGCGGCGCACCATCACCAGCAGCAGCGGGAACACGAGGTACAGCTGGGCCTCGACCGCGATCGACCAGAACGACCGGTCGGGGATCGGCGCGGCGACGAGGTTCTGGACCAGCAGCCCGTTGACGAGGACCGACTTCGCGTCGGGCGCTCCCTGCCCCGGCGGAGGGAGCCCCAGCCACGCCACCGCGAGGCTGAACGCAAGCGCCGCGTAGAAGGGCGGCAGGATCCGGCGAGCGCGTCGCCGCGTGAAGCCGGAGACCGAGTCGAGTCGCCAGCCGTGGCGCGCGGGGGACAGCGCCAGCGAGAAGCCCGACAGCACGATGAACACGTCGACCGCGAAGCGCCCGTAGATGAACGGGGCCGCCCAGAAGGGTGCGTTGTCCACCGGATAGCCGGGGAACGCGCGCAGGAAGACGTGATTGACCACCACGAACAGCGCCGCGAGACCGCGGACGCCGTCGAGGCCGGCCAGCCACTGGCGGGGAGGGCAGGTGCGTGCAGGTGCCGTCACATTGGCGTCGACTTCCACGACGAGCTACGGAAGAAGTGTTCCGCGGTTCACGCCCCGGTGCCCATCTTGCCGGATGCCGCTGCGCCCGGACCCGGCGGTGCACGACGCGGCAGGCGCGGACGGCCACCGACGCGCGACGCATGACGTCGCGACCGACTAGGTTGACGAGCTCAATGAGCCTCCGTCGCTACGGCAAGCGGGCGGATCTGATCGTCCACGAGCAGGAGCCGTTCAACGCCGAGACCGGACCCGCCGCGCTGGCCGAGGGTCCCCTGACCGCCACCGACGCGTTCTACGTGCGCGGGCACGGGCCGGTGCCGGAGATCGACCCGGCCGCATGGAGGCTGTGCGTCGACGGGCTCGTTCAGCGGCCCCTCGATCTCTCGTTGACGACGCTGCGCGAGGCGTTCCGGGAGCGCACCGAGACGGCGACGCTGCAGTGTGCCGGCAACCGGCGGGCGGGTCTGATCGCCGTCCGCGAGATCCCGGGCGAGGCACCGTGGGGTCCCGGCGCGACGGGCACCGCGACGTGGACAGGCGTCGCGCTCGCCGACGTGCTCGCGCTCGCGGGGCCGACGCCAGAGGCCGCGCACGCCGGCTTCGTCGGTGCCGACGAGTGCGCGGAGGCGAACCCGGTCCAGGCCTTCGGCGGCTCGATCCCGCTCGCCAAGGCGTGCCGTCCCGAGGTGCTGCTCGCCTGGGCGATGAACGGGGAGCCGCTGCCGCCGGTCCACGGTGCGCCCCTGCGCGTGGTCGTGCCCGGCTACATCGGCGCGCGCAGCGTGAAGTGGCTCGAGCGGATCGAGGTCCGGTCGCGGCCGTGGGACGGGTACTTCCAGCATGTCGTCTACCGGCTGCTGCCTGAGGACGGCACGCCCGGCCCCGGCGCCGGCATCCCCCTCGGCCTGGTCGCGCTCAACGCCGACGTGCTCTCCCCGGCCGACGGCGAGACGGTCCCTGCCGGACCAACGGAGGTGCGTGGCCACGCGTTCGCAGGCGGCGAGCGCCACGTCGCCCGGGTCGACGTCTCGCTGGATCGCGGCGCGCACTGGTCGCAGGCCGAGCTGCTGGACGATCTGGGCCCGTGGGGGTGGCGGCAGTGGCGGATCACGGTCGACCTCGCGCCCGGCGAGCACGAGATCCTCGTGCGGGCCTGGGACTCCTCGGCGGCCACGCAGCCCGAGGACGAGGCGGCGCTGTGGAATCCGAAGGGCTACGTGAACAACGCGCGGCCGCGGATCCGGGTCCAGGCCGCCCGCTAGATCTGAGCGGGTCAGCGCGGCGCGCTGACCTGCTCGTGCGCCACGCGCGGGCCGTCGGCCTCCAGCGCGAACACCACGACGTCGTCCGGCTCGGAGGCGTGGCCCACCGCGGCGTGGCCGGGCGTGACGGCGATCGCGGTTCCCACCGGCGACGGCGTGCGCAGCACCTCGGCGATCACCAGGCTGTTCGCGACCACGACAGTCGAGCCGATGGCGTCGACGTAGACCTCGGCGCGGGCGCGCTCCCAGCGCCGGTCCGCGGCCGGCATTTCATGGAGAGCCTGCGGTTTCCGCCCGACGGCCAGGCGTCCGTCGTGTTCGTCCACGCCGACTCCGAGCCGGAGCGCGTCCACCGCCTGGTCGAGACGCTCTTCGACGCCTACGAGCGCGGCGCCGACGGCATCACGGCCGCGCGTCGCGAGCGCGACGACGTGCCGGCGCTGCGTGAGTCGATGGAGGCGCTCGACAGCTCGTTCGAGGCTCTCGTCGTCGAGGCGCTGCGCCCGCTGCGCCCGGACAGCTCGTCGGTCTGGTCCGTGCGGGCGCTGACCGATCTCGAGGTCTGGCGGACGATGCGCGAGCAGGGCGCCACGCCCGAGGCGGCTGTGGACCGGGCGAGCACGGCGGTCGAACGCTGGCTCGACGCGCGACCGGTCCGCTGACGCGTCGTAGGGTTTCCCCGCATGGATCTCGTCGCCCTGCTGAGCGAGCTGTGCGCCGTCCCCGCGCCGTCCGGCGCCGAGACCGAGCTCGCGGACCTGCTCCACGGCCGCTGGAGCCGGTCGTGCCCCGAGGTGCGGCGCGATCCGATGGGCAACCTGATCGCCCGCGTCGGCGGGTCCGGGCCGCGGGTGCTGGTGCAGGCGCACCTCGACCAGGTCGGCTACATCGTGCGCCACATCACGGACGACGGGTTCCTGCTGCTCGACGGCTCCCAGGGCGATCGCCGGATGGGGCCCGAGCGGCGTCACCCGATCGGCCAGCCGGTGAAGGTGCTCGGCCGCGACGGCGGCTGGACCGAGGGGCTGCTCGCCGCCGCGAGCGGCCACGTGCTGACGGCCGAGCAGCGCGAGGAGCACCGGATCGGCTACGACGACTTCTGGGTCGAGCTCGGGCTGCCCGACCGGGCGGCGGTCGAGGCGCGCGGCGTCCACGTCGGCTCGCCGGTGGTCTTCTCCGGCCCGGTGCGGAGCATCGGCGAGCTGCTCAGCGGTCCGAGCATGGACAACCGCGTCGGGCTGGCGATCATGGATGCGCTGGTCGACGCGATCGACGAGCCCGACCTGACGTGCGAGGTCTGGCTCGCGGCCACGGTGCAGGAGGAGAACGGGGTGCACGGGGCGCGCGCGCTCGCGCGGGCCGAGCGCTTCGACGCGGCGATCGCGCTCGACGTCGGGCTCGTCGGCGACATCCCCGCGGTGCAGGAGCGCGAGCATCCGGCCCGCCTCGGCGCCGGGCCGATCGCGGTGCACCGCGACAGCGGCATCGTCTACGACCGCCTTCTCACCCAGCACCTGCTCGCGCTCGCGCGCGAGTTCGGGCTGCCGGCGCAGGACGGGCTCTTCGCGGGCTACGGCTCCGACGGCCTCGCGCTGGCCGAGTCGGGCTCCCCGACGGCGCTGCTGACGGTCCCCACGCGCTACACGCACACGGCCTTCGAGACCGTGCATCCACGCGACCTGGAGACGGCGCTCGCCCTCGTGCACGCCGTCGTCACGACGCCATTGCCACCCCGCCCGTAGCGATTTTCCGCTCGTTGCGGCATCGATCGATCTGATGACGCCGATGCGCCATGTACGGTGCCGCGAATGACCTCGAGCTTCGCGCCCTCGGCCAGTCGCGTCCGCGTGCAGATTCTGGTGCCCGAGCCCCGGGCGATCACCCTCGCACAGCGTCTCAAGGAGACGCTAGGCAATGCGCGTGGGCCGGATGTGAACGGCTTGATGCTCGTCGCCGGCGGGATCGCGGCCGAGGAGCTGCGCGAGCTCGCGGCGCGCCTCGATCCGGGCTGGCGCACGCTGCTGCGCATCGAGCCCGCCGCCTACTAGGCTTCGGGCGCGGCGGCGAGCAGCCACGCCGCCGCCCATCCCTCGCGCAGGTTCGAGACCTCGCGGACCTCGCTGAGTTCGAGCAGCGGGTGCGCCGCGAGCTCCTCGGCCGCGTGCAGCTCGTCGCGGGTGACGAGCAATGCGGGCGGGACGTTCTCGAGGGGCTCCCAGCGCCGTCGCGCGGCCGTCAGGGCGGCCGCGAGCGAGGACTCCGAGAGCGGCGCGTCGCAAGCCGCCATCAGCGTGTGCGCCTGGCGCCATGTGCGGGCGGTCATGCCGCGAGGGTACTCAGGCTTCGAGCGCCTCCGACGTCTCGAGCCACGACGCCTCCGTCTCCTCGCGCTCGGCGGTGAGCGCATGGAGCTCGGCCTGCAGTTCGCGCAGGCGCTCGTGGTCGGTCGCCGCGGCCGCCATCGCGTCGTGCAGGTCGGACTCGCGCTGCGAGAGCCGCCCGAGCGCGCGCTCGAGCCGCGCGATCTCCTTGCGCGCCTCGCGAGCCTCCCCGCCGGACATCCCGTCCCGGACGGGCGCCACGGGACCCGATCCCGCCCGCCCCGCCGACCGCTCGGGCGCCTGCGCGCGCAGCGCGACGTACTGGTCGATCCCGCCGGGCAGGTGCCGGATCGAGCCCGTCGCGTCGAGCGCGAACACGTCGTCGCAGACGCGCTCGACGAAGTAGCGGTCGTGGCTGACGACGACGAGCGTGCCCGGCCACCCGTCGAGCAGGTCCTCGAGCGCGGTCAGCGTGTCGATGTCGAGGTCGTTGGTGGGCTCGTCGAGCAGCAGCACGTTGGGCTCGTCCATCAGCAACCGCATCAGCTGCAGCCGCCGGCGCTCGCCGCCGGAGAGGTCGCGGACCAGGGTCCGCGCCTTCTCGCCGCGGAACCCGAAGCGCTCGACGAGCAGCGCGGCGGTGATCTCCTGGCCACCGGAGAGCGTCGCGCGCCCGCGCACCGCCTCGAGCGATTCGAGCACGCGCAGATCGCCCGGGATCTCCGCGGTGTCCTGGGAGAGGTGGGCGAGGCGGACCGTCTGACCGCGCTCGACCGTCCCGGCGGTCGGCGCGATCTCACCGGAGAGCAGCCGTACCAGCGAGGTCTTGCCCGAGCCGTTGACGCCGACGAGCGCGACGCGGTCGCCCGGGCCGAGCCGCCAGGTGACGTCGCGCAGCACCTGGGTGTCGCCGTAGGCGAGCGAGACGTGCTCGGCGTCGAGGACCTTGTCGCCGAGCCGGGCGGAGGCGAAGCGCAGCAGCTCCGCACGGTCGCGCGGCTCGGGCTCGCCGTCGATCAGCGCGTTCGCGGCCTCGATGCGGAACTTCGGCTTCGAGGTGCGGGCCGGCGGGCCGCGCCGCAGCCAGGCGAGCTCCTTGCGCACGAGCATCTGCCGGCGGTCCTCGCGCACCGACTCGATGCGATCGCGCTCGGCGCGGGCGAGCACGTACGCGGCGTAGCCGCCCTCGTACCGGTGCACGGCGCCGTCGGCGACCTCCCACGTCGCCTGGCAGACGGCGTCGAGGAACCAGCGGTCGTGGGTGACGACGAGCAGCGTGCCACGGCGGGCCGCGAGATGCCGCGCGAGCCAGTCCACGCCCTCGACGTCGAGGTGGTTGGTCGGCTCGTCGAGCAGCAGCAGCTCGGGCGCGTCGAGCAGCAGCCGGGCGAGCGCGATGCGACGGCGCTCGCCGCCCGACAGCGGCGCGATCGGCGTGTCGATCCCCGCCTCGAAGCGCCGCAGCTCGACGCCGCCGAGCAGGCCGTCGAGGACGTCGCGGAACGCCTTGTCGGCCATCCACTCGTGGTCGGCGCGATCGCCGACGAGCTCTGCGCGGATCGTCTTGGCGGAGTCGAGGTCGTCGCCCTGGCCGAGCATCCCCACCACCAGGCCGCCGGCGCGGGTCAGCGCCCCCGCGTCCGGCTCCTCGATGCCCGCGACGAGCTCGAGCAGCGTCGACTTGCCGTCGCCGTTGCGCCCCACGATGCCGATGCGATCGCCCGCGGCGACGCCGAGCGTGACGCCGCGGAGCACGGAGCGGCTGCCGTAGCCCTTGTCGACGGCGTTCAGGTTGACCAGATTGCGCGGCGGGGGCACTAGGCTCAGAGCATGGCGTACGTCACCGCAGAGGCCCGGCAGAACCTCCTCGACGATCTCGCGTTGGCGATCGAGGAGCTCGGCGTCGCCCTGGCGGCGCTCGGCGCCGCCTACGAGGCGCTGGACGAGCAGTCCGGCGACCGGCTCGAGGAGGGCCTGTTCCGGCCTGTCCAGTCCGCCTACGGCCGCGCCCAGCGCACCCACTCGGCGTTCGCCGAGCGCTATGGCCTGCCGACCCGCACCTTCGCACCCGCCTCGGCGGGCCTGCCCTCGCAGGGCGTCAAGGGGTTCCTCGAGAAGGCGACCGAGGCGATCGCCGAGTCCGACACGCTGCTCGTCGAGCTGCAGGATTCGATGGCCCCTGTCGAGGTCGGCGACGAGCAGCTGCGCGCCGGGCTGTCCGAGGTGCGCGCGCTGCTGGCCGACCTGCAGGACCGCGCGGCGCTGTTCGTCAGCCGCTTCGGCCGCTGAGCTCGCTAAGCCACGCGCTGACGGCGGCGACGAGCGCCGGCTTGTCGGACTTCAGCCCGTGGTCGCCGCGGATCACGACCACCTCGCGGTCCGGTCCCGCCGGCGGGATCCCGAACCGGTCGTTCTGGCCCTGGACCACGAGCACCGGGACGCCGGCGGCCTCGAGCTCGGGCAGCCGCGTCTTGCGCTCCGCGCCCGCGCGGGCCGGCGGGTGCAGCGGGAAGGCGAGGCAGAGCACGCCGATCGCGCCGACGGCGCCGGCCGTGCGGCAGGCCACGCGCGCGCCCGCCGAGCGGCCGCCGGCGAGCAGCGGGAGGCCGGCGAGCGGACCGTCGCGCAGCTGCTCGGCGACGGCGGTCCAGGTGGTGTCGAGCTGGTGCGCCGGCGCGGCCGACCGGCGCCCGGCGACGCGGTAGGGCTGCTCGACCAGCGCGACGCTGACCTGCTGCGCCAGCGCGGCCTCGGTCGCGGCCAGCAGGTCGGGCGCGGCGACGCCGCCGCCCGCGCCATGGCCGAGCAGCAGCGCGGCGCGCGGCTCGCCGGCCCCGTGCAGGTGCGCCCGAGCCGTGCCGTGGGGCGTGTCGAGCTCGATCGCGGCGCCCGTCATTCGATTCGCTCCTCTTCCATCCAGAGCGCGTCGTCGAACAGCAGCTGGCGGGCGGCCTCGAGGTCGCCCGACAGCGGGCGGTCGCGCATGTCGGCGTCGAGCACCCCGGTGGCCGCGGCGTAGAGCCGCTGCACGCCGGAGCCGACCGGCGGACGGCCGCGCAGGCGAAGCGCGCGCACGGCGAGCACGAG
>DATBDM010000291.1:0-15907 GCA_036269915.1 Solirubrobacteraceae bacterium | reverse complement strand
CCGGAGCTGCCCAGCAGGACGGGCGCGAGGAAGAAGCGCAGCTCGTCGACCTCGCCGGCGTCGAGGAAGGCGCCCGCGAGGCGCGGGCCGCCCTCGAGCAGGATCGAGGTGATGCCGGCCGCCCCGAGCTGGACGAGCGCGGAGCGCACGCGGGCGGGCTCGTTCTCGCCCGTGGCGACGATCACCTCCGCGCCGGCGGCCTCGAGCGCGTCGGTCGCGGTCCGCGGCGCCGCCCGGGAGACGACGACGGTCAGTGGCGCGGTCGCAATGCCGCGGACGAGCAGCGAGTCGAGCGGCAGCCGCGCCTCGGAGTCGAAGACGACGCGCCGCGGCTGGCGGTGGACGCCGTCGATGCGGGCGGTGAGCTGCGGGTCGTCGGCGAGGGCGGTGCCGATCCCCACCGCGACGGCGTCCGCCTCGGCGCGCCAGCGGTGCGCGAGCGCCCGCGACGCCTCGCCGGAGATCCACTTCGAGTCGCCGGTGTGGGTGGCGACCTTGCCGTCGAGCGTCATCGCCGACTTGAAGCGCACGAACGGGCGCCCGGTGCGGGCGTGCTTGCGGAAGGGCTGGTTGAGCCGCCGCGACCGGGCGGCGAGCTCGCCCTCGGCCAGGACGATCTCGACGCCCTCGTCGCGCAGGATCCCCAGGCCGCGGCCGGATGCCTTCTCCGTCGGGTCGTCGGAGCCGACGACGACGCGGGCGATGCCGGCCTCGAGCAACGCGTCCGTGCAGGGCGGCGTGTGGCCGTGGTGGCAGCAGGGCTCGAGCGAGACATACATGGTCGCGCCGCGGGTGTCGGCGTCGCCGCAGGCGGCCAGCGCGGCGCGCTCGGCATGCGGGCCGCCGAAGCGCGCGTGGAAGCCCTCGCCGATCACCTGGCCGTCGCGGACGACGACGGCGCCGACCAGCGGGTTGGGCGACGTCGCGCCCCGACCGCCCTCGGCGAGCTCGATGGCCCGGGCGAGGTGCTCGGAGTCGGTGCGCTGCAGCGTTGTCATGCCCGGGGCAGAGGATATAGCCGGTACCGTGGGGTCCCGGGCCATGAAGCTGATCATCCAGATTCCCTGCCTCGACGAGGAGGAGTCGCTGCCCGTCACGCTCGCCGACCTTCCTCGCGTCGTCCCGGGCTTCGACACCGTCGAGTGGCTGGTGATCGACGACGGCTCGACCGACGCCACGCGGGCCGTCGCGCGCGCCCACGGCGTCGACCACGTCGTCCGCCTCACGGCGCACCAGGGCCTGGCGGAGGCCTTCCAGGCCGGCCTCGACGCCGCCCTCAAGCTCGGGGCCGACGTGATCGTCAACACCGACGCCGACCACCAGTACCGCGGCGCCGACGTCGCCGCGCTCACCCGCCCCATCCTGGCCGGCGAGGCCGACATGGTCGTCGGCGACCGTCACGTCATGACGGTCCACGGCTTCTCGCGCACCAAGCGCCACCTGCAGCGGCTCGGTTCCTGGGTCGTGCGGCGCGCGTCGCACACCGAGGTCCCCGACACCGCCTCGGGCTTCCGCGCCTACTCCCGCGACGCCGCGATCGCGACGCAGACCGTCTCGCGCTTCACCTACACCCTCGAGTCGCTCATCCAGGCCGGGCGCATGTCGGTCGGGGTCGCGCACGTGCCGGTGACCACCAACCCGGAGCTGCGGCCGTCGCGGCTGTTCCCCTCCACCGGCACCTACGTGCGCCGCAACGCCGTCGCGCTCCTGCGCGTCTACGCGACCTACGAGCCGCTGCGGGTGTTCATGCTCGCCGCCGCCGTGCTCGGGCTCGCCGCGCTCGCGCTCTGGGGTCGCTTCCTGTGGTTCTTCGCGGAGGGCGACGGCTCGGGCCACGTGCAGTCGCTGCTGCTCGGCGCGGTGCTGTTCAACGCCGCGATGCTGCTCGCCGCGCTGGGCGTGCTCGGCGACCTGCTGAGCGGCCAGCGGATCGTGCTGCAGCGGATCTCCGAGCGCGTGCGGCGGATCGAGCTCGAGCTCGGCGTCGAGCCCTCGCACCTCGAGCGCGCCGAGGACGAGGTCACCCGGTGAGCGCCGTCGCTGGCAACGTCTACGACAAGTACGCCACGGCCAACCCCGTCGCCCGGCGGCTCGTCGGCCGCTTCGCGGCCGAGCTGGACGCGCTGACGGCGCTGGCGGCGCCGGAGTCGCTGCTCGACGTCGGCTGCGGCGAGGGCGTCCTCACCGAGCGCTGGGCGCGTGCGCTCGCCCCCGCCCGGATCGTGGGCGTCGACGCGGCCGACCTCGACGCGGAGTGGGCGCGCCGCCCGGCGACGTCCTTCGCGGTCGCCGACGCCGAGGCGCTTCCCTTCGCCGACGGCGAGTTCGGCCTCGTGGCCGCGATCGAGCTGCTCGAGCACGTCGAGGATCCGGCGCGCGCCCTCGCCGAGCTGGCGCGCGTCGCGCGCTCGCACCTGCTCGTCTCGGTTCCGCGCGAGCCGTTGTGGCGCGCGCTGAACGTCGCGCGCGGCGCCTACGTGCGCGACCTCGGCAACACCCCCGGCCACCGCCACCACTGGTCCCGGCGCTCCTTCACGGAGCTGCTCGAGCGCCACGGCGAGGTCGTGCGGGTGCGGTCGCCCCTTCCCTGGACCATGGCGCTGGTCCGTCTCTAGTGGCTGCCGCCGCCCCCGAGCAGAGCCGTTCCGCCGGCGCCGCGACGCGCGCCTACGGCCGTGGCGCCCGCGTGCTGTCGGTCGGCATCGCGGTGACCGGGCTGGTCACCTTCGCGTTCTTCTCGCTGGCCTCGCACGCGCTGAACGAGGTCGACTACAAGGGCATCTCGCTGCTGTGGTCGGTGATGTTCCTGATCATCTCGGTGATCTACCGGCCGGTCGAGCAGCTGCTCTCGCGCACGATCTCCGTGCGGCGGGCACAGGGCATCGAGGGCGGCCATCCGCTGCACGTGGCGCTGGGGATCCAGCTCGGCTTCGCCGCCCTGTTCCTGGTGATCGCGCTCCTCGAGCGCGACCGCATCCAGAACCAGGTCTTCGACGGCTCGGCGGCCCTCTACTGGGTGCTGGTGGTCGCCGTGCTGGCGTTCGCGGCCTCCTACTTCGCGCGCGGCTGGCTCGCGGGCCACCAGCGCTTCGGCCTCTACGGCGGTCTCGTGCTGATCGAGTCCTGCTCGCGCTGCCTGTTCGCGCTGCTCGCCGCCATCGGGATCGCCCACGGGCAGTCGTTCGTGGCGCTCGGCATCGCCGCGGCGCCTGTGGTCTCGCTGATCGTGGTGCCGTTGGCGATCCTGCGGCCGGGCGCGCGCGCCGCGGCGGAACCGGCCGCCGAGGGGCGTCAGGACGGCGGACTGACGATGCGCGGCGGCGCGCAGTTCGCCGGAGCCGTGCTGGTTGTCATGGCCGCCGAGCAGGCGCTGCTCAACGGCCCGATCGTGATCGTCGACGCGACGTCCACCAACGCGGCGCTCGCCGGCTTCGCCTTCAACGCGCTGCTGATCACGCGCGCCCCGCTGCAGCTCTTCCAGTCGATCCAGACGACGCTGCTGCCGCACCTCTCGAGCCTGACCACGACCGACGACGAGGCGGCCGTCAAGCATGCGCTGAAGGTCATCGTCACTGCGATCGCCGGTTTCGCCGGAATCGTGATCGTCGCCCTCGCCCTCCTCGGCCCGTGGGCGATGGGCATCCTCTTCGGCGGCGACTTCCACTACGGCCGCTGGGGCCTCGTGCTGGTCGGGATCGGCATGGGCCTGCACCTGACCGCGGGCACGCTCAACCAGGCCGCGCTGGCGCGCGGACGCGCCGCCGCCGCGGCCGGCGCGTGGCTCGGTGCCGCGGCGCTGTTCATGGGCTGGCTGGCGATCTCGCCGCTGACCGACGAGCTGCTCGCCGTCGAGGCGGGCTACGCGCTCAGCACCGCCGTGCTCGCGGCGGCGCTGTTCGTCATCGAGCGGCGGGCCGCTAGACGGCCGACGGCGACGCCTGAGCCGCAGCCGCGCTGAACTCCGAGGCGTTGGCCTCGGCCTCGCCCGGGCGCCACTGCGTGCGCGGCGCGATCGCGCGGGTGATCACGCGGTCCTTGTGGCGGTCGATGGTCGAGATCATCGAGCGCACGAGCTCCTCGCCGAGGTAGTGCGGCTTGAGCCCGAGCTCGCGCAGCTTGGTGTTGGCGGCGTTGTAGTAGTGCTCCTCGAGCTCCACGCGCGGGTTCTCGACGTGCTCGATCCCGGCCTCGTAGCCCTGCTCGGCGGCGGCGCGGCGCGTCAGCTCGGCCAGCTCGAGCACGGTGAACTGCTCGGTGAACTGGTTGTAGACGCGCATCTCACCGCGCTGGGCCGGGTTGGAGACGGTCAGCTCGACGCACTGCAGCGTGTCGCGGATGTTGAGGAAGCCGCGGGTCTGGCCGCCCTTGCCGTAGACGGTCAGCGGGTGGCCGATGACCGCCTCGACGCAGAAGCGGTTGAGCGCGGTGCCGAAGATCTCGTCGTAGTCGAAGCGCGTGCAGAGCCGCTCGTCGAGCGCGGTCTCGTCGGTCTCGATGCCGTAGACGACGCCCTGGTTGAGGTCGGTCGCGCGCAGGCCCCACATGCGGCAGGCGAAGTGGATGTTGGTCGAGTCGTGGACCTTGGAGCAGTGGTACAGCGACGCCGGCAGCTTCGGGTAGGGCAGCACGTCGGTGCGGCCCTTGTGGGTGATCTCGAGGTAGCCCTCCTCGATGTCGATGTTGGGCGTCCCGTACTCGCCCATCGTCCCGAGCTTGACCAGGTGGCAGTCCGGCACCCGGTCGCGGATCGACCAGAGCAGGTT
Source organism: Solirubrobacteraceae bacterium (assembly GCA_036269915.1). GTDB lineage: Bacteria > Actinomycetota > Thermoleophilia > Solirubrobacterales > Solirubrobacteraceae > DATBDM01. The sequence goes on along the minus strand of DATBDM010000291.1, from coordinate 11,144 downwards.
GAGGTTGCCGATCACGTTCGTGCGCTGGGTCTCGACCGCGTGGCGGCGGGAGATCATCGAGAACGGCGCGGACGGCTGCTCGCCGTAGTGGATGACGGCCTCCGGCATGGTCTCGGCGACGACGCGGTCGAGGAACTCGCCGTCCTCGATGTTGCCGACGAAGGCGCGGATCTGGTTCCCCGAGACCTCGCGCCAGGCGTCGATGCGGTCGGCGAGGGTGCGGATCGGCGTCAGCGAGTCGGTCGAATGCTCGTCGTGCCAGCGCCGCCGGGCGAAGTTGTCCACCACGAAGACGTCGTGACCGCGGGCCGAGAAGCGCATGGCCGTCGGCCAGCCCAGGTAGCCGTCGCCTCCGAGGATCAGGATTCGCATGGCGCGTGACGATATCGAGGCTCGCCGCGGCTATCGTCTGCGCGCGCCATGGACCTCTCGGCCCTCCGTCTGCTCGCCGTCGTGACCGGCGCGCTGATCGCGGCGTTCGCGATCTGGCGCCGCCGCGCGCTGCGCAACGGTGACGTGCTCCTGCTCCTGGGCGCCGGCGTGGTCCTGCTGCTGGTCGGGCTCACCGACGTCCTGGACGCCGTGTTGGAGGCCTTCTCGTTCCGGCGCGGCAACGGCGGGCGCATCCTCGGCCTGGCCGTCGGCGCCGTGATCGTGCTGTTCGTGCTGACGATGCGCTCGCTGATCACGAACGCGCGCATCGAGCGCAAGCTGAGCGCGACGCTCGAGGGCATCGCCTGGGAGGAGTTCCGCTCCTCGGGGCTGCCGGAGGGCTTCGCCGACAAGATCGCCGTGGTGATCCCGGCCTACAACGAGGTCGACAACATCGCCCACGTGCTGCCGCGGATCCCGTCGTCGGTGTGCGGCGTCGAGACCGCCGTGCTGGTCGTGGACGACGGCTCGCGCGACGGGACGGGCGACCTCGCCCGCGCGGGCGGGGCGGCCGTCGCACGGCACGTCACCAACCTCGGCGGCGGCGCCGCGCTGCGCACGGGATACCGGCTGATGGTCGACTCGGGCGCGCGGATCGTCGTGACGCTCGACGCCGACGGCCAGCACCGCCCGGAGGAGATGCAGTCGCTCGTGCAGCCGATCCTCGACGGGTCCGTCGACATGGCCCACGGCTCGCGCGTGCTCGGCCACGCCGAGCCCAACCACGCCGCGCGCGAGATGGGCATCGTCTTCTTCAACCGCCTGGTGTCGGCGATCACGCGGACGCGGGTGACCGACTGCTCCAACGGCTATCGCGCCGTCCGGGCGACCGTCCTCCCCCAGCTCGTCCTGCGCCAGGAGCAGTTCCACACGTCGGAGTTCATGATCGAGGCGATCAAGCGCGGCATCCCCGCCGTCGAGGTCCCGGTGACCGTCGACAAGCGCCTCCACGGGCATTCGAAGAAGCCGGCCGTCTTCCGCTACGGCCTGGGCTTCACGAACGCGATCATGCGCGCCTGGCTGCGGTAGGCGGTCGGCGAACGTCAACCCGGCTGGGTAGGGCGGTGTGGGTCGGGCGTCCATGGGAATCCCGTGGCGTGCGAGCGCGGCCGCTTCCGCCGCGGGCCGATCGATGGCGCGTCGACGGCCGTATACGCCGTCAACGCGCCACGCGTGTCGCGTTCACAACCTGGTGGGTGGTCGACGCGACACAACCCGCCCGCCGGCCCCGTCCCCCCTACCCCGCCCCCGCCGCTTCGGCCGCCGCGCGGTAGGCGGGCTCCTCACGGCGGATGAGGTCCGGGTTGGTGCCCGCGGCGTGGACGAGCTCGAGCGTGAGCAGCTGGGCGGCCGGGGCGCCCGTGAGCAGGGCACCCGCGACGGGCGGGAGCTCGGCCGGCGCCGGCAGCTCGTCCGCGCCCAGCACGACCGCCGGCATCCGCAGCACTCGCGCGGCGGCCAGCAGGTTCGCCGCCCGCGCGTCGCGCTCGGCGCCCGAGCGCGGGTCGAGGCGCAGCACGACCAGGCCCGTGCGCTCGTCGGCCGCCGGGAGATGGCCGTGGAGGGCCTTCTCGAGCCCGAGCGGGGTCACGGGAAGGTGGACCCCTTCCTCGACCTTCAGCGCGAGCTCACGGCCCGTGATCTCGTCTACGCCACTGCCCACCACCAGCAGCCGCGAGCATCCGATCAGCGCGCTCGCCCGCTCGGCGAGCGCGCGACGGCGCTCCATCACCCCCGCGATCGCCTCCGCGACCGGCGCCGGAGCCGGAGCCGTCCCTGCGACCCGCGACGCGAGACCGTACAGCGCCAGCATCGGCGACAGGTAGCCGACCGTGTGGCACCACGAGGTGTCGCGCAGCGGCGTCGCGATCGTCGCCAGTCCCTCGGGCGCGTTCCCCGGCTGCGCCGTGACCAGGGCGCAGCGCGCGCCGCGCGCGCCCGCGGCCGCCGCGGCGGCGAGGGTCGCCTCGGTCCCCGCCTCGTGCGAGATCGCGATCAGCACGCCGCCCTGCTGCGGATCCAGGCGCGCCTCGAAGGCATCGCGCGCGATCGCCGGCACCCCGACCTCGCGCAGCATGGCCGCGCCGGCCATCGCCGCGTGCTCGCTCGTCCCGCAGCCCGTCAGCACGACCGGCTGCGCGGACGCCACGAGCGCGGCCAGCTCGTCGAGCGCCGGCGTCGCGAGCACCGGCTCGACGAGCCCCGGCTCGGCCTCGATCATCTCCTCCATCGCCCACGGCGGACCGGGGCGCACCTCGGGTTCGTCGCTCATGGCGAGCGAGCCTACTTACAGCAGCGCGAGCACCCGGTCGACGGCCGCGTCGAGCGGCTCGTCGGGGACGACCCGGAGGTCGGGCGACTCCGGCGCCTCGTACGGGGCGCCGACGCCGGTCAAGCCGTCGAGCTCCCCCGCCCGGGCGCGGGCGTAGAGGCCCTTGGGATCGCGCCGCTCGCACTCGGCCAGCGAGGTCGCCACGTGGACCTCCAGGAAGGCGATGCCGCGGTGCTCGTGGACGGCGCGCGCCGCCTCGCGATCGGCGATGTAGGGCGAGACCAGCGACGCGAGCGAGACGACGCCGGCGTCGGCGATCAGCGCGGCCACCTCGGCGGTCCGGCGGACGTTCTCGGCCCGGTCCTCCGGGGAGAAGCCGAGATCGCCGTTGAGCCCGTGGCGGAGGTTGTCGCCGTCGAGCACGTAGGCCGCGCGGCCCTCGGCGAGCAGCCGCGCCTCCACCGCCGCGGCCAGCGTCGACTTGCCCGAGGCGGGCAGGCCGGTCAGCCAGACGGTCGCGCCCCCCTGGCCGAGCGCGGCCCAGCGGCCCTCGCGCGTCGTCTGGGTCTGCTGCCAGACGACGTTGGCCGAGCGAGCCGGCTCAGCCATCGAGCGGGTCCTCGATCATGCCGGCGCCGACCGTCTCGTTGGAGGCCTCGTCGATGAGGATGAACGCGCCCGTGGAGCGGTTGGACGCGTAGGGGTCGAAGTGCAGCTCGGCGCTCGTGCGCAGCGAGACGCGGCCGATCTCGTTGAGCCCGAGCGTGTCGGCGCCGGGGCGCGGCTCGAGCGTCTCGACCTGCAGCGTGTGGTGGATCGCCTCCAGGCGCGCGCGCTCACCGCGGGTCGTGTGCTTGAGCAGATAGCGCCCGCCGAGGTGCGCCGGGTTCTCCCCCAGCCAGCAGAGCGTCGCGCGCACGTCGCGCGAGGCGGCCGGCGGCGCGTCGACGGCGGCGATCAGGGTGCCGCGGCCGGCGTCGACCTCGTCCTCGAGCGCGACGGAGACCGACAGCGGCGCGGAGGCGGCCTCGACCTGCCCCTCCGGGGTCTCGACCGCCGCGATGCGGGTGCGCGTGCCCGAGGGCAGCACCACGACCTCCTGGCCGGCGTGCAGCGTGCCGCCGGCGAGCTGCCCCGCATAGAGGCGCACCTCTCCCTGGCGGATCACGTACTGGACGGGCAGCCGCAGCGGGCCGTCCGCGACGCCGGCGGACACCGGCGCGCCCTCGAGGTACTCGAGCAGCGACGGGCCGCCGTACCAGTCCATCCGCGCGGAGCGCTCGACGACGTTGTCGCCCTCGAGCGCGGAGACCGGGATGCAGGCGATCTCGGGGCCTGCGAGCCGGGCGGCCCACGAGCGGAAGTCGGCGCAGATGCGGCGGAAGACGTCCTGGTCGAAGCCGACGAGATCCATCTTGTTGACCGCCAGCACGATGCGCGGGAGCCGCAGCAGGCCGGCGATCGCGGCGTGGCGGCGGCTCTGGGTCAGCAGGCCCTCGCGGGCGTCGACGAGCACGACGGCGAGGTCGGCGGTCGACGCGCCGGTGACCATGTTGCGCGTGTACTGCGCGTGGCCCGGCGTGTCGGCGATGATGAAGCGCCGCCGCGGCGTCTGGAAGTGGCGGTAGGCGACGTCGATCGTGATGCCCTGCTCGCGCTCGGCGCGCAGCCCGTCGGTGAGCCGGGCGAGATCGACCTCGGCCTCGGCGACCTGGTCGGCCATCAGCGCCTTGGCGTCGTAGAGCAGGCGCCCGATCAGCGTCGACTTGCCGTCGTCGACCGATCCGGCGGTGGCGAAGCGCAGCAGCTGTGGCTCGGGACGGGTCGCCGTGCGCTCCGCCGCGGCGGCCGGCGTCACCGCGGACTGCACTAGAAGTAGCCCTCGCGCTTGCGGTCCTCCATCGCGGCCTCGGACGTACGGTCGTCGGCGCGCGTCTCGCCGCGCTCGGTGATGCGCGTGGCGGCGATCTCGGCGACGACGGTGTCGACGTCGGCAGCCCTCGAGCGCACCGCGCCCGTGATCGTCATGTCGCCGACGGTGCGGTAGCGCACCGACTCGACGAAGGTCCCCTCGGCCTCGGACCGGGTCACGTGCTCGGAGACCGCGTAGAGCATCCCGTCGCGCTCGAAGACCTCGCGCTCGTGGGCGAAGTAGATCGACGGCAGCTCGATGCGCTCCTCGCGGATGTACTCCCACACGTCGAGCTCGGTCCAGTTCGAGAGCGGGAACACGCGCACGTGCTCGCCGCGCTTGATGCGGCCGTTGTAGAGGTTCCAGAGCTCGGGGCGCTGACGGCGCGGATCCCACTGCCCGAAGTCGTCGCGGAAGGAGAAGATGCGCTCCTTCGCGCGGGCGCGCTCCTCGTCGCGGCGGGCGCCGCCGAAGGCCGCGTCGAAGCCGTTCGAGTCGATCGCGTCGAGCAGCGTCACGGTCTGCAGCCGGTTGCGCGAGGCGTTCGGCCCGCTCTCCTCGACCGCGCGGCCGTTGTCGATCGAGTCCTGCACGGAGGCGACGATCAGCTCGACGCCGAGCTCGGCGACGCGGCGGTCGCGGTACTCGATGACCTCGGGGAAGTTGTGCCCGGTGTCGACGTGCATGACCGGGAACGGGACCGGCGCGGGGCGGAACGCCTTCTCGGCGAGCCGCAGGAGCACGATCGAGTCCTTGCCGCCGGAGAACAGCAGCACGGGCTTCTCGAGCTCGGCCGCGACCTCGCGGATGATGTGGATGGCCTCGGCCTCGAGGGCCTGCAGGTGGGTGGGGGCGGCCAGCGCGGTCACGAGCCCGCCTCGACGGCGGGTCGTGCGCTGGGGCGGGGCTTGCGTCGCAACACGGCGACGGAGAGTACGACGAGCGCGAGGGGAACGACGATCAGGGCCGCGGCCGGGACCTCCAAGCCGGCCTTGCCGACGAGCGCGAGACCCGACGTGAGCAGGACGATCCCGAGCGCGGGGCGCAGTCCGCGCTCGGGCAGCTTCACCGCCAGCGCGGTGCCGATCCAGACGCCGGGCAGCGAGCCGACGAGGATCGTCCCGGCGAGACCGAAGTCGATGTTGCCCGAGACCAGGTGGGCGAGCGCGGCGACCCACAGCAGCACCGCGGCGTGCAGCACGTCGGTGCCGACGACGCGGCGCGGGGTGAGCCGGAAGCCGATGATCAGCCCGATCGAGATCAGCGTGCCGGATCCGGCCGAGGTGATGCCGAGCACGAAGCCCACGAACGCGCCGAGCCCGACCGCCGCGATCTTGTGGCGGCGGTCGAGCACGAAGTCGTCACGCTCGCGGTCGATCGCGTCCGAGTCGGCGAGCGCGCGCCACAGGATCAGCCCGCCGATGAGCAGCAGCGCCCCGGCGATCGACACGAGCATGAACGTGTCGAAGTTGTCCCCGAACGCGTCGCGCAGGCGGTCGAGCACCCACACGCCGAGCAGCGCGGCCGGGCAGGAGCCCACGGCGAGCCACAGCGCGAGGCGCATGTGCACGGTGCCCGAGCGGAAGTGGCGCCAGCCGCCGAGGGTCTTGGTGACCGCGGCGTAGGCGAGATCGGTGCCGACGGCGACGACGGGGTTGATCCCGAAGAGCAGGATCAGCAGCGGCGTCATGAGCGAGCCACCGCCCATCCCCGTGGCACCGACCAGCACGCCGACCCCGAGGCCGAACAGGACGATGGTCAGGTCCATCGCGGAGTCAGGTTAGATGGCCGCTAGGCGGCGGGGACGTGCAGGCCGCACTCGAGCTTGCCCGTCCCCGCCCAGCGGCCCTCGCGGCCCTCGCCGGCGACGGTGCACGGCGTGCAGCCGATCGACTCGTAGCCCTCGTCGTGCAACGGGTTGTACGGGAGGTCGTGCTCGGCGATGTAGCCCCACACGTCCTTGTCCGTCCAGCCCGCCAGCGGCGCGTACTTCCAGAGGCCGTGGCGCAGGTCCCAGCCCACCTTGGGCGTGCCCGCGCGCAGCTCGGACTGGTCGCGCCGCAGACCGGTGATCCAGGCGTCGCACTCCGACAGCGCCTTGTCGAGCGGCTCGACCTTGCGCATGCCGCAGCAGGCGTCCGGATCGGTCGACCAGAGGCCGTCCACGCGCTCGCCGCGATGGGCCTCGATCTCGATGCCGTAGCGATCCTCGACGCGCTGCCAGGTCTCGTAGGTCTCCGGGAACAGCACGCCGGTGTCCAGCGTGATGATGCGCGCCTTCGGCTCGATCCGGAGGATGAGGTCGATGATGACGCTCGCCTCCTTCTGGAAGGAGCAGGCGATCGCCAGCCGGGGGTGGTGCTCGGACACGGCGTGCTCGAGCACCCCTTCGGCGTCGAGCGCCTCGAGGTCCGGTGCGGTGGGTGTACGCCCCATGGAAGACATCCTACCCGTCCATCGACAAATTCCCCGAAACCCTTGCGGCTTTCCCTCATTTACGCCGCGGAGCGCCGGTATTGCAGGGGCTTATTCCCCGGCGCGCATGTACGCAAGCACGGCGAGGACGCGCCGATGGTCCTCGACCGTCGGCGTCAGGTTGAGCTTGGAGAAGATCGAGGTGACGTGCTTCTCGACCGCGCGCTCGGTCACCACGAGCGCCTCGGCGATCGCAGCGTTGGAGCGGCCCTCGGCCATCAACCCGAGCACCTGGCGCTCGCGCGCCGTCAGCACCTCGAGCGGATCCTCGCGGCGCCGTCGGCCGAGCAGCAGCGCGACGACCTCGGGGTCGAGCGCGGAGCCGCCGCCGGCGACGCGGCGCACGGCGTCGGTGAAGGTGTCGACGTCGCCCACGCGGTCCTTGAGCAGGTAGCCGGTACGCTCGGTCGACTCCGAGAGCAGGTCCAGCGCGTAGGCCTCCTCGACGTACTGGGAGAGCACGAGCACCGCCGTCTGCGGGTGCGTCGCGCGGATCTTGCGCGCCGCCTGCAGCCCCTCGTCGGTGTGGCTCGGGGGCATGCGGACGTCGACGACGGCGACGTCGGGCTTGTGCGCGCCGACCTTGCGCAGCAGGTCCTCGGCGTCGCCCGCCTGGGCGGCGACCTCGAAGCCGGAGTCCTCGAGCAGCCGCACGAGACCCTCGCGCAGCAGCACGGAGTCGTCGGCGATCACGACGCGGATCGGCTCGCTCATCGTCGGGAGCCTAGTGATGCTCAGGACAGCAGCGCCTCGAGGCGCTCACCGGACAGCTCGGCCTTGGGCACGAAGCCGCGAGCGCCGGAGCGCGAGACCAACGGCCCGAAATCCGATGCGTCGCGCGAGGAGACGAGGATCACCGCGGGGACGGGACCGTCCACCCGGCCGACGATCTCGGCGCAGACGTCGAACCCGTCGCAGTCGGGCAGGCCGACGTCGAGCAGGACCACCTCCGGCCGCAGCCGCGAGGTCTCGGAGACCGCGGTGGCGCCGTCCGGCGCCTCGCCCACGACGACGAACCCCTCGGATTCGAGGAGAACGCGCGCGCTCGCGCGGAACGACGGATGGTCGTCGACGATCAGGACGCTGTGACCCACGCACCCAATGGTGGCTGTGGTGTGAACGCGCGACCATACGGCTGGCCGTACCACGGACTGGGAGGCAATGTCAGGCGCCGATCGCGGCGGCGATCTCGCGGGCGGCGGCCGCGGGGTCCGGCGCCCCGAAGACCGCGGTCCCGGCGACGAACAGCGTCGCCCCGGCCGCGGCGCAGGCGCCGGCGGTCGTCGCGTCGATCCCGCCGTCGACCTCGAGCGCCGTCCCCGGGGGCAGCATCGCCCGCAGCCGCTCGATCTTCGCGAGCGAGGCGGGGATGAAGCTCTGACCGCCCCAGCCGGGGTTGACGGTCATGCAGAGCAGCAGGTCGAGGTCGTCGAGGACCTCCGAGGCGGCGGAGACCGGCGTCGCCGGGCACAGCGCGAGGCCGGCACGGCAGCCCGCCTCGCGGACCGCCTGCAGCGCGTAGTGCACGTGCGGGGTCGCCTCGGCGTGGACCGTGATCGAGTCCGCACCGGCCTTGGCGAAGGTCTCGACGTGGCGCTCGGGCCGCTCGACCATCAGGTGCACGTCGATCAGCGCGCCCGCGGCGTGGACCCGCTCGCCGAGCGCCTCGACGACGTTCGGGCCCATCGAGAGGACCGGGACGAAGTGCGCGTCCATGATGTCGACGTGGATGACGCGCGCGCCCGCCGCGAGCACCGCGTCGACCTGCTCGCCGAGGCGGGCGAAGTCTGCGGCCAACACGGACGGGGCGACGCCCGAGAGCGCCGCCGCCATCAGATCGGCTGGAGCATCGAGCTCCGGCAGTTGTTGCACATGTACAGCGCCGTCGAGGACATCCGCACGATGGTCGAGTGCTCCCCGCAGTTGGGGCACACCGAACGCAGCTCGAACCGATGCATGCAGTTCACGCAGCGGTAGCGCCCGGGCAGGTTGGTCGGGCGCAGCCACGGCTCGCCGCAGGACGGGCAGACGTCGCCGAGGTCGACGTCCTCGCTCATTTCGCGCCCTTCCGGCGCAGGCGCGCGATGAAGAAGCCGTCGGTGTGGTCGCGGCTCGGAAGTGTCTGGAGGAAGCGGCCCACGCGAGGATGGTCCCAGACGGGCAGGCCGGACGGGCCGCCGGCCTGCAGGTCGTCGGCCTCGAAGTCCTCGCGCCGGGCGAGGAACGCCTGCACCAGCGCCTCGTTCTCCGTGGGCGAGATCGTGCAGGTCGAGTAGACCAACGTGCCGCCGGGGCGCACGGCGTCGGCGCCGGCGCCGAGGATCGCCGACTGCAGCACGGAGAGCTCCGCGGGCTGGCCGGCGTGCTTGCGCCAGCGCGCATCGGGGCGGCTGGCGAGGGTGCCGAGGTCCGAGCAGGGCGGGTCGACGAGCACGCGGTCGTAGGCGCCGCGCTCGTGCGGCGCGGCGGCGTCGCCGGTGCGGATCTCGACGCAGCTCGCCCCCAAGCGCGCGGCCGTGCGGCGCAGCGCGTCCGCACGGCCCGGATGGCGCTCGACGGCCACGACGGCGCCCGTGTCCTCCATCAGCGCGGCAAGGTGGGTGGTCTTGCCGCCGGGCGCGGCGCACAGGTCGAGCACGCGCTCGCCGGGGCGCGGGTCGAGCAGGCGGGCGACCGCCATCGCGGCGCGCGACTGCGGCATCAGCAGGCCGCCCTCCCACTCCGGCGTCCCCCAGGCGTCGAAGGCGCCGTCGACGACGAGCCCCTCGGGCAGGCCGGGCGCCGGCCGCGTGGGCACCGGGAGCGCCGCGCCAAGCGCGTCGGCGCTCGTGCGCAGCGTGTTGGCCCGCAGCGCGGTCTCGGCCGGGTCGTTGCCGGCGGCCATCAGCGCCCTCGCCGTCTCGGGGCCGAGCGCGTCCCACCAGAGCTCGGCGATCCAGCGCGGATGCGAGTGCCGCAGCGCCGCCGCCGCGGGATCGGCGTCGGGCAGGGCGGCGAGCCACGCGGGGCCTTCGCGCGCGGTACGGCGCAGGACGGCGTTCACGAGCCGCGCGCCGCTGCGCGACTGGTCCTTGGCGAGCTCGACCGACTCCCCGACCGCGGCATGCGCAGGGACGCGGTCCAGGAACAGCAGCTGGAAGGCGCCGAGCCGCAGCGCGGCCAGCACCGGCGGCTGGAGGCGGTCGAGCGAGCGGCCCGTCAGCCGCTCCAGCAGCGCGTCGAGCGTCGCCCGGCGCTGCACCGTCCCGTAGGCGAGCTGGGTCGCGAGCCCGCGGTCGCGCCCGTCGAGCTCGAGGCGCCCCGCCTCGCCGTGCAGCGCGCGATCCGCCCAGGCGCCCTCCTCGAACACGCGGCGGACCACGGCGTAGGCGCAGGCCCGCGCGGGCGTGACGCGTGCGCCTCGCGCGTGCGCGCGCGCATCGGCACGACTCCGGGTCACCCGGGCACTTCGCCCCAAAGAGCGGGTTTCCGGAGTGGTGCGAGACCGTAGAAATCGGTCATTTGCAGGCACTTCTTTGGGTCTCGTATGTTCGTCCGTTGTGGCGCGCAAACGCTCGGATTTGTGGCCGGATCGCTAATGGATCACCTAGAACTTGCCGACAAGGGTGCTGGAAGGGGATCTGGCATGACACTTGAGAACAGAGAAGAGGGTCTCAACGGGGACAGACCGTCCGCCGCTCGGGACCTTCGCTTCGCCGGCACGATTGCAGCGGGATGCATCGCCGGCGTCCTCGGCGTGGGCGCACTCACCGCCCCACTGCTGGGATGGACGAGCTGGCCTTCGGCGCAGTCGGGCTCACAGGGCCACGCCGCGCTGAGCCTCGCCCAGCCGTCGGTGCGCCTCGCACCGAAGCACTCCGCCCCGGGGCGCAACCCCTCGGTGCTGTCTCCCGTGACGAACACCGTCCCGCTGCCCGGCCAGACCGGCACCGTGGCCCTGCGCCCCGGCAGCCTCGTCTCGCTGGTGTCCTCCGGCGGGACCGCGACGCTGCCCGCAGGGCGCTCGCAGTCCGGGACCGGCAGCGGCGGCGGCTCGAAGTCGCCCAGCGGTCC
>DATBDM010000290.1:0-12722 GCA_036269915.1 Solirubrobacteraceae bacterium | reverse complement strand
GTCGCTCGGCGCGCCCGCGCTCAGTCGTCGCGCGGCGCCGGGCGGAAGAGCAGCTTCTTGACCTCGGCGACCGTCGGTCCGCTGAGCCGCAGCGCGGTGTGGAAGCCCTCCGCGCCCAGGTCGCCGGCCATCAGGTTGCGGCGCAGCTCGCCGAGCGCGGCCTTGTCGTCGTCGCTGGTCTGCGCGGGCGCCGAGTCGAGCAGGATCAGATGCCGCGGGCGCTCGGCGCGGGCGGCGATGCGCACGTAGCGCTCGCGCTCCTCGGGCGCGAGGGTCTCGAGTGGGATCACCACCGTCTCCGACGCGCCCAGGCGCTTGGCCACGGCGGCGTCGAGGAGGTCCGTCGCGCGCGCGTCGATCTCGTCATCGGCGACGCGGCCCGCGAGCAGGCGGCGGACCTTCGCGAGCGAGAGCAGCGCGGCGCGGTCCTCGACGAGGCGCTCGATGAAGCGGTCGCGCTGGGCCGGCTCGGCCGAGGCGACGAGCAGCAGGCTGCCCGGCGAGTAGCGCAGGCGGTCGGTCGGCTTGAGCACCGTCGAGCGCACCGACACGTCGGCCGGGCGGGCCGGTCCCGCTCCGGGGCGGCGAGGACGATCCGACGACCAGCCGCCTCGCTCGTCGTCGGAGATCTTCACGCTGCGAGCAGGGGGCGGGGTCGGCATGCCCCTTATCTTGGCACCAGCGCTGGAGTCAGCCGCTGGCGCCGCCGGCCTCGACCATGACCGAGGTCGCCTTGACCGCGGCCGTGGCCGGCTTGCCGGGCGCGAGGCCGAGCTCCTCGACCGCGTCGCGCGTGATCGCCGCGGTGATCCGGTGTGGGCCGGCCTCGATCTCCACCAACGCCATCACGCCGGCGACCTCGACGGAGCGCACGATGCCCGGGAAGCGGTTGCGCGCCGAGAGGGTGTCGCCGGCGGGCTTGCGCGCCGGGTGCGCGCTCAGCCGCGCGACCTCGGCCTCGGGCACCCGCCGGCGGTTGCGCGCGTCGCGCACCGTCTCGAGCTTGCCGGCGCGGTCCCAGCGCCGCAGCGTGTCGAGGCTGACGCCGATCGCGCGGGCGGCCTCGCCCATGCTGACGTCGGCCACGCGCTATCGCTCGCCGGGACTGCGGGTGAGGCGCAGGAACTCCTCGCGCGTGCGCGCGTCGTCGCGGACGCACCCGAGCAGCGCCGAGGTCACGGTGCGCGTCCCGGGCTTGTGCACGCCGCGCAGCGACATGCACAGGTGCTCGGCCTCGAGCACGACGCCGACGCCCCGCGGCGCGAGCATGTCCTCGAGCCAGCGCGCGACCTGCACGGTCATGCGCTCCTGCACCTGCAGGCGGCGGGCGAACATCTCCACCACGCGGCCGAGCTTCGAGAGTCCGATGATCCGCTCGCCGGGCAGGTAGCCGACGTGCGCGACGCCGTAGAACGGCAGCACGTGGTGCTCGCACAGCGAGTGGAACGGGATCGAGCGGGCGATCACCAGCTCGTCGTAGCCCTCGTCGTTGGGGAACGTCGTCGCCTCGAAGGGCTTCGGCGTGAGCATCTCCGCCAGGGAGGCGGCGACGCGGCGGGGAGTCTCGCGGAGGCTTTCGTGCTCGAGATCGGCGCCCAGCGCTTCGAGCAGCCGCCGTGCGGCGTCCTCGGCGGCGGGGAGGTCGATGCCGGGCGGCGCCTCCAGGCGAGCGCTGAGATCAGCGACGTCGCTCATGGCGCAAGAGGATGGCAGACGGCGTCACGAAGACGACAGCGCCTGCGACGCGCGCTCGATCTCGAGCACGGCGCGCTCGGCGAAGCGGCGGAGGGCGAGCAGGTCCTGCTCGCCCCACTCGCGCGGCTCGTGGTCGATCGCGCAGAGCGCGCCCAGCGCGTGGCCGTCGCGGTCGATGAGCGGCACGCCCGCGTAGGCGATCACGGCGAGCTCCTCGACCGACAGGTTGCCGGCGGCGACCGGGCTCTCGCGCGTGTCGGAGACGATCAGGGGGCGGCCGGTGGTCACCGGGTGCTGGCAGAAGGAGTGCGACAGCGGCGTGCCCTCCTCGGCGACGTGGTCGTCGAGCCCGCAGGAGCCGGCGAAGATCTGGCGCCGGTCGTCGATCAGCGTGACGGTGGCGACCGGCACGCGCAGCGCCCATGCGACGGTGCCCGAGAGCTCGTCGAGCTTGGGCAGCGACGGGCCGTCGGTCAGGCCGGTGGCGCGCAGCGCGGCAAGGCGGTCGGCGTCGTGCAGGCGGTCGTGGCTGAGGCGCGCCTTGTCGGTGTAGAGCGCCTGGTCGGCGCGGCGCAGCAGCCCTGCCGCGTCCTCGACCCCGTCCCAGACGGCGATGCCGACGCCCGCGCCCGCGAGGTGGGGCACGTCGCGGCGCAGGCGGGCGGCGACGAGCGGAGCGTCGCCCTCGTCGCAGTCGGGCAGCAGCGCGGCGAACTCGTCGCCGCCGAGCCGGGCGATCGTGTCGGTCACCCGCAGCTCACCGATCCAGGCGCCGGCCGCGGCGCGCAGGACGAGGTCGCCGGCCTCGTGGCCCTCGGCGTCGTTGAGCGCCTTGAAGCCGTTGAGGTCCATCACCGCGAGCGCGAACGGCCGCTTGGAGCGGCGCGCGCGGGCGAGCTCGTTGGCGAGCCCGCGGTCGAACGCGCGGCGGTTGGCGACCCCGGTCAGCGCGTCGGTGAGCGCGGCCTCCTCGAGCTCGCGCATGGTCGCCCGGCGCTGCAGTGCGACCGCGGCCTCGTCGGCGGCGAGCGCGACGAGGTCGGCCTCGCGCGACTGCAGGCTGCCGATGTCCTCGGCCCAGCCGACGACGAGCACGCCGGCGACGCGGCCGGCGACCTCGACAGGGTGGTAGACGAACGACCGTCCGCGGGCGAGCTCGGTCAGGTGCGGGTTGACGGCGGGGTGCGAGCGACCGTCGCCGACGAAGAACGGGGAGCGCGTGCGGCAGGCGCGCACGACGCCCGACGGCGCGTCGGCGTCGATGGGGATCCGCTCGCCGATGAGCAGGTCGCGCGTGGAGGCGGTGACGACCAAGGCCTCGCCCTCGGGCTCGAGCTCGCAGAGCGCGGAGAACACCGAGCCGGTGAGCTCGGCGATCGAGCGCACGACGCTGTTGCGCGCGTCCTCCTGGGAGGCGACGGCCTGCGCGAGGCGGCGCAGGCCGGCGAGGTCGCGCTGCTCGCGGGCGAGCCGGCGCTCGGCCGCGCGGCGCTCGGTGATGTCCAGCCCGGAGCTGAGCGTGCCCAGGACGCGGCCGTCGTCGTCGAGGCGCAGCGCGTGGTGCCACTCGATCAGGCGCGTCGAGCCGTCGGCGCACAGGACCGCCATCTCGTACTCGCGCACCACCTCGACGTCGCCGTCTGTCAGCCACTCGAAGGCGGCACGGCCCATCTCGCGCTCGGCCACGGGCACGGCGACCTCGAACCAGCCGGCGCCGAGCAGCTCGGCCTCGGCGCGGCCGAGCGTCTCGCACGCCTTGCGGTTGGCCATGCGGATCCGGCCCTCGGGGTCGAGGGCGACCATCAGGACCTCGGCGATCTCGAGGTAGGCGTCGGCACGGCGGCGCTGCTCGCGGCCGATCGCGCGCACCGTGCGCGTGGCCCGGAGGTGCGCTCCCAGCGCGCTGGCGGCGGCGAGGGCGAACGAGGTCGGGATCCAGAGGTCCACGACCATCTGATCGGCACGGCCCCGGCGATCCTGGAATTCGACGACTGGCCGCTGGGCGCAGCCTGGCGGCGTCATCTTCGCCACCGGTACATACCGGCGCCGACGAGCCGGCCCGATCATCCGCTCATGGCACGCCCTCCGCAGATCGTGGCGTTCGGCGGCGGCGGCTTCTCGATGGAGGCCGGCAATCCGCTGCTCGACGACTACGTGCTCTCGCTGACCGGCGTCCCGCGGCCCCGCGTGTGCTTCCTCCCGACGGCCTCGGGGGACGCCGACCACTACATCGTGCGCTTCTACCGGCACTTCGCCTGCCGCAGCGACGCCAGCCACGTCTCGCTGTTCCGGCGCGAGCGCGGCGGCGGCGCGGTCGAGGGCGACGTCGCCGCCCATCTGCTGGCGCAGGACCTGATCTACGTCGGGGGCGGGAACGTGGTGTCGCTGCTCGGGACCTGGCGCGCGCACGGGCTCGACCAGGCGCTGCGGCGGGCCTGGCGTCGCGGAGTGGTCATGTGCGGGCCGTCGGCGGGCTCGCTGTGCTGGTTCGCCGAGTCGCTGACGGCGTTCCATGGCGCGCCGCGCCGGGTGCGCGGCCTCGGGATGCTCCCGCACTCCAACTGCGTGCACTACGACGCGGAGCCGCAGCGGCGCGAGGAGTACACGCGCTTCGTGGGCGACGGGATGCTGCCGGGCTACGCCGCCGACGACGGCGCCGCCCTGCATTTCAAGGGCACCGAGCTACATCGCGTCGTGACGTCGCGCCCGCACGCGCGGGCCTACCGCGTCGAGCCGATCGGCCACGAGGTCGTCGAGGCGCCGCTCCAGACCGAGTATCTCGGGGCGAGGGCCGCCGAGCCCGCCGTCGCGTGAGCGGCCCGCGCCGCATCTTCGCCATGGGCGGCGGGGGCTTCACGATGGAGCCCGACAACGCCGCGCTCGACGACTTCATCCTCTCGCTCGCGCCCGCGCGCGAGCCGCGGATCCTCTTCATGCCGACGGCCTCGGGCGACCCGACGGCGCAGATCACCGCCTTCCACGCCCGCTTCGGCGATCGCGCGTGCCGCGCCGAGCACCTCTCGCTGTTCCGCCTGCACGGCGACCGCCGGCCGCTCGAGGACGTGCTGCTCGCGCAGGACGTGCTCTACATCGGCGGCGGCTCGATGCGCAACCTGCTGGCGATCTGGCAGGCGCATGACCTCGACCGGATCCTCGAGCTCGCCTGGCATCGCGGGGTCGTGCTGGCCGGGTTGAGCGCCGGCGCGATGTGCTGGTTCGAGGGCGGGGTGACGCGGTCGAGCGGGCTGCCGCAGACGATCGCGGGACTCGGCCTGCTGAAGGGCTCGCTGACCGTGCACGCCGACGGCGAGCCGGAGCGGCTGCCCGTCTGGCTCGACGCGATCCGCAGCGGCGCGCTGCCGGGCGGCTGGGCCGCCGACGACGGTGTCGGGCTCCTGTTCGAGGACGACGCGCTGGTCCGTGTCGTGTCGTCGCGCCCCGGCGCCGGCGCCGACCGCTGCGACGCCGTCGCGGGCGAGCTGGTGCGCCGCCGGCTCGTGCCGGACCTCCTCGGCGCGAAGGAGCACGGGGCACGCGAGGTCGCCGACGCCATCCGCGAGATGCGGGCGGTGCAGCGGCTGCGCGACGAGTTCGGCCCGGGGCTCTAGCGCGCTCGCCGTACGGTGCGGTGGCAGCCGGCGAGCTTCACGGCGGCCGGGCCGTCGGAGCGCAGCGTCACGCGCGCTGCGCAGGTGAGCCTTGCCCGCTTCGGGTGCACGGTGACGCGGCGGACGTTGGTGAGCCGGATGCGCAGCGCGTTCGCGCGCTCGGACCGCGGTGCCTTCCCCCACGTGCGCTGCTGCGACGTGTACGCGATCGTCCCCAGGTTGCCCGGCGGGAGCGTCCCGCTGCCGCGCGTCTGGGCCCTGGCGGGCGCGTCGTCGCGGCCGAAGCCGCGCGAGCGGGCGTCGACGCTGCCGAGCGGCGCGGGGCCCGAGCCGTCGCGCAGGCGGATGCCCGACAGCCAGTAGGCGTGGTCGGCCTTCGTCCGGTCCTCCGCGAAGTCCATGGTCGGGTTGCGCACGAAGGTGACGTGCGCCGGGTTGCGGTGCACACGGTGGTTGCCGAGGAAGGCCGCGGCGGGCGCGAACTGGTCGTTGGCGGCGAGCGCGAGGTGGTCCGCGGGCGCGAAGGAGTCGAACTCGTAGCGGTAGCCGAGCTCGTCGAAGCCCTGCGCCTGCTTCACCGGCCCGGGGTAGGGCACCAGCTGGTCGCCGACCGCGTCCCAGATCAAGAACGGGATGTGGCGCAGGGAGGCGAGCTGGCGGAAGGTGAGCGACTGGTCGCCGCCGGGCTGCGGCGGGTTCGGCGGCGCCCAGATCCCGAGGCCGGGCGGCCCGACCGTCGGCTGCGCGCGCGCGAACAGGTCCGGGAACTGCGACGCGAACTTGTACGTGCCGTAGCCGCCCATCGAGTAGCCGGCGATGTCCGTTCGCGCCGGGTCGAGCCGGTAGCGGCGCGCGACGTCTGCCCAGACCTCGAAGGTGTCCGCGCCGGCGTGGTCGTAGTACCAGCCGTCGGGGCCGCGGCCGGTCGGCGTGATGATCACGTGTCCGCCCGTGCGGTCGCCGAACTGCGCCTGGTTGCGCGAGCCGGCGAACTGGTTGTAGTTGGCGCCGAGGGAGTGCAGCAGCAGCGTCAGCCCGCGCCGGCCGCGCTTGTCGGTCGCCTTCGGGACGTAGATCGCGTACGGCTGCAACCGCCCGCGCAGCTCGCCCTCGCAGCCGGCCGAGGACTGGCAGCTCTTCGTGTAGTCGACGCCCTGCGACGGCTCGTAGCGCGAGGCGAGGATGCGGTCGAAGGCGCCGGTCTCCGGGACCTGCGAGTCGTCGGTCGTCCCGGCCGCCAGCTTGCCGAAGTCGACGTCGGTGTGAAACGGGCTGAGGTCGCCGGTGCGCAGGGCATTGCCCTGGAGCTTGTCGCGCCACCAGCTCGGGTCGGCGAGCACGCTCGCGGTGTCCGAGACCTCGGGCAGCGGCTCGGCGCCGCGGAAGGCGACGTTGAAGAACGCGGGCGCGAGCGGATCGACCCCGGCGCCGCCGGGCGTGCTCGCCGTCGCCGACGGACCGGGGATCAGGTAGCGGCCGGCCGCCTGGTCCCACAGCCCGACGCCCGCGGCGAGGCGCACCGTGCTCGTCCCCGGGTTCCAGGCCGAGCGCGGGACGGACACGGTGATCTGGCGGCGCCGGGCGTCGACCGACGCGCTCGGCGCGCCGCCCGCGGGCGCGAGGCCGGTGAGCGCGTCGCGCAGGTCGGCGGTCGCGCCGTGGACGGTCAGGAACACTTGCGCCGGCGCGGTCGCATTGGCGCCGAAGGGGAAGAGGCGGGGCGTCGCGGAGGAGCCGATGGCGATCGTCGCGGCGACCCTGCCCGCGTCGTGGAGCGTGTTCAGCGTAAGCCGGAACAGCGTCGCGTCGGCGGTCGGCTTGACGCGCAGCTCGACGAGGTCGGCCGCGTTGGCGCCGTACACCGGATCGGTCGGGTAGGTGTACGTGCCGTTGGGCTTGGAGAACGTGTCCGCGCTCGCACTCGGATCGGTCGGGTCCTGGCCCAGCCGCGCGCCGTGATCGTCGTAGAGGAAGTCCTGGTACAGGAACTCGCCCGCGCGATAGGCGCTCGCCCCCGAGACGAGGATCGGCTTGGCCGCGAACGGCGCGGCGTTGGTAAGCTGGGGCGCGCGCGCGGGCTTCGCGTAGAGCGCGGCGGGGCCGGGGCGCGGCCCCGGTCCGCGGTACAGGGAGCCGCGATCGGCAGCGGCGGGCGCGGCGGTGAGCAGGGCCGCGGCGACGGCGGCGAGGAGGGATCCCGAGCGGCGCATCGCACCCGAAGCTAGAGCACAGCGGCCCGCTTTGCGCAAGTTCCGGCGTCCGGCTGCGTTGACGCCCTCATGACCCGCTCGAGAAGGACGATCATCGCGCTGGCGGCCTCGCTCGGCTGCCTGGCCTGCGTGGCAGCCCCCTCGCAGGCCATCGTCGGCGGCCACGACGCGGCCGCGGGCGCCTACCCGCAGGTCGCCGAGATCACGTTCGGCAAGAGCTTCCTCTGCACCGGCACCGTGATCGCACCCGACTGGGTGCTGACCGCCGGGCACTGCGGCTCGGTCACCGGCGCCGCCGTCGCCAGCCCCGCGAGCTGGCCCGCGGCCCTGATCGACGTCCGCGTCGGCTCCAACAAGTCCGGCCAGGGCACGCTCGTCCCGGCCGACCGCGTCGTCGTCGAGCCGTCGTACCTGGCGACCTCCGGCAACGACATCTCGCTGATCCACCTCGCGGCGGCCGCGCCGGTCGCGCCGACCAGGGTCGCGGGCGCGAGCGAGCGCTCGATCTGGACGGCGGGCACCTCGGAGACGATCGTCGGCTGGGGCACCACCAGCGAGGGGGGCGACCTCCCCGACACGCTGCAGGAGGCCAACGTCCCGATCACGACCGACGCCTACTGCGCCGGCGCCTACAGCGACTTCGATGCGACGACGATGGTCTGCGCCGGCTACCCGCAGGGCGGGACGGACACCTGCCAGGGCGACTCGGGCGGCCCGATGTTCGGCCGCACAGCGACCGGCGAGCCCAAGGTCGTCGGCGCCACGAGCTACGGCGAGGGGTGCGCGCGGCCCGGCAAGCCCGGTGTCTACGCGCGCGTGGCGGACGCCCCGCTGCGTGAGTGGATCCGCAGCGTGGCGCCCGCCGGCGTCGACTAGGGGCTAGGGGTTCAGGCGGCCGCGGCGGGGACGGCGACGCGCAGCGCGATGCCGTCGCCGTCGCCGGTCGCCTCGACGCGCGCCCCGTCGGGCAGCTCGCCCGCGAGGATCGCGCGGGTCAGCTCCTTCTCGAGCGTGCGCCGCACGTGGCGGTGCAGCGGCCGGGCGCCGAACTGCTCGTCGAAGCCCTCCGCCGCGAGCCGCGCGACGAGCTCGGGCGCCACGGTCAGCTCGATCCCGCGCTCCTCGTAGAGGCGCGCAGCGATCCGCTCGACCACGAGGCCGGCGATCCGCTCCACCTGCTCGGCGCTGAGCGCCTCGAAGGTGACGATCTCGTCGATGCGGTTGATGAACTCGGGCAGGAACGCCGACTTCGCGGCCTCCAGCATCCGCCCGTCCTGCGCGGCCGGCTCGGTGGCGGTGAAGCCGATCCCGCGGCGCGCCTTGCCGGCGCCGAGGTTCGACGTCATCACCAGCACGGTGTTCGTGAAGTCCACCGTGCGCCCCTCGCCGTCGGTCAGGCCCCCGTCGTCCAACAGCTGGAGCAGGACGTTCCAGACCTCGGGGTGGGCCTTCTCGATCTCGTCGAGCAGCACGACGGAGTACGGACGGCGCCGGACCGGCTCGGTGAGCTGGCCGCCGTCGCCGTAGCCGACGTAGCCGGGCGGCGATCCGATCAGCCGGGCGACGGTGTGCGGCTCCCGGTACTCGGACATGTCGAGGCGGACCAGCGACTTCTCGGTCGCGAACAGCCGCTCCGCGAGCGCCTTGACCAGCTCGGTCTTGCCGACGCCCGTCGGGCCGAGGAACAGGAACGAGCCCAGCGGGCGGTCGCCCTCGGACAGGCCCACGCGGGCGCGGCGGATGGTGTCCGCCACGGCCTCGACGGCCTGGTCCTGGCCGATCACGCGCTGGTGCAGGTCGCTCTCGAGCTCCTGCAGGCGCGCGAGCTCGCCCTCGACCAGCTCGCCGACGGGGATGCCGGTGCGCGCCGCGACGACCGCGGCCACCTCGGCCTCGCCGACGACGGCCGGACCGGTCTCGCCGTCGGCCGCGGACGCGGCGATGCGCGCCTCGAGCCCGTCGATCTCCAGCTTGATCTTGCCGGCGTCCTCGTAGGCCTCGGCGTCGACCGCGGCCTGCTTCTCGGCACGCAGGTGCTCGGCCCGCTCGCGCAGGCGCTGCAGCTCGTCGTCGGTGCCGCCCGAGCGCAGCTTCACGCGCGCGGCGGCCTGGTCGACGAGGTCGATCGCCTTGTCGGGCAGGTGGTACTCGGTGATGTAGCGGTCGCCGAGCCGCGCCGCGGCCTCGAGCGCCGCGTCGTCGATCAGCGCGCTGTGGTGGGCCTCGTAGGCGCTGCGCAGGCCGCGCAGGATCGCCACGGTGTCCTCGACCGACGGCTCCTCGACCATCACGGGCGAGAAGCGGCGGGCGAGCGCGCCGTCGCGCTCGATCTGGCGGTACTCGGACAGCGTCGTGGCGCCGACCATGCGCAGCTCGCCGCGGGCCAGCAGCGGCTTGAGCATGCTGGCGGCATCCATCGCGCCCTCGGCGTTGCCCGCGCCGAGGATCGTGTGCAGCTCGTCGACGAACAGCACCACGTTCTCCGCGTCGACGGCCTCCTGCAGCGCGGCCTTGAAGCGCTGCTCGAACTGGCCGCGGAACTGGGCGCCGGCGATCATGCCGGACAGGTCGACGGTGACGATGCGCGCGTCGTGCAGCGTCTCGGGCACGTCGCCCTCGGCGACGCGGCGGGCGAGGCCCTCCACGATCGCGGTCTTGCCCACGCCGGGCTCGCCGATCAGGACGGCGTTGTTCTTGCGCCGGCGCGCGAGGATCTCGACGGTCTGCTCGATCTCGTCGTCACGACCGATCACCGGGTCGATGCGGCCCTCGCGGGCCTCGCCGGTCAGGTCGCGGCCGAACTCGTCGAGCGCGGGGGTGTCGGAGGAACGCTGCGCGGGGGCGGCGCCGGGCTGGGGGAGCTCTCCGCGGGCGCTCATGACGCCGGCGGCGCACTGCTCGCAGAGAACGGCCTCGCCGCGCTGTCCGCCGTTGGCGAAGACCATCCGGACCCGGCCGGGGCGCTCGCCGCAGCGGTCGCAGGTCGGAAGGCCGGCCTGCGGCTGGGTACTCGGGGTTTCGTACATGCTCTGAATGTCTCTCTTCCAGCGTGAATCTCAGTCTGCTCGACTAAGATTAGCGCGCTTACGGGAAGTGAGTGTGCCCGTGGGCACGCAACCCCCGCAACCTCTCGGAAGGAGTCGTGCGGTAGCGTGGCCCCGTGGCCGTCCCCCGCCTTCGTGTCCCCAGCGCTCCGGCTCATGGACTGGCCCGCGAGTCGACCTCGCAGGTGTCGGACGAGGTCGAGCTCTACCACCGCACGTACACGACGCTGCTGCGTTCGTCGGGCGAGACGCTGCTGCGGGTGCTCGAGCCGTCGCACCGCTCGATGAACTCGAGCTTGCACCCGCTGGCCGCCACCAACGAGCTCGACCTCGGCGCGTTCCTGTACGCGATGCGCCGGCTGCCTAAGGGGATCTGGCGCGCGACGGTGATCGCCATGGGGCAGGAGGCGCACGTCTTCCGCCGTGCCGGCATCGGCCCGCTCGAGGACTGGGATCCGGTTGAGGCGCCCGCCCGCCGGCGCTGGTGGTTCGACTCCGGGACCGGCACGATGGCCGTCCTGCTCGCCTCGGGCTCTGACCTCGACGACCTGATCCCGACGCTCGTCGCCTACCAGCTCGAGTGGAACAAGCTGCACGCGGCCCTGCGACCCGGCGACGTCACGGCCGTCGACGGCGCCACCGCGGCGGAGCAGTTCGGCGGCGCGGAGGACGACTGGCGCCGCATCGAGGAGGACTGGGGCGACCTCGAGACGTTCCTGTCGGAGGTCGGCGGACGCAAGCTCAACCTGCGCATCCGCATGCTGGGCGGCTCCGACGTCGGCTACGCGCGCGTCACCCGCCGCTGGTTCGCGCCGATCGGCGCGCGGCTGGCCGAGCAGGGGGTCGCGGACCGGCCGGTCTACTTCGTCTCCTCCAACACGCATTCGCTCGTCAACCTCGTCACCGCGACGGCGCGCTCGCGGGAGGCGGAGATCGTCGCCCACGTCGAGTCGAGCGGGCCCGACTACCTGCGCGATGAGCTCGAGCGCTTCCGCGAGGGGCGCGCGGAGGGCTCGTGGGAGAACTTCCTCTACTACAGCGCGCCGCTCTACTACGGGGCGCTGCCGGAGGAGAGCGAGGCCTGGAAGCATCGCGCGGCCGAGGAGCGCGCGGTCGGCGTCTCGCACATCTCCTCGAGCAACGCGCTGCGCGTGTCGGCGCAGATCATCGAGCTCGACCGGCTCGACCCCGCGCAGCTCGATCCGCGGCTGGGGGAGATCGACGCCGCCAAGCTCGCCGCGTCCGGCGGCGTCATCATCAACATCGAGTATCCGCTCGGGCTGGCCGCCTACAACATCCTCCGCGAAGTTGCGGTGGGGACGGAGATGCTGCGCGGCGTCTACGTGCTCGGCAAGGCGGCGACGCTCAACGCCGATGTCGGCGACGTGCTGATCTCGAGCGTGATCCACGACGAGCACTCAGGCTCGACGTACTGGCTCGACAACGCCTTCTCGTTCAACGACATCGCGCCGTTCCTGCGCTTCGGCTCGGGCCTGGACAACCAGCGCGCGGTGACCGTCAAGAGCACGTTCCTGCAGAACCGCGAGTACCTCGACTTCTACTACCGCGAGGCCTACACGGTGGTCGAGATGGAGGCCGGGCCGTTCTGCAGCGCGGTCTACGAGATCGCCGACGTCGACCGCCACCCGGTCGGCGAGGCCGTCAACTTCGCCAAGCTCCCGATCGACTACGGGATCATCCACTACGCGTCTGACACGCCGTACACCCAGGCCCGTACGCTCGGCGCCCGCGGCCTCTCCTACTACGGCCTGGACTCGACCTACGCGTCGTCGCTGGCGATCATGCGGCGGATCTTCGCCCAGGAGGGCATCCTCTGAGGAGGCCGCCGAGCTCGGCGGCCACCTGAAGGGGGCGGTGCTCGAACACCCCGCCCTGACGGGCCGCGAGCACCAGGATCGCCTGGGAAACCTCGCCGGGTCCCGTCACGAGCCCTCCCCGGCGAAATTGACCCGGATAATCCTGGGCAACCGCGCCCGGCACGCCGGTGGAGGGTGGTGAGCGAGGCCGGGCATCGCCGGGAGTCGGCGACCCCGTCGAAGCCTCGCCCCTTACCCAGCCGGTCTCAGCGTCAGGACCACCACCTCCGGCGGCGCGAGCAGCCGTACCGGCAAACCGCTCGTCCCCAGGCCCGAGGAGACGTAGAG
>DATBDM010000289.1:0-17263 GCA_036269915.1 Solirubrobacteraceae bacterium | reverse complement strand
CGTGCCTCCCACGCGGCGCCCCACTCGCGCAGCGCCTCCGACGCGAGCGCGTTGTCGTCGCGGCGCAGGTGCCGGCACCCCCAGCGCCGCAGCCAGCGCAGCAGCGCGTCCCGGTGGTCCGGGTCGCGCACGTCGGGGGTGCGACCGGTCCTTTCGCGGAAGTCCGCCGAGCTCGTGTCCTCGCCCGCGAGGACGCCGAAGATCCGGCAGCAGTAGGCGAGCTCGTAGTAGCGCGTGGGGTGCCTCAGCGGCGCTCGATGAGCTCGATCCGGTAGCCGTCCAGGCCAGGAACTGCATTTGAGTCCGCTCTCGGCCAGCTAGGCATGCAAGGACGATAGGGACAGGAGTGGCTGTGATCGAAACGGTCACCCCGCCGTCGTGGCGCGGATGCGGGGGTCGAGGCGGTGCAGGACCGTGTCGAGGATGAGGCTGGAGACGATGATCAGGGCCGCGCCCCAGAGCGTGAGCGCCTGGATCATCGGATAGTCGCGCGTGTGGATGCCCACCGGCTCGAGATTCCCGAGGGCCCTCCAGGTGAAGCCGAAGAACCCCGGGACCGCGAGCACGCGTTCGACGAGCACCATGTTCGTGATGATCAGCGGGATCGAGACGCCGACGAACGAGGCGGTGGTCACGTAGGACGCGGGGGCGGCGTGACGGCGGATCACGCTGCGGCTGCCGAGGCCCTTGGCGTACGCGGTGCGGACGTAGTCCTCGTCGAGCGTCTCGATGGCGGTTGCGAGCGTCAGCCGCAGCACCATGGCCCCGAGCGGGGCGGCGAGCACGAGCCAAGGTACGAGCAGCGTGCGAAACCAGTCCCAGGGGTTGGTCCACGGCGACGCCCAGACGGGGTAGGCGTCGAAGAACGCCGGGAGCGGCAAGGCGCCGAAGGTCGGGGTGAACGCGAGCAGGAGCAGCAGTCCGACGACGAAGACCGGCGCGCAGTAGAGGACCATCGCCGAGGCCTCGAGCACACGGGCGGCGACCGAGCGGCGGCGCGATGCGCACCACAGGCCGGCTGCCAGGCCT
The DNA here is from genome assembly GCA_036269915.1 of Solirubrobacteraceae bacterium. Classification (GTDB taxonomy): domain Bacteria; phylum Actinomycetota; class Thermoleophilia; order Solirubrobacterales; family Solirubrobacteraceae; genus DATBDM01. The sequence goes on along the minus strand of DATBDM010000289.1, from coordinate 16,234 downwards.
CCGCCGACACCGATGAACATCGCGCCGGCGAGCAGCCACAGGTCGGCCGCGAAGCTGCGCTCGAGCATCGGGCTGATCTGCGGCTCCCCGGGCCAGAGCCAGGCGCGCCCGAGGTCGAAGTGCAAGAAGAGGCGCTCGAGGTCGTGCGCGACGCCGCTCACGACCCCCTGGCCCGGGTAGTAGTCCGGGCGCAGGACGCGCGGGATCAGGGACGTGAGCGCGGCGACGGCGACGAAGGTCAACACCGCCCAGGCGAGACGCGCGGCGACCGAGCGCATGCGACGTCGACGATACCGGTCGACCTCGAGGAGCGAGATCGGGCGATGGCCGACTCGTCAGGCGCCCGCGCGCTCGATCATCTCAATTCTGTAGCCGTCCGGATCGCGCACGAAGCAGATCCGCGAGCCGCCCTCGCGCAGGCTGTACGGCGGCTTCTCCGGCTCGATGCCCTGCTCGGAGAGGTTCGCCAGGGTCGAGTCCAGATCGCCGACGGTCAGCGCGATGTGGTTGTAGCCCGTCCCGAGCTCGTAGGAGTCGACGCCGAAGTTGTAGGTCAGCTCGAGCCGGTCGCCGTCGCCGGGCAGGCCCATGAACACGTTGATGGCCTCGTCGCGGATCTGCATCCGCCGCCGCTCCTCGAAGCCGAGGGCCTCGTAGAACGCCACGGAGCGGTCGATCTCGCCGATTCGGTAACAGGTGTGAATGAGCTCCATGAGCGCCGAGCGTAGCCCGAGTCGCTAGAACGAGAGGGGTGAGCCGCGAGAAGTCCGACTCGTCGCGCGGCGGCCTTCAGATTCAGACACTGCTCATCTCCGCCGTGTCCGCCGTCGTCGCCGCGACCATCGTCCCGATGTTCTGGGCGAAGGGAACCGTGTTCGCCACGGCGATGACCCCCGTCATCGTCGCCCTCGTCGCCGAGGCGCTGCGGCACCCGGTCGAGAAGGTCTCGGCCGTCGCCCCGAAGGTGTCGGCGGTCCGCCAGCGCACCGCCGTGCCGACGCGCGGACGCCCGTCCGGGCCGATCGACGAGGACCCGCACGACTTCCACCCCGTCCGGGACGACCGCGTCGACGAGCCCGTCCGCGGCGTCTCCGCCGACGACCCGTTCGGCCTGCGCACGCCGCAGCGTCGCCCGTGGTGGAAGATCGGCATCGCCACGGGTCTGCTCGCCTTCGTGATGGCCGCGGGTGTTGTGACCGCGTCGGAGCTGGCGATCTTCGGTGGCTCGGTGAGCGGCGACGGCGGGCGCACGTCGCTGTTCGGCGGCTCGACGAAGAAGAGCTCGACGTCGACGTCCGACAAGGAGAAGTCGTCCTCGAAGTCCTCCAGCAAGGCGACGGCGACCGCGACCGCGACGGCCACCCCCGGCGCGACCGCGACGCCGACGCCGACCCCCACGGCCACGGCGACCGCCACGGCGACGCCGACGCCGGCGGCCGGTGCCACGGCCCCGACTGCGACGCCGACGCCCTAGCGCTCGCTAAGGCCCTACCATCCGGTCCGACCATGGCGAAGGACCGGATCCCGACCTCGCGGGTGTCGCGCACCGCGCGGGTCTCGGGGCTCGCGGCAGGGCAGGCGGCGCGCCATCTCGGCACGCGGGCGGCGAACCTCACGCGCGGCGAGCATGCGCGCGAGCAGGCGCTCGAGCGCCGCCACATCGAGGCGGCCGAGCAGATCGTCACTGCGCTCGGCACGATGAAGGGCGCCGCGATGAAGCTCGGGCAGGTGATGAGCTTCCTCGACGTCGGCCTGGTGCCGGAGGAGCACCGCGAGCAGTTCCAGCGCAAGCTCGGCGCGCTACGCGACGCGGCGCCCAAGGTCCGCTTCGAGGACATGCGCAAGGTGATCGAGGCCGAGCTCGAGGAACCGCTCGACGAGATCTTCGCCGTCTTCGACCCGGAGCCGATCGCGGCCGCCTCGATCGGGCAGGTCTACCGCGCCGAGCTGCACGACGGGCGCGAGGTCGCGGTCAAGGTGCAGTACCCGGGCGTCGCGCAGGCCGTGCGGGCCGACATGCAGAACCTGGGGATGATCCTGCGGCTGATGAAGCGGATCGCCCCGGGGCTCGACGTGAAGGCGACCGCGGAGGAGATCCGCCATCGCATCGGCGAGGAGCTCGACTACGAGCTCGAGGCCGGCAACCAGCGCGCGCTGGTGCGGATCTTCCGCGGGCATCCGTTCATCCACGTCCCGGATGTCGTCACGTCGCTCTCACGCGAGCGGGTGCTGGTGTCCGAGTTCGTCCGCGGCGTCGGCTTCGACGGGCTCAAAGAGGCCGACCAGGAGCTGCGCGACCGCGTCGGCGAGATCATCTTCCGCTTCTACTTCGGCTGCATGTACCGCCACCACCAGTTCTCCGGCGATCCGCATCCGGGCAACTTCCTGCTCGAGGGCGACGGGCGCGTCGCGTTCCTGGACTTCGGCCTCTACAAGGTGATTCCGGCCGAGCTGGCCGAGGCGGAGCTCGCCGCCCAGCGCGCCGGCCATGAGCACGACGCCGAGGGACTGCACCGGCTGTTCGCCGAGATGGGCCTGCTCGCGCAGCCCGACCGCTTCGACCCCGAGCGGCTGCTCGACCAGTTCCTCGACGCCACGTGGTGGTACGTCGAGGACGCCGACGTCGTGCTCGAGCCCGAGATCGCCACGCGGGTGATGATCGAGATGTCCGACCCCCGCTCCTCGCACTTCGGCCAGATGCGCCACGAGACGCTCCCCGCCGATCACCTGTTCGGCCGCCGCGTCGAGCTTCTCACCCTCGCCGTCCTCGCCCAGCTCGGCGCCCGGGGCAACTGGCACCGCATCGCCCGCGAGTGGATGTACGGCGAAGAGCCGGTGACGGAACTGGGTCGGCAGGAGGCGGCGTTCTACGCCGCCCGGCGGTAGCCGAGCGACGCGGCGGCGCACGGTCGCGGGACTGGTCTCGCCTGCCAGGCGCCTCCGCTCCGCAGGCTCCGCTCGGCGCCTTCGGCGACGTTACCTAGACCTCTTGGATCTGCAGCAGACTCGTCGTGCCCGGCCGGCCGGACGGCAGGCCGGCGGTGACGGCGACGCGGTCGCCGGGCTTGACCCAGCCGAGCTCGAGCACGCGCGCGACGGAGGCCGCGATCAGCTCCTCGGTGACCTCGATGCGGGGGATCGAGGCGGCCTGGACGCCCCACATCAGCCCGCAGCGGCGCACGGTCTCGCGGCCGGGGGAGAGGGCGAGGATCGGGACCGTCGGCCGGTGCGCGCTCACCAGCCGCGCGGAGCGGCCGGACAGCGTCGGGCAGACGATCGCGGCCAGCCCGAGCTCCTGGGCCGCGCGGCAGGCCGTGTAGGCGAGCGTGTAGGCGGGGTCGCGGCGGTCGCGGCGCACGCGGTGCTCGAGCCACTCGCGGTAGGGCGCCGTGTACTCGGTCTTGTCGGCGATCGCGGCCATCATCTCGATGGCTCCGATCGGATGCTGGCCGACGGCGCTCTCCTGGGAGAGCATCACCGCGTCGGTGCCGTCGAGGATCGCGTTGGCGACGTCGGCCACCTCGGCGCGCGTCGGACGTGAGGAGACGACCATCGAGTCGAGCATCTGCGTCGCGGTGATGCAGGGCCGCGCGAGCGCGCCCGACAGCGCGATGACGCGCTTCTGCACGATCGGGACCTCCTCGATCGGCAGCTCGATGCCGAGGTCGCCGCGCGCGACCATCACGCAGTCCGAGGCGCGCACGATCTCCTCCATGCGCTGGACCGCCTGCGGCTTCTCGATCTTGGCGATCAGCGGCAGCCGCGTGTGCTTGCGCAGGAACGAGATGTCCTCGGCGCGTCGCACGAACGACACGGCGACGAGGTCGACGCCGATCTTCTCGCCGGTCTGTAGATGGCGGAGGTCCTCCTCGGGCACGGCCGGCAGCGACGCCGCCTCGCCGGGGATGTTGAGGCCCTGCCGCGAGGCGACCGAGCCGCCGACCTCGACCTCGGCGTCGATCTCGCCGTCGCCGGGCCGCGTCGCCGTCACGCGCAGGCGCACCGCGCCGTCGGCGAGGTAGAGCACCTCGCCGCGCTCCACGGACTCCGCGAGCCCCGCCCAGGTGATCGACATGCGGGTCGCGTCGCCGTCGAAGCCGTCGGCGCCGCAGACGAAGGTCAGCCCCTCGCCCGGCTTGAGCTCGGCGATGCCGTCGCGCAGCGGGCCGATGCGCAGCTTCGGGCCGGGCAGGTCCTGCAGGACCGCGACCTGACGCCCGGCGCGGTTGGCGGCGTCGCGCACGCGCTCGGCGACCTCGGCATGCTCCTCCGCGGAGCCGTGGGAGAAGTTCAGCCGCGCGACGTCCATGCCGGCCGCGGTCATGCGGACGAGGACCTCCGGGTCGCGGGAGGCGGGGCCGATGGTGGCGACGATCTTCGTACGGCGCTGCATGGTGGCCCGCCACGGTACACCGCGACGGGCCGCTCAACGGGCCCGGACGATGAGCGCGGGGTTTGGCGGTGAGGTCGAATCCTCCCGCAGTCGCTTCAGGCCCTCGTGGACGTTGCGCCGGGCGGCCTCCTCGCTCGTCCCCATCGCCTCGCCGATCTCCCGGTAGGCGAGATCGAGCACGAACCGGTACGCGACCGCGACGCGCTGCTTGGGCGGGAGTGAGCGCACCCGGGCCCAGAGCTCCGTGTCGCGCGGCTCGGCATCCTCGGTCGCGCCGGCGTCGGGCTCGGCCACCGGGACCGTGCGGGCGCTCGACCGGAAGCCGTCGATGGCCTTGCGCGAGGCGATCGTCAGCAGCCACGACCGCGTGACGGAGGGGTCGCGCAGCCGCGGGTAGGCGGCGAGCGCCGCGAGCATCGTCTCCTGGTAGCAGTCGTCGGCGGCGCCGGGGCCGGCCACGGCGATGCACAGCCGCATCACGTCGCGGCCGTGGCGCTCGACGACCTCCTGGAACGGAGCCAGCCTCATGGCAGCGCGTGCTCGTGCTCGAGCAGCGACCGCTTCGCCGCCTCGCCGCCGCCGTAGCGGCCCATCGTCCCGTCCGAGCGCACCACGCGATGGCACGGGACGATGATCGGGATCGGATTCGTGGCGCAGGCGGTGCCGGCCGCGCGGACGGCGTTCGGCGTCCCGGCGGCGGTGGCGACGCTGCGGTAGGTGCCGGTGCTGCCATAGGGGATCGAGGCGATCGCGTGGAGCACGCGGGCGCGGAAGCCGCGCGACAGGCGCCAGTCGAGCGGCAGCTCGAAGGCGGTGCGCCCGCCGTCGAAGTACTCGTCGAGCTGGCGGCGCGCGACGTCGAGCCGGGCCGGCGCCTCGAGCACGCGCGGCGAGATGCGCTGCGCGAGCTCCTCCAGCACGGCGTCGTCGCCCTCGCGGGCGAAGGCGACCCGGACGACGCCGGCCGGCGTCGCCGCGAGCAGCAGCCGGCCGACGGGGCTGTCGACCCCGGCGTAGGCGACGTCGAGCAGCCCGGCCGCGTCGGCGGCGGCGGCGAGCGACGGCGCGCCCGCGCCGAGCCGCGCGGCCGCGTCGCGCAGCAGGGCGCCCAGCTCGTCCTCGGAGGGCATGGTCGTATCCATCATGCCCCTAGGACGGGCCGGGGCGCCCCGGCGTGAGATTCAGCTCGCGGGAGGCGCGTCCTCGGTGACCTCGACGTAGCGCATGGTCACTTCGCCGAGGTGGATGACGTCGCCGTTGCGCAGGACCGCGCGGCCGACCCGCTCGCCGTTGACGAGCACGCCGTTGCGCGAGCGGTCGTCGAGCAGGACGGTGTGCCCGTTCTCCTCCGACAGCACCGCATGGCGGCGGGACACCGTCACGTGGTCGAGCACGATGTCCGCCGACGGGCTGCGACCGAGGTGCAGCACCGCGCGGTCGAGGGCGACGAGCACCACGTCGTCGCCGTCCTCGACGGCCAGATGGCGCCCCGGCGTGGGCTTCGGAAAGCGGCCGATGGCACGGGCGCGCTCACGCACGCCGAGCCGCGGCAGCACGCCGGTCCGCTCGCCGGCCACGACGGCCGGAGAGGTCTCGTGTGGGGAGGCGGTGGTCACGGGCGCCATGTTCCCCGTCGTGCCTCAGCGCAACCTAATCGGGACCACAAAGAGGTCAGGCGCGCCACATCTCACCGTCGTCTCATGCGCGTATCAGTGAACTCCGCGGCCGCAATTCGCAGGGGAAAGCGAACGCACCGATCCAGGGGAGGATCACTTGATCTCACGATCTCTGCGCCTGAAGGGCGCCGCCATCGCGGCATGCGCCCTCGCCGGCGCCGTACCGGCCACCGCGGCCGCCGCGGGCAAGCACGCCCTGCCGGGCTCCAAGCCCAGCTGGGCCCGGTCCTCGAACCACGTCGGCTCCGTGTCGGGCAGCGAGACGAAGACCTTCTGGGTCTACCTCGGCCTGCGCAACGGCGCCGCGCTCGACCGCCAGGTGAAGGCCGTCAGCGACCCGGGCAGTGCCGAGTACGGCTCCTACCTGACCGCGTCGCAGTTCAACGCGCGCTACGCGCCCACCAGCGCCGACGTCGACGCCGTACGCAGCTGGCTGCAGGGCGCCGGCTTCGACGTCGCCGCCGCCGCACCCGCGGGCAACCGCTGGGTCGAGGCCTCGGGCTCGGTCGCGAGGATCGAGTCGGCCTTCGGCGTGCAGGAGCTCACCTACCGCCACGCCGGCCGCACGCTCGACGCGCCCGACGCGGCGCCGTCGGTGCCCGGCTCGCTCGCGAGCGCCGTCGCCGGCGTCGCCGGCCTCGACGACTCCGACACCCTCGTGCAGCCGCAGAGCACGCGCGCGGCCTCGCACGACCTGCCGAGCGCCGATCCGAAGGCCAACCCGAGCCCGGCGTTCGTCAACGCGCCGCCGTGCTCGAGCTACTACGGCGAGAAGACGGCCTCGACCCTGCCGGACGCCTATGACGGCCAGAAGGCCCCGTACGCGACGTGCGGCTACACGCCGAGCCAGCTCCAGGGGGCGTACGGGCTCACGGCCGCGGACGCGTCCTCGGCGAGCAACGGCAGCGGCCAGACCGTCGGCATCGTCGACGCCTTCGCGTCGCCGACGATCCAGCAGGACGCGAACACCTACGCGTCCCGCCACGGCCAGGGCCCGGTCGCGATCACGCAGTACAACACGCACAACCTCGAGCACGTCTCCGAGCACGAGAAGTCGGGCTGCGACCCGCAGGGCTGGTACGGCGAGGAGACGCTCGACGTCGAGGCCGTGCACGCGATGGCGCCGGGCGCCAAGGAGGCCTTCGCGGGCGCGCTGGACTGCAACGACGAGAACCTCATCGACGCGGTCAACCGCCTGCTGCAGAACAGCCAGGCGCAGGTCATCTCGAACTCGTACGGCGGCGTCGGCGAGAGCGAGCCGGCGAGCCTGCTCGCGGCGTGGGAGGCCACGTTCAAGCAGGCGGCCGTGCAGGGCGTCGGCATCTACTTCTCGTCGGGTGACGACGGGGACGAGGTCGCCAACGCGGGCACGCGCACCGTCGACTACCCGGCGTCGGACCCGTTCGTCACCGCCGTCGGCGGCACGTCGCTCGGCGTCGGCCGCGCGAACGACTACCAGTTCGAGACGGGCTGGAGCACGGGCGTGAGCAGCCTCGCGGGCAGCGCGTGGGCGCCGCCGTACCCCGGCGACTACCTGTACGGCGGCGGCGGCGGCACCTCGGTGGCCTTCGACCAGCCGTCGTATCAGGCCGGCGTCGTGCCGGCCGACATCGCCGACCACCGCGGGGCCACGACGTCCACGACGCCGGGCCGTGCGGTGCCGGACGTCTCGGCCGTCGGCGATCCGAACACGGGCATGCTCGTGGGTCAGACGCAGACGTTCCCGACGGGCCCGAACAAGAAGCGCTACGGCGAGTACCGCATCGGCGGCACGTCGCTGTCGTCGCCGCTGTTCGCGGGCATGATGGCCCTGGCCGACCAGGCCGCAGGCCACCGTCACGGGTTCGCGAACCCGCTGTTCTACGGCCAGGCGGGCAGCACCACGTTCCGCGACGTCAAGCCGGACGGGGCCAAGCGCGGCGTCGTCCGCAACGACTACGTCAACGGCGTGGACGGCTCGGACGGGATCAGCACCACGCTGCGGTCGCTCGACTTCAAGACGAGCATCTTCACCCGGCCGGGCTACGACGACGTCACCGGCGTCGGCAGCCCGAACGGCGCGGCGTTCCTGGCGGGGCTCCGCTAGCCGGAACCCGACCGCTCACACGGCGAGCCGGCCGTCCTGCACGACCGGCTCGCCGTCGGCGGTCAACCGCCCGCCGCGGCGCAGGTCGCAGATCATGTCCCAATGGACGGCCGACTCGTTGCGGCCGCCGGTCTCGGGGTAGGAGCGCCCGACGGCGAGATGCACCGTCCCGCCGATCTTCTCGTCGAGCAGGATGTTGCCGACGGCGCGGTCGAGCCCGAAGTTCGTGCCGATGCCGATCTCGCCCAGCCGGCGCGCGCCCGGATCGGTCTCGAGCGCCGACTGCAGGACGTCGTCGCCGCGCTCGGCGCGAGCCGAGACGACCTCGCCGGCGCGGAACTCGAGCTCGATGCCCGAGACCAGCGTGCCGCGCGGGCTCGACGGGATCGTGTATCGGATCCGGCCCTCCGCGGAGGTCTCGTGCGGCCCGGTGAAGACCTCGCCCGAGGGCATGTTGCGCTTGCCGTCGGAGTTGATCCACGTGCGGCCCTCGACCTGGAGGCGCAGGTCGGTCCCCTCGGCCTCGATGCGCAGCTCCGACGCGCGCGAGAGGCGCTCGACGATGCGCTCCTGATGGTCGTGGAGCTCCCGCCAGGCGGCGACCGGATCGGGGCGGTCCAGGAATAGCGCGCGCTCGACGAGGGCGCTGAACGCGGCGGTGCCCATGCCGGCCTGCTGGGCGAGAGCGGGCGTCGGCCAGATCGTCAGGCACCAGCGCCGCGCGAGCATCGACTCGCGCATCGGCGCGGCGGCGCGCGCGGCGCGGGCCGAGCGCGCCGGATCGACGCCGGCCAGCGCCTGCGTGTTGTCCGGCGCCTGGATGCGCAGCGAGGCGTCGGTGCCCTCGACCTCGGTCAGCATCGCGGGGGCGACCGCGTCGAGGTGGCGCTCGCCGGCGGACTCCCAGAAGCCCTCGGCCTGACCGGGCAGCTCGACGCGCAGCAGGGGCCACGCGTCGCGCTCGAGCAGCTCGCGCTGGAGGGCCAGCAGCAGCGGCGCGGCGAGCGTGGTCGAGGCGACGACGACCTGCTGGCCCGGCTCGACCTCGAGGCAGTAGCCCGCCAGCAGGCGGGCGAACGCGGCGGGATCGATCACGGCGCCTCGATGTCGGGGAAGTTGGCCCCGACGTGCTCGCGCAGCACCCCGCGGATCCAGGTGCGCTCGCCCTGCGAGGCGAAGCGGAAGCGCGCGAGCAGCTCCTGCTGGCGGGTGATCGGCTCGGTCCCCGCGATCTCCCAGCGCACGGCGAGGCGCTCGAAGAGGAACTCGACCGCGCGCTGCCAGGCGTCCTCCCGCGAGAGCAGGTTGCCGCCCATCGCGGCGGCGTACTCGCGCCGCGTCGCCGGAGTCATCGAGCCGCGCAGGACGAGCGTGTTGCCCTCGGCGTCGGTGTAGCCGGTCTCGGGCGCCTTCGGCCGGTCGCGCTTGCGGGCCTTGCGCGCCATCAGCCGGCGGCCTTCGTGAGTGGCGTCGTCACGGCGCGGTGAGACGTTACCGTGCGATCCATGCGCAAGCCGACCCGCCGCGACGTCGGCCGCGGCGAGCGGGTGGTGCCCGGCGTCTGGCGCCTGCGCCTGCCGCTCCCGTGGCCGGGCGTCCCGCACTGCAACGCCTGGGCGCTCGCCGCGGGCGACGGGATCGTGCTGGTCGACACCGGCATGCACGAGGCGGGGTCGCTCGCCCATCTCGAGCGCGCCCTCGACCAGGTTGGCCTGCGCCTCGAGCACGTGCGGCTGATCGTCCTCACCCACGCCCACGTCGATCACTGCGGCGAGGCGCCGGCGATCGCCGGGCGCGCCGGCTGCGAGGTCTGGCTGCACCCGAACCACGAGCACTACACGCGCTCGCTGGAGGATCCCGAGCAGTCCTTGCTGCGCCGCGCCGAGGTCGCCCGCCAGTCCGGCGTGCCGGAGGCCGATCTGCGCCGGTGGCTCGAGCGGCGCCGCACCGCGGGAACCGGACAGGCGGGCATGCTGCGCTCCGACCGCGACCTCGTGCCCGGCGTCACGGTGAGCACGGACCTCGGGGAGTGGTCGGTGATCGAGACTCCCGGGCATGCGCCCTCGCACGTCTGCCTCTACCAGGCCGAGCGCCGGCTGCTGATCTCGGGCGATCACCTGCTCGGGCGCATCTCGCTCTACTTCGACGTCGGCTGGACGCCCGACCCCGTGGGCGAGTTCCTGCAGTCGCTCGAGCGTGTCGAGGGGCTCGACACGCGCCTCGCGCTCGCGGGCCACGGACGGCCGTTCAACGACGTCGTCGCGCACGTCGAGGGCAACCGGGCGCTGGTGGCCACGCGGCTGGACACGGTCCGCGGGCTGCTCGCCGAGGCGCCCTCCACCGCGTGGGACCTCGGCGCGCGGCTCTACGGCGAGCTGTTCGTCCCGGCCACCTCCACCTGGCTGCTGTCGAAGTCGCTCGCCTGGCTGACCCACCTCGACCGGCTCGGCGAGGTCGAACGCGACGGGTCCGGCGACGCGGAGCTCTGGACGCTGCGCACGACCTAGACTGGCGCGATGCGGATCGACGAGCGCCTCGCGGCCGGCGATGAGCCCGCCTTCTCGTTCGAGTTCTTCCCGCCACGCACGCCCGAGGGCGAGCGCAACCTCGACGCCGCGCTCGCGGAGCTCTCGCGCCTGCGTCCCGCGTTCGTGTCGGTCACCTACGGCGCGGGCGGCTCGGCCGAGCAGCGGCGCCGCACGATCGACGTCGTCTCGCGCCTGAAGGCCGAGCACGGGATGGAGGCGATGGCGCACCTGACGTGCGTCGACGCGACGGTGGCCGAGCTGCGCGCGACGCTCGACGCGATGCGCGACGCCGGCATCGAGAACGTCCTCGCCCTGCGCGGCGACCCGCCGCAGGGCCGCGACGAGTGGGAGGCGACCGAGGGCGGCCTGACCTACTCGCGCGAGCTAATCGAGCTGATCCGCGACGAGTACGACTTCGCGATCGGCGCGGCGTGCTTCCCCGAGGTCCACATCCACGCCGCCTCGGCCGAGGACGACCTGCGCTACGCCAAGGAGAAGGTCGACGCCGGCGCGCGCTTCCTGATCACCCAGCTGTTCTTCGACAACCGCGCCTACTGGGACTACGTCGGCCGGGCCCGGGAGGCGGGGATCGACGTCCCGATCGTGCCGGGGATCATGCCGATCGGCAACGTCGACCAGATCAAGCGCTTCACCGAGATGTGCGGCGCCTGCATCCCGGACCGGCTCGTCACCGAGCTCGAGACGCGGGCGGAGCGACCGCAGGCCGTCGCCGACTTCGGCGTCGCCTACGCGACGCTGCAGTGCGCCGAGCTGCTCGCCGCCGGAGCGCCCGGCATCCACTTCTACACGCTCAACCGCTCCCCGGCGACGCGCGCCATCCTCGGCGCGCTGCGCTGCCTCGCGCCCTGGCGCGTCAGCTCGGCGGCGTGATCTCGAGCGCGTGGGCGACCTGCGGGCGCCCCGAGGCCTCCCAGGTCACGTCGACCTGGTCGTTGCGGCCGTAGGTGCCGATCCCGAACGCGCCCCAGAACCAGCGCCAGAACCCGAGCCGCTGCTCCTTGGCGAGCGGTCTCGTGAAGCGCAGCTCGCGGCCCGCGACCTCGTAGTCGACCCCCTCGCGCTGGCGCACCCCGTTGACGAACACGGCGTAGTCGCCCCGCACCTGCGTGGGCAGCCGCACGGTCCAGCGCTCCATGGGTCGTCATCATGGCAAGGGTGAGTTCCCCCGCCCCGAAGAGCGTCCCCGCGCCGACCGGCTCGAACGAGGCGGCCTCGCCGCCTCGGCCACGCGGAGCTGGGGGCCCCACGCCGTCGCCGATCGTCCGCATCCTCAACGAGGAGGTGCGCCACTACCACCGCTGGTGCACGCCCTCGACCCTGATCGAGCAGGAGCGCATCGAGGACTTCTACGCGTCCGACGTCTCGATCTCCGCGGGCTTCTTCGGCACGCTCGTCGACCACACCGGCGTCTTCGGCGAGGCCGAGCGCTTCGCCGCCGCGGCGCAGGGCGCCGACCGGACGATGTTCTCCGTCCACGGCTCCTCCGGCTCGAACTGGATCGTGCTGCGCATGCTGGCGCTCGAGCGCCCCGACGCGCTGATCCTCGTCGCGCGCAACATCCATCACTCGATCATCAACGCGCTGAAGGCGTTCGGGCTGAACTTCCGCTTCCTGCCGACGCCCTACGAGGGCGAGTTCGAGGCCGTGCTGCCGCCGAGCGTCGACCAGGTCGTCGCGGGCCTGCGCCGCTACCCGGAGGCGATCGCCGTCGTCTACACGAGCCCGACCTACGAGGGGCTGTGCGCGAACACGCACGCGATCGCGGCGGCGGTCCACGACGCCTCGCCGGAGACGATCCTCTTCGTCGACGAGGCGTGGGGGGGGCACCTGCACTTCCACCCCGAACTGCCGTCGTCGGCCATGGACGCCGGCGCCGACATCAGCGTGCAGTCGACGCACAAGCTCGCCGGCGGCCTGCAGCAGACCGGGCTGATCCACTGGCGCGAGCAGCGGGTGGACTCCGAGCTGATGGAGGAGTCGTTCCGCGAGTACGTGACGACCTCGCCGAGCTACCACCTGCTCGCCTCCGCCGACGCTGCGGTCCGCTCGCTCGCCGCCAACGGGCGTGAGGCGCTCGGCGGCTGCATCGCGCGCACACGCGCGCTCAAGTCCGCCCTGCGCGAGCGGCTGCCGCGGCTCGTCCACCTCGACGACCCGGCCTGGACGGGGCGCCGCTGGTCGCACGTCGCCGGCACCGACCTCGTCAAGACGACGGTCGCGCTGACCGGCTACGACCTGTCGGGCTTCGCGGTCTCGCAATCGCTGGTCGAGCGCGGGATCGTGATCGAGAAGGCCGGCATCAACACGCTCACCTTCATCACCACGTTCCAGCTCGAGGCGAGCGCGGTCGCCGACACCGTGCGCGCGCTGGAGGACATCCTCACGAGCCGAGAGCTGCCCGACGGGGCGGCGCGGCCGCTGGCCACCAACCCGTTCGCGGCGCTCGACGACCGGCCCGTGATGCACCCCTACCACGCGCGCCGGTACGCCAAGTCGATCGGGCAGGAGGTTCCGCTCGAGGCGGCGATCGGGCGCGTGTCGGCGGAGATCGTCGAGGTCTATCCGCCGGGCATCCCCGTGATCCTCGAGGGCTTCCGCGTCAGCGCTGATGCCGTCCGCTACCTCTGCGAGGTTCGGGACATGGGTGGAGCCATCGTGGCCCGCGACACGACGCTGGCGACCCTGCGGGTGCTGTAGGTCCGTTGGGCGAGCTGGACTACACCGTGCGGCGCTCGGAGCGGGCGCGGCGCGTGCGGGTGAGCGTCGAGTCCGACGGCGAGGTGCGGGTGACGCTGCCGCGGCGCGCGCCGGCGCGGGCGGCCGCGGAGGCGGTGCGCGAGCTGCGCCCGTGGATCGACCGGCGGCGCGCGGCGCTCGAGCGCGCCGCGACCGAGCGGGCGCGCACGCCCGGGACGCTGCCCTACCTCGGCGGCGAGCTCGTGCTGCGGCCCGAGCCGCGGCGCACGCGGGTGCACCGGCGGGGGGACGTGCTGCTCGTGCCGGGCGGCGCTCCGGGCGCGGGTTCCCGCGACGCGATCGAGCGCTGGTACCGGCGCGCGGCGCGGGCGGAGATCGGTCCGCGACTCGACGCGGCGGTCGCGCGGGCGGGGACGTCCTACCGCGGGCTGACGATCCGCGCGCAGCGCACGCGCTGGGCGTCGTGCTCCTCGACCGGCGGCATGTCGTTCAACTGGCGGCTGCTGCTGGCGCCCGAGGCCGTGCTCGACTACGTCGTCGAGCACGAGGTCTGCCACCTCGAGGTGATGGACCACTCGCCGCGCTTCTGGGCGCTGCTCGAGGCGCGCGCACCGGACTGGCGCGTGCACGCCGCGTGGCTGCGTCGCTACGGCGCGACGCTCACCCTGTGAGCAGCGCGCGCCGCAGCGCGGCGTAGGCGTCCTCGCCGGCCTCCGGCTCCAGCTCGGCGCGGCCCGTGGCGCCGTCGGCGGTCCAGGCCCGGACGGAGCCGTCGCCGCGGACGTCGAGCCCGGCGCGCACGTCCGGCCGCCAGCGCTGGGGACCGGCGAGCTCGGCCCGGGCGGCGATCTGGTCCTCGGGCTCGAACCGCCGCGCCCGCAGGTCGACCGCGGAGAGTCCAGGCCCGTTGGCGGCCTCGCGAGCGGCGTCGTCGACCCACGCGACGGCGTCCTCGAGCGCCTCGAACCGATCGCGCACGACCGTCCCCCCGCTCCGCACGCTCACCCGATACGCCACGCGGAGCGACACTACACGGGGTCAGACCCCTTCAATGCGGCGAGATGTGAGGTCGACGGGACTCCAGGGGTCTGACCCCGTCGCGCTGCCGCTACGTGCCGGTGAGGAGGACGAGGAGGTCGCCGGCGCCGTCGACGCGCGCGGCGCGCCAGTGGACGATCGCGTCGCCCGGGGCGCCGAGGGGGTGCTCGATCTGGGCCGGGCCGTTGCCGGCGGCGGCGACGGCGAGGGCGGCGGCCGCGTCCTGGCGGACGGCTGGCGGGACGGCGGCCTCGAGCCAGTCCTGGCCGAGCAGGTCGGCCTCGGGGCGCGCGAGCGCGTCGCAGGTCCGCGAGCCGGCGAGCCGGATCCGGCCCGCGCCGTCGAGCACCGCGACGAAGGCGCCCGTGGCGTCGAGCAGCCGGCGCGCCGCGTCGGCGGCCTGGTGCTCGGTCTCCTCCTGGTCGTGGGCGCGCTCGAGCACCTGCGCGAGCTGGTGCCCGACCGTCGCGAACATCGCCGACACCTCGACGTTCGGCCGCGCGATGCCGCGCGAGAAGAACTCGATCACGCCCGCGCAGCGATCGCCGTGGGCGATCGGGAACGCGAGCGAGGTCATCAGCCCCGCGCGGCGGGCCTGCGCGGCGCGCGGGTCGCCGCCGTCGCGCCCGACGTCGCGCACCCACGACGGACGCCGGAAGGCGTAGACGCGGCCGGGCAGCCCCTGGCCGGGGGCGAAGCTCGTCTGCGCCGACAGCTCGGCGAGCACGCCGACCTCACGGTTGGTCTGCGCGTGCCAGGTCCCCGCGCAGCGCAGCATGCCGTCGCCCGCGGGGCGCCAGACGACGCCGCAGCTCCAGCCGAGCGTGTCGCCGAGCGTCGCCAGCACGCGCGCGGCGAGCTCGTCGGGCGCCAGCCCGGCGGCGATCGCGTCGGTGATCGCCTGCTGGGCGAGCAGCAGCCGGTGGGCGCCGCCGACCCGCCGGCGCAGCCGCGCGGCGTCGAGCGCGCGCGTGACCGCCGCGGGCAGCTGGGCGGGGTCCGGCACCACGGGCACGTCGGCGTCGAGCCCGCGGATGACCGCGGCCAGGTCGCCCGCCCGCACCCACGGCGAGACGGCGAGGAAGGGCAGATGCGGGTCCGCGAGCCGCACGAGCGCGAGCGCCTTGCGCGCGGGAACGGCGCCAGGGCCGTCGCCCGCGTAGAGCACGGCCTCCCAGTCGCGCCGCTGCAGCGCGGTCGAGAGCTGGTCGGCGCCCTCTACGTGCTCGGCCTCCATCTGCCAGCCCGCCTCGGCCAGCGTGCGCCCGAGCAGCCGCCCGTGCGCCGACGGGACGTCGACGAGCAGGGCACGCAGCGAGCGGTGCGGCTTCACACATCCAGCATCGGCCTGCGCGCGCGGCGCTTGAGCGCCGGGAGCGGCTCAGCCGCGGTCCGCGCCCTCGGCGCGCAGGCGCTCGGTCATCACGTCGGCGGTGAGCGCGTCGCCGAACAGGCGGCCCTGCGACAGCGGGCAGCCCTGCGCGGCCAGGAAGTGCTGCTGCACGGGCACCTCGACGCCCTCGGCGACGGTCGTCATCCCGAGCGCGTCGCCGAGCGCGATGATGGCGCGCACGATCGCGCCCGACTCCGGGTCGTCGGGCACCTCGCGCAGGAACGAGCGGTCGATCTTGAGCGTCTGCACGGGCATCGCCCGCAGCCGCGACAGCGACGACCAGCCGGCGCCGAAGTCGTCGATGGCGATCTGCAGGCCGAGCTCGCGCAGCTCGGCGAGCAGCGGTCCGATCCGCTCGGTCTCGCGCAGGGTCGCCGACTCGGTGAGCTCCATCGTCAGCCG
>DATBDM010000288.1:0-5708 GCA_036269915.1 Solirubrobacteraceae bacterium | reverse complement strand
TCGGAGATCGCCGACAGCAGCGCCGACTGGTTGACGATCCGGTCGTCGAGCGACGGCGGCTCGAAGAACAGCGCGAACGGCCGGCCCTCGCCGAGCGCCTCGAGCGTGCCGAGCGTCGGCGCGTGCGCGGCGAGCAGCTCGGTGGTGAACACGAGCGCGCCCTCGGCCTCGAGCGACTCGCGCAGCTCGAAGGGCAGCTCCGCGTTGACGGACTCGCAGTCGACCGTCCACACGATCGCCTCGTGGTCGGGCGAGGTCGCGGTGGCGAAGTGCGCCGCGACGAAGGGGGAGAAGGTCCAGTCCAGCAGCCGCGTCGGCAGCCCGTGATGCTGGGCGAGCGAGAGCCAGTCCCACAGCGTCGGTCCCGGCCGCTCGCGGTGGGCGTACTTGCGGAAGTTGCGGATCAGGTGGCGCTCGAGCTCTGGGAAGCCGTCGCCGAGCCGCGCCAGGCTGGCGACGTTCGAGTAGCTCGAGCGCGCGAGGCCGCGGAACACCCAGGGCGCGTGCGCGCCGCTGCCGCTGAGACCGGCGACCGCGTCGTCGAGCTCGCGCCAGGAGTGGATCGTCTCGACGCCCATCTCATGAGTCTCCTGCCCGCCCGTGCTCGAGCAGGAACGGGAGGAGCGCCGCCTCGACCTCTGCGGGCGCCTGCTGCTGGACCCAGTGGCCGGCGCCCTCGATCACGACCGTGCCGCGCAGGTCGCTGACCCAGCCGTCCATCGCCTGCTCCGGCATGAAGCGCCGGACGGGATCGCGCGAGCCGGTGACGAACAGCGCCGGCTGCTCGATCCGGCGGTCGCCGACGGGCTCGGTCAGCGCCCAGTTGCGGTCGACGTTGCGGTACCAGTTCAGGCCGCCGCGGAAGCCGGTGCGGGTGAACGCGGCGACGTAGCGCGCCTCGTCGTCCTCGGTCCAGAACACCGGCCGCGGCGGATCGTCGCCGTCGCGCATCGCCCAGTCGGCGTCCCAGACCTCCTGCGTGCGCAGCGTGCGGCGGACGTCGGCCTCGAGCGCCGCCTCGGCGACGCCCGGCTCCTGGAACCAGACCATGTAGAAGCCGTCGCCGAGGTGGCGGCGCAGGATCGCCATCGGCGGCGCGGGTGCGCGCGGCACGAACGGGACGGACAGGCCGGCGACCGCCCGGACGCGCCCCGGGTGCGAGCGCGCGAGCTCCCAGGCGACGTTCGCGCCCCAGTCGTGGCCGACGACCGCGAAGCGCTCGTGCCCGAGCGCGTCCATCAGCGCCACGACGTCGCCGGCGAGCGTGAGCACGTCGTAGGCCTCGATCGGCTCGGGCGCGTCGGTGCCGCCGAAGCCGCGCATGTCGGGCGCGACGACGGAGAAGCCCGCCTCGGCGAGCGCGGGGATCTGATGCCGCCACGACCACCACAGCTCCGGGAAGCCGTGCAGCAGCGCGACCGCCGGGCCGGCCCCCGCGAGGGCGACCTCCATGCGCAGGCCGCCGGCGTCGACCGACGTGGGTTCCGGGAACGCCATGCTCATGCCAGCATGCCCGGTGCACGCTCCGACGACGCCGAGGAGGACTCCCCATGGCACCCGAATGGCCCACCGACCCCGATGACCCAGTCGACCCCGCGCTCGCGCCGCTGATCGAGGCGGGCGAGGGCGAGTCCGAGGGCTTCGAGGAGTCCGAGGAGGAGCTCATCGAGCACGCCCGCCACGACGACCAGCACGGGACGAGCCGGATCACGCAGGACGCCGCGGGCTTCGACGAGCTCGAGGAGTCCGACGTGGACTACGGCGAGTCCGACGAGGAGGAGAAGGAGGACGTCTAGCCGGTCCTCGCCCCGGCCTCGTAGAGCCGCGACTCGTAGTCGCGCAGCATCCGCCCGGCGGCGAAGCCGGGACCGTTGGTCCGCAGCGACGCCTTGACGCGTGCGATCCAGGCGCGCGGGATGCCCTGCTCGTCGCGGTCGTGGAACTCGCGCAGGACCTGCTCGCGCAGCGTGGAGAACAGCTCCTGGGCGTGGCGATGGTCCTGCGCGTCGTGGTCGTGGTCGACGTCCCCCGAGAGCGCCCAGCCGTTGGAGCCGTCGTAGCCCTCCGCCCACCAGCCGTCGAGCACCGACAGCTGCAGGCCGCCGTTGACCGCCGACTTCATGCCCGACGTGCCGCTGGCCTCCAGCGGCGGGCGCGGGAGGTTGAGCCAGACGTCGCAGCCGGAGACCAGCCGGGCGCCGATCGAGACGTCGTAGTCGTCGAGGAACACCGTGCGCGCGGCGGCGGCGGGGACGCCCTTGGAGGCGAAGAGCTGCTGGACCATGCGCTTGCCGTCGTCGTCGCGCGGGTGCGCCTTGCCGGCGAGCAGGATCTGGACGCCGCGGTCGCCGCCGAGCAGGTCGAGCGCCTCGTCGATGTGCTCGGCGAGGAGGTTGAGCCGCTTGTAGGTCGCGAGCCGGCGGGCGAAGCCGATCGTCAGCACGTCGCCCGAGAACGCGTGCGCGGCAGCCTCGACGTACTCGCGCGGCTCCGAACGGGCGAGCCGGTCGGCGATGCTCTTCGCGCGGACGTACTCGACGAGCTCCGCGCGCTGGCGGTTGCGGACCGCCCACAGCTCCTCGTCGGGGATGCCGTCGACCGGCGCCCAGGTGTCGGCGTCGGCGGCGCGCTCGGTCCAGCCGTCGCCGAGGTGGCGGTCGAGCAGCTCGCGCATCGGCGCGCTCAGCCAGGTCGGCACGTGCACGCCGTTGGTGACGTAGGTGATCGGGACCTCGTCGACGGGCCGCCCGGGCCACATGCCCTGCCACATCTCGCGCGCGACCTCGCCGTGGCGGCGGCTGACGCCGTTCGCCGCGCGGCTGGCGCGCAGCGCGAACTGCGTCACGCCGAACGGCTCCCAGCCGTCGTCGGGATGGGTCCGGCCGCGCCGGATGACGGCGTCGGGGTCGACGCCGAGGTCGTCGGTGAGGCCGCGCAGCGTGTCGGCGACGAGGCCCGCGTCGTAGGTGTCGTTGCCCGCCGGGACCGGCGTGTGGGTCGTGAAGATCGTGCGCGAGCGAGAGGCCTCGAAGCCCTCCTCGAAGCTCGCCCCGCGCTCGACCTCCTGGCGCGCGGCCTCGAGCGCGGCGAACGCGGCGTGGCCCTCGTTGAGGTGCACGAGCCCGGGGTCGATGCCCATCGCCCGCAGCGCACGCATGCCGCCGACGCCGAGCAGGACGTACTGCGCGAGGCGCGTGTCCGGATCGCCGACGTACAGGCGTGAGGTGATCCAGCGCGTGACCTGGTCGTTCTCAGGACGGTCGGCGTCGAGCAGGTAGAGCGGCACGCGGCCGACGTCGGCGCGCCACACCTGGGCCACGACGTCGACGCCGCGGATCGGCACGGTGATCGTGAGCGGCAGGCCGTCGTCGCCGGTGACGAGGGCGGCAGGGACGCGGTCGGGATCGGTGTCGACCCAGTACTCGTGCTGCCAGCCCCAGGCGTCGATGCGCTGGCGGAAGTAGCCCTGGCGGTACATGAGGCCGACCGCGACGAGCGGCAGCGCCATGTCGGACGCCTCCTTGACGACGTCGCCGGCGAGCACGCCGAGGCCGCCGGAGTAGATCGGCAGCGACGCGTGGACGGCGTACTCGGCGCAGAAGTAGGCGGCGGGCCGGTCGGGGGAGACGGGTCCGGCAGCGGCGTCGCGCGAGAGGTCGGCGTCGATCGTGGCCTCGAGCTCGAGTGCGCGGCGGAGCAGGTCATCGTCGGCCGCGGCGCGCCGGCACGCCTCGGGCCCGACCTCCTGCAGCATGCGGACCGGGTTGCCGGCGCACTGCTGCCAGCGCAGCGGGTCGATCGAGCGGAAGAGCTCATCGCCGCCGGGGGTCCAGCACCAGCGGTAGTTGTACGCGAGACGCGCAAGCGGCGTGAGCGGCTCGGGCAACTGGGACGCGAGCGTCTCGGCGGCGCGGGCGAGGTCGGACTGGCCGTTGGGCATGGTGCGGATCGTTCCAGGGATGGGGAGCGGGCAATCGTGCGAGCATCAGGGTAGTGCTGCGTCTCTACTGCGCCCCGTGGTCGACCAACGTGGAGCGTGTCGCGCTGGCGCTGGGGCACAAGGGGCTGAGCGTCGAGCGAGTCTGGATCGACTACGCCGACCGCTCGCCGGTGATCGCGGTCAGCGGGCAGCCGCTCGTGCCCGTGCTCGAGCACGACGGGCAGGTGGTCAGCGACTCGCTGCGGATCCTCCGCTACCTCGAGCGGGGGTGGCCGCAACCGCCGCTCTTCCCTGCAGATCCCGTGCGAGCGGCGCGCGTCGCGGTCTTCCTCGAGTGGTTCGACGGGGTCTGGAAGCGACCGCCCAACGCGATTGCCGCGGAGCTCGAGCGAGGCGCCGGCGCGGACCCCGCCGCGGTCGCGATCGCGTCGCGGCGGCTGCGCGGATGGCTCGCGGTCTTCGAGGACCTGCTCGGCGGCGGCGACTTCCTCTTCAGCGCCTTCGGCGCCGCGGACTGCGCCGCGTATCCGTTCCTCAAGTACGCCGCCGGGCGTCCGAACGACGACGACGAGCTCTTCCACCGCGTGCTCGAGCGCGAGCTCGCGAGTGACGGCTCCCACCCGCGGCTGCGGGCGTGGATCGAGCGCGTCGGCGCAATGCCGCGCGCATGACGTGTGTCAAACCGCGCGGATCCGTCTAAAATGGATGTACGCCTTCGTGCGGGTTTCCCTGTGGCGCCGCTTCACGCGCGTGTCGCACAGATCTAGCCGCGGTCACCACACCGCGCGACCGAAGGCCTTCACATTCGAACCTGGAGGTGTACGGCATGGCCGTCGAAGAGAAGCTGATCGTCGATGCAGAGGTCACCGAGGCGCTGCCGAACCTGCTCTTCCGCGTGAAGCTGGAGAACGGGCACGAGGTCCTCGCCCACCTGGCCGGCAAGATGCGGCGCTTCCGCATCCGCATCAACCCGGGCGACAAGGTCCGCGTCGAGCTTTCGACCTACGACCTCAACCGCGGGCGCATCGTCTACCGCACGCGGTAGCAGTCAGCGCGGCACCCGCAGCGCGGTCTCGAGCCCTTGGAGGCTCGGCCGCGCGGCGAGCAGGATGAAGCGGGATGCCGGGTAGTGCGCGGCGACGGGGTCGACCGCGACACGCCGGTCGAGGCCGGCGCCGACGATCGTCGCCCCGCGGGCGGCGAACAGATGGGTGACGGAGAGCTGCTCGGTCGGGGAGCGAGGCACGCGCAGCTGCGCGTCGGCCTCGGCGATCACGGCCCGCGCCCGCGGGTCGGCGGCGAGCGCGGGGCTCGCGACGACGACGAGGGGCCGGGCACTGTCGGCAGCGCCCTGAGCCGGCGCTCCGGCGACCTCCGAGCCCCCGGCCACGAGCAGCGCAACGGCTGCGCTGAGGAGTGTGGTGGGAAGGGTCATACGTACCAGCGTACTACGTATGACAAGGTTGACCGCAGATGAAGGGGTCTGGCCCCTCCATGAAGGGGCCAGACCCCGTTTACCTAAAGAGGGTCTGACCCCGTTTAGCTAAAGGGGGTCAGACCCCGTTTAGAGTCGGGCCGTCGAGCCGCGGACGATGAGCTGGACGGGGATGACGCGCTCGGCTGGCGGGGTGCCGCCCTCGAGCAGCTTGTGGAGCGCGTCGAAGGCCGCCGCGCCCAGCGCTTCGGCGTCGGCGGCGACCGTGGTCAGCGGCGGGTCGAGCAGGCGGGCGATCTCGAGGTCGTCGAAGCCGACCACCGACAGCTCCGC
>DATBDM010000287.1:0-8201 GCA_036269915.1 Solirubrobacteraceae bacterium | reverse complement strand
GAGCTGGTTCGGGATCGTCAGCAGCACCGTATCGGCCTCGCGCACTGCAGCATCTCGGCTGAGCTCCTCCGCGATCACGCCGGGCTCGCCCGCATAGGTCTTCCCGAAGCGGGCGAGCCCGCCGTCGAGGTAGCCGACGGTGTCGCCGCGACCGGCCTCGCGGCCGAAGTAGGCCCGGTCGAGGTCGGAGACGATCGGCAGGACGCTGCGGCTGACCGACACCCGCGGGGTCCGCTCCCAGCCGGCGTGGCGCCAGGCGTCGCGGTAGAGCGCGATCTGCTCGGCCTGGAGCCGGTCGAAGCTCTCCCCCGTGTCCTCGGTCAGCAGCGTCGAGCTCATCAGGTTCATCCCCTGCTCGGCCGTCCACACGGCCGTCCTGCGCGTCCCGGACCCCCACCAGATGCGATCGCGCAGGCCTGGAGACTGCGGCTGGATCGCGAGTCTGCCGATGCCCGCGCCGCCCATCTCGCGGCTCGCGTTCACGACCGGCGTGCCGGTGATCGCCTCGAGGAAGCGGGCGGTGTGCCCGCGGGCGAGGTCCGCGTCGGTCTGCCCCGGACCGGGGACGTGGCCGAAGGCCTCCGAGCCGCGCTCCGCGGGCTCGGGCGAGCCGCGCGAGATGCCGAGCTGCAGCCGTCCGCCGCTGATCAGGTCGGTGGCGGCGGCCTCCTCGGCCATGTAGAGCGGGCTCTCGTAGCGCATGTCGATCACGGCGGTGCCGAGCTCGATCCGCGAGGTCCGCGCGGCCATCGCGGCGAGCAGCGGGAACGGCGAGGCGAGCTGTCGCGCGAAGTGGTGCACGCGCAGGTAGGCCCCGTCGATGCCGATCGCCTCGGCCCCTGCGGCGAGCTCGATGTGCTGCCGCAGCGCCTCGGCGGCGGTGCGTGTCTGCGAGCCGGGCGCTGAGGACCAGTGCCCGAAGCTGAGGAAGCCGATGCGCTTGGGATGCTCCATCTCATCCCAGCGTAGGACGGGCCGCGCCGGCGGTTAGGGTTGCGCCCGTGGATCCGCTGACCGTCCTCGTCGTCCTCGCGCTGCTCGTCGGCTGGGTCGGCCTCTTCGCCCTCTGGTGGTTCGGCTTCCGCGGGCGCGGGCCGGACTGACCCGTCTACGCTCGCGCGACGCCGAACCCGCGGTACTGCACCACGGGCCACGCGGTGCCCGTGAACGCGTTGCCGTCGGTCGCCGCTCCGGCCTCGATCCCGCCGATCCCGTGCGTGTACGCGCGCGGCTGGGCGCTCAGGGCTGCGACGGTCCGGCCATCGATGAGGGCGGTCACCGTGTCGCCGCGCACGCGCAGGGCCACGGCGTGCCAGGTCTGTAGCCCGGGCGGGGCGACCGTGCCGGAGGCGAGCGTCACCACGGCGGCGTCGCGGCTGTTGCGCAGCAGCCGCCAGCGACCGGCGTCGTCGAGGTCGAGGATGTAGCCGCGGAAGTTGCTCACGCGGGCGCCGCGATCGCTGAAGCGGGCGATGACGCCGGCCGACGAGCCGGCGTCGCGTAAGCGGACGCCGGTGCTGACGGTGTAGTCGCGCAGCGCCTCGTCCCCGACGACCGCATGCGGGAACCCCGTGTGCGCGTGCCAGAACAACGGCCGCTGGGCCGCGAGCTGCTCGATGCAGTTCTGCCGCGGCGCGTCCCAGCAGGGCCGGTGGGCGAACGCGCCGTCCATCGTCGCCAGCTGCGCGGGGTCGGCGGTCAGCGGGTTCCGCGCGTCCCGGTATCCGCGGAAGCCGTGCGGGCGCGGAGGACGCCCGGCGGAGCGCTTGCGACCGTGGCGAACCGTGCTGAACGAGTAGACGTAACCCGGGCGCAGCGTGTAGCGGAAGCGCCCGTGCCGCGGCCGGACGTCGCGCCGGCGCACCATCCAGTGGTTGAAGCGGTGCGAGCCGAGGGCGCTGCGCCAGATGTGCACCCGACGCGCGGGGAGATGGCCGCGGATGACGAAGCGGGCCCGCGTGCGCCGCCGGGCGGTCGTGGTCTCGGCGACCGTGGTCCAGCTGCGCCGCCGCGGCGCGCGCAGCGTCGTGTAGGCGCCGCCGCCGCGCAGCCTGCCGTTGGCGCCGTTCACGTAGCGCCAGCCCGGGCTGGTGAACCAGCTCATCGCGGCGATCGCGTAGGTGATCGCGCGTACGTGGTAGTGGCCCGACCACGGCTGGCCGGCGAGGACGAGCCCGTCGTCGCGGTCGCGCAGGCCGGACGGCATCGCCGACACGATCGGCCACGTGACGTAGCCGACGAGCCGCGCGGTGGCGTAGCCGCGGATCAGCGCCCGCGCCAGCGGGGCCGCGCCCTCTTGGCCCCGGATCCCGCCCAGCTCGCTGGTCCAGAGCGGGATCCCCAGCCGCCGCGCGGCGCGGGTGCTGGCGCATCCGAAGCCATGGGTCGGGTAGCCGCAGACGTCGTGGGCGGCGACCACCGACGTCACCCGCCGCAGGGCGCGGTTGCGACCGAGGGCGTGCGCGATCCTCCACCGGGCGTGCGGGTCGAAGGCGTCGGACATCGCGATGCGCGTCGAGCCGAACCCGGCGCGGCGCAGCGCCGACCGCAGCCGGACCGTCCAGCCCGCGTCGTACTGCATCCGGCCGCGGCCCTCGTTCTTGGTGCCGCCGAGGACGTCGACATGGAGGTGGTGGCGGCGCGCGCAGCCGAGCCAGGCGATCAGGTAGTCGATCGTCTTCTGCGACCAGAACGTGCCGACCCAGCCCGGCGCGCCCCACGCCAGCGCATAGAGCTTCAGCCGGGGGTTGCGGGCCTTGGCCTGCCCCATCAGCCACCACTCGTAGCCGGCATTGCAATCGATCCGCCCCGGCGTGTGCTCGATGCTCGGCTCGGCGCCGTCGGTCGAGTCCCCGTCGCCGCCGATCTCGACCTTGAGTATCTGCAGCCCGGCGCCGTAGCCTGGCTTGAACAGGTAGTCGAGGATCTGGCGCCGCTGCCGTGCCGGGTAGTCGATCAGGTAGCGGGCGTTGCCGCCCCCGCCGCTGATGGCACCGACGCCGTCGAAGCGGCGACCGTGCGCATTCCCGTTCACGTCGATCCGCGTGCGCGGAGCCGCGTCCGCCGCTGCGGGGAGCAGCAGCGATCCGACGAGCACCCCCACGAGCACGGCCCAGCGCACCGCGGTCACGCTACCCGACACGGAACCTCGACCTCCGTCGAGTCGGTACGCGAACCAGCGACGAGCAGCGGTCGTCGTCACATGAGAAAGTCGTTCACAATCGAGCGCGCCGGCAGGCGCCGGCGTCCGGGGGTGATCTCCATGCCACGAACTCGCGTCTTGAGCGCGGGAGGCATCGCCTGCATCGCAGCGAGCGCGGCCGTCGGCTCGCCGCTGATCGCGGCGGCCGGCGCGGCCCACGCGCCGCACGCACACCTGGCCGCGGCGAAGGGAACCGCCTTCGGCGGGATCACCGAGCAGGGCTGGCCGGTCGCCTTCCAGCTCAACGGCAAGGGCAATAAGGTGCGCTGGGCCGCGATCGGTCTCCGCCTCCCCTGCACGTCGGGCGACTTCACCAACCAGCCGGACGGGTACACGAAGACGGCGATCCACAAGAACGCGTTCGGAGCATCCTTCGGCCCCGTGACCGCGCGCAACGACGACGGCACGAGCATCGAGGTCTCCGGCAGCTACCACGGCGCGTTGAACAAGGCGCGCACGGCGGCACTCGGCACGTGGCGGCTCAAGCTCGTGGCGAAGGACGCGACCGGCGCGGTCATCGACAGCTGCGACTCCGGAAAGGTGAAGTGGTCCGCGCGGCAGTGACGCCGACGGCTACGGCGTCGGCGTCGCGTCCGCGTCCGCGGACGACGGCGTGTCGGTCGCCGTCGG
This sequence comes from Solirubrobacteraceae bacterium, assembly GCA_036269915.1. Taxonomy (GTDB): domain Bacteria; phylum Actinomycetota; class Thermoleophilia; order Solirubrobacterales; family Solirubrobacteraceae; genus DATBDM01. Next base: position 4,369 of record DATBDM010000287.1, on the reverse strand, counting down.
CGACGGCGTCGCGGTCGCCGTGGGCGTGACGGTCGCGGTCGGCGTCGGCGTCGGCGTCGGCGTCGGCGTCGCGCCCGGTGTCGCGGACGGCTCGGGCGTCGCGTTCGAGCCCGGCGTCGAGCTCGCCTGCGGCGTCGCGGTGGAGGCCGCCTTGGGCGGCGGCGGATTGGTCATCAGTCCGCTGTCCGAGAGCTCCTGGTCGATCTCGTCCTGCACCTCCTGAACGCTCTTGGCGACGTTGGCCGGCGTGCCGTTGGCGCCGAGCTGGGATATCGCGTCGAGCTTCTTCAGCTCCTCCGTGAGCCGCCGGAGCAGCTCGTCCGACGGCAGGGCCTTGAGCGTCACCACGATCTGGCTCGCGATCGCCGTCGTGATGCAGGACGGGCAGTTGACGTTGAGCGCCTCGGCGACGTTGATCGGCGTGATCGTGTCGCTCTGGCCGACGAGCAGGACGAGCTGGAAGGAGACCGCGACGGTCATGCACGCCTTGCAGCTGGCCAGCGCGTAGGCGCTGTTGGTCTCGTCGACCGTGTCGCCGCCCTTGACCGTGACCAGCGAGTAGACGACGTCGTACTTGATCCCGCCGTCGGTCGAGTTCGTCGCCAGCGCCTGGGAGTCGTTCGGCCCGGGCTGCTTCGGGAGGATGAACGGGAAGGCGGTCGCCGGGGCGGGTGTCGGCGCGCTGCCCGGCGGAGTCGCCGTGGCCGGGGGCGCCGGGGCCGCCGCCGCGCTGCCCGTGCCCGGCTCGAACGTCGGCGTCGAGGTCGTCTTGGGCGGATCGTCGGTGACGATGACCGCGGACTTCTCCCCCGGCTTGCCCTTGATGACGAAGATCGCGGGGTGCGCCTTGGTGGCGCCGCCGACGGGGATCAGCGCGACGGCCATGTGGCGGCCCGGCGCGACGCTGACCGGGGCGGACGAGGCGGACGCGGTGGTGACGCCCAGCTCCGGCCGGGCGACGGTCGCGGGCGCCGAGACGAGCTGCCCGACGCTGAGCAGCGTGCCGTGGTCGGTCGCGCGGACGGGCTGGTACTGCCCCGACGGCCACCAGGCCCAGGCCATCAGGCCGACCAGCGCGGCGGTCGCGGCGACCACCGCGGCGCGCCGGGCGGGATGGTCCGCGCTCCAACCGCGCGCCTTGGTCGCGTACGTGCGCACGAGCCGCTGCGCCATCAGGACGGTGCCGAGCACCGGCAGCGCGAGCGCGAAGAGCCGGACGATCGAGGCGAGCAGCGGCAGGATCTGGCCGCCGCCCGCCTGGTCCGGGATCGACGAGACGATGTGCGAGCCGCTCCCGTACGTCGAGGCCGCGAGCTTGGGGAGCAGCAGGATCGCGGTCAGCGACATGCTGATCAGCACGGGCACGATCACCAGAACCCAGGCGGTGACGAGGACGCGCGCGCGGCCGGTCAGCGCGGACGGCTGGTTGCGCTCCCACGGCAGCAGTCGGCGCAGGGTCGGCCCGATGTGCGTGTAGAGATCGGGGACGCCGGTCGCGTCGGAGAGGATGTGGTACCCGTCGGAGCGGATCACCGGCGAGAGCTGCTTGACCATCTCGAGCATCTGCAGGGCGATCAGCAGCAGCAGCGCGTCGGCGCGCACCGCCAGCCACACGGCGAGCGTGACGACGGCGATGACGGCATTGAAGTAGAGCCCGCCGAGGTCGGTCCGCAGCCGCGCGCGGCGCGGAAGCCGGTAGGCGTCGGTGACGTCGGTGTAGAAGGCCGGCCAGACGATGTAGATCCCCGCGCCCATGCCGCCGGGGCGCCCCCCGCCGTAGCGGCAGGCGGACGCGTGGCCGATCTCGTGGAAGCCGGCGGACGCGATGCCCAGGCCGAGCACGAGCAGCAGCAGCTCCGGGCTGCTGAACGCCTGCGCGGTGGCCGACGCGACTCCCTTGTGGATCAGCACGAACCAGGCGACGACGGCGAAGCCCGCCACGACGGGCAGCAGGATCCACGGGCGGAAGAGGGCCTTGAACGGCGCGGTGATGCGCTTCGTCACCGTCGGATCGGTGACCAGCACCTTCCAGCGCAGCGCGAGCAGAGGGTTCACGCGCGGCGGCGCGTTGTCCTCGGAGCCCGCGAGGAGCCCTTGCTCGGCGAGCTTCTCGGCGAGGCGGTCGACGTGCTCCTCGTCGAGCCGTCGGCCGAGCCGCTCGGTCATGGCCGCAGCCAGCGCGGCGCTGTCGCGCTCGCCGTCGATCTCCTCGAGCAGCGCGTACATGAGCGGCCCGAGCTGGACCATCTGCCCGTCGGCACGGCGCACGAGCGCCGCGCCGTCCTTGTAGCCCGAGCCGCTGACGACGCCGAGGAGATCCAGACCATCGACCCGCGCAAGCGCGGGCTGGGACGTCGCCTCGGCAGCCGTGACGGCGGCGGGCGGGTCGGCGGTCGCGCTCATGCGCGCCCGCCGGCCGGCCCGCCCGCAGTCCGGCTACTTCTGGTCGACGCTTGCGTCCTGCTCGGCGGTCGCGTTGGCCGAGACATCGTCGAGGTGCTGGGTGATGTTGACCTCCTGCGGAGCCAGCGCCTCGGCCTGGGCGTGGTCGGAGCCGATGTTCGCCGCGACGGCGGCATCGATGGGCGCCGCCACGTTCGCGTTCGCCGCCACCGCGCCGTCAATCGGCGCCGCGAGGTTCGCGTTCGCGTGGATGTTGACGTTCGCGTCGAGCAGGCTGCCGCCGTTGAGCAGCGAGTCGACGCCGCCCGTCGCGCCGCCCACGGCACCGCCCACGGCGCCGCCGGCACCGTCCACGGCACCGCCCGCGCCATCCACGACGCCCCCCGCACCGTCCACGACGCCGCCCGCACCGCCGGCGACCCCGCCGACCGCGCCGGTCGCCCCATCGACCGCGCCGCCTGCGCCGTCGACCGCGCCGGTCGCGCCGTCGACGGCACCGGTCGCGCCACCGGCCACGCCGCCCGCCGCGCCGTCGACGGCACCGGTCGCGCCATCGACCACGCCGCCCGCCGCGCCGTCGACCGCGCCGGTCGCACCGTCGACCGCGCCCGCGGTCGCGTCGCCCGTCGCGGGCGTGCCGACTCCGGCCTCGGTGCCACCCGCCGCCGGAGCGGGGGTCGTCGTACCGGCGCCGTCGGAGTTGCTGTTCTGGGTGACCTCGGCGTGCTGCGGCGCCGTGGCGTCCGCGCTGCCGCTGATCCCCTGGTCGATTGAGCCGTGCTGCTGCGCGAGCGAGATCGCCGTCGCGTCAGGACTCAGGACGTTGGCCGCCGCCGACGCCTCGATCGGCGCGGCGACGTTGAGGTTCGCCGCGACAGCGAGGTCGACCGGTGCCGCCAGGTCGAGTCCGAGGTCGACGTTCGCGTTGACGTCGAGCAGCGACAGGACCTCTTTGTTCGGAAGTGACGTCGCGGCCTCGCCGTCGACCTCTTCCATGGATACGTGTTCGAGCTCTTCGCCCACCTGGGCACCCCCATTGCGCGGTCAGATTGCTGATCGGGCTTCCCTCAGCCGCGAGCCGCAAAACGTTCAGCCCCCTCGCCAAAACGCTCAGAACGGCTAGTTTGCCCGCCGTGACGGGCTTTGACGTCAGACCGCTCGATTCGACGTCCTGGCTCGACTTCGCCGCGCTCGTCGAGCACCACAACGGCGTCTGGGGCGGCTGCTGGTGCATGGGTTTCCACGAGGAGGGCGTCGGGCGTCACAAGAGCCCCGGACAGAATCGCTCCGAAAAGGAGTGCCATGTGCGGGAGGGCCGGGCCCACGCCGCGCTGGTCTACGACGGCGACGCGTGCGTCGGCTGGTGCCAGTTCGGCTCGCCCGGCGAGCTGCCGCGCATCAAGCACAGGCGCGCGTACGAGCACGTGCTCGGCGCGCTCCCCGACTGGCGGATCACCTGCTTCTTCGTCGACAAGCGCCACCGGCGCAGCGGCGTCGCGGCCGCCGCGCTCGGGGGCGCCCTGCACGAGATCGCGCGACTCGGCGGCGGCACCGTCGAGAGCTATCCCGAGAACAGCGAGGGCCGCTCGCCGTCCTCGTCGTTCCTTCACAACGGCACCGTCTCGATGTTCGAGCGCCAGGGCTTCGTGCGCACCCGGCGGCTCGGCAAGCACCACTGGGTGGTGACCACGGTCCTCCCGCGGCCTACGTGAACGGCACGAAGCGCGACCAGTCGCGCCAGTCGGGCCGCTCGGCCGGACGGCGCAGGTACACGCTCCCGTCCTCCCCGTCACGTGGCCCTGGGCGTAGAGCGCCTCCAGGTGCCCCATCGCCGTCAATCCTCGCCGATGTCCTCGTGCCAGAGCTCCGGGTGCTCGGCGATGAAGCCGCCGAGCAGCCCGATGCAGTCCGCCGACGCCAGATCCACGACCTCGACGCCGGACTCGCGCAGCCAGTCGATCCCGCC
>DATBDM010000286.1:0-3633 GCA_036269915.1 Solirubrobacteraceae bacterium | reverse complement strand
CGCGAGGGCAAGGCGCAGGCGATCCGCGAGCTCGCCGCGCGCGAGGGCATCGACCTGTCCGCCTCCTGGGGCTACTCGGACTCGGAGTCCGACCTGCCGATGCTGCGCGCGGTCGGCCACCCCGTCGCGGTCAACCCGGATTCCGAGCTGGCGCGCGTCGCCCGCGCCGAGGGCTGGGAGACGCTGCGCTTCGACCGGCTCGGCCGGCGCCTGCGGGTGGCCGGCGCGGCCGGGATCGCCGCGCTGGCCGGCGGGCTCGGCTCGGTCGCGGTCTCGAGGGCGCGCGGATGAGCCTGGCCGAGCTGACCGACGAGCAGCGCGAGATCCGCGAGCTGGCACGGCGCTTCGCCGACGAGCGCATCGCGCCGAACGCGTCCGCCTGGGACCGCGACCACCACTTCCCGCGCGAGCTGTTCGCCGCGCTCGGCGAGCTCGGCCTGATGGGCGTCTGCGTCCCCGCCGAGCACGGCGGCGCCGGCGCCGACTTCCTCGCCTACGTCCTCGTCCTCGAGGAGCTCTCGCGCGCCGACGCGGGCGTGGGGGTCACCGTCGCCGTGCACACCAGCGCGTGTGCGCTGCCGCTGCTCGCCCATGGCGGCGAGCGATGGGTGCCGCCGCTCGCGGCCGGCGAGGAGATCGGCGCCTTCGCGCTGACCGAGTCCGGCTCGGGCTCGGACGCGAGCGCCATGCGCACGACCGCGACCCGATCGGACCCGCCCCGCCTCTCGGGCACCAAGCAATGGATCACCAACGGCTCGCACGCCTCGACCTTCGTCGTGTTCGCGCGCGAGGACGAGCGGATCTCGGCCTTCGTCGTGCGGGCGGGCGCGGACGGCTTCGCGGTCACGCGCGAGGAGGACAAGCTCGGCCTGCACTCCTCCTCGACCGCCGACCTGAGCTTCGAGGACACGCCGGCCGAGCGGCTCGGCGCGCCCGGCGCGGGCATGCGGATCGCGCTGGGCACGCTCGACGGCGGGCGCATCGGCATCGCCGCCCAGGCGGTCGGGATCGCGCAGGCCGGGCTCGACCTGGCGACCGCCTACGCGAAGGAGCGCGCGGCCTTCGGCGGCCCGATCGCCCGCTTCGGGGCGATCCAGGAGAAGCTCGCCGACATGCAGACCGAGATCGAGGCGGCGCGGGCGCTGACCTGGCGCGCGGCCCGGCTCAAGCAGGCCGGGCTCCCGCACACCGTCGAGGGCGCCCAGGCGAAGCTGTTCGCGTCCGCCGTCGCCCGCCGGCAGACGGGCGAGGCGATCCAGGTGCTCGGCGGATACGGCTACACGCGCGAGTTCCCCGCCGAGCGCTACTACCGCGACGCGAAGGTCACCGAGATCTACGAGGGCACGAGCGAGATCCAGCGGCTGGTCATCGCCCGCGCCCTGCTCGGTGAAGCGATGCGGGGCGCGTAGGCGCTCAGAGCACGGCGATCGCCAGCAGCACGATCGCCACCACGGCGGCGACCGCGACGAGCACGAGGTCCGCGATCAGCGCGGCGCGCACCAGCGGCGATCCACCGGAGTCGCCGGCGCCGGAGCGCCAGCGGAGGGTGCCCGCCAGCGCGCTGTTGATGTAGGTGTTCAGGCTGACGCCCTCCCGCTCGGCGGCGCGGGCGAGCTCCGAGTGCAGCGTGCGCGGCATGCGCAGGAGCAGGCGGCCGCTGTGGCCGTCGTCGGAGGGTGCCTCGGCTCCGACGTCGACGGCGGGCTCGTCGACCGGCGCGCGCGATGCCATGACGGCGACCCTAGTCGCGTGCGGCGGCCCTGGCAACCGGAGCGGCCGCTTCGTCCGGGGAGGTCTCCGCGAGCTCGGCGCGCAGCGTGCCGAGCGCCTCGTGGATGAGCCGCGAGGCGTGCACGGGGGAGATGCCGACGGCGGCCGCCGCCTGGGCCTGGCTGAGGTCGCCGAAGAAGCGCAGGGCGACGAGCCGGCGCGAGCGCGGATGCAGCGTGCGCACGGCGCGGGCGAGCGCGAGCCGCTCGTCGGCCGCGGGCGCGAGGTCCGTGCTCGTACCGTCGCCGTCCGCGAACTCGGACACGTGGACACGCGCGCCCTCCGCGCCCAGGCGCCGGGGGAGCCGGACCACCGAGCAGCGGTCGCGCAGGTGGTGGCGGATCTCGCCGGCGATCGCCGCCGCCGCGTAGGGCTGCAGAGGCGTGCCGCGCGCGGGGTCGAAGCGGTCCACGGCCTTGATCAGGCCGATCGCGCCGACCTGGACGAGATCCTCGAGCGGCTCGCCGGTGCCCGCGAAGCGGCGGGCGATCGACCGTACGAGCGGGAGGTTGCGCTCGATCAGCGCTGCTCGGTCGGGATCGCGTCTGGCGAGGGTGTCCACGTCCGGACACTACCATCAAAGCGCCTGGCCGAAGGTGGTGAATTGATGGAACATCAGCGCCGCCGCTGGGCAGTGAAGGGGTGTGATCGGACCGCCTCGCCCTCGCACCGGCTCGCGCGCCTGTCGTCGCGGGCTGCTCGCCTGCGCGGTCCTCGCCGCGGGCGCCGCAGCGACGCCGGCGAGCGCGCTCGCGGACGACGCGACGACCGAGACGCCGCTCTCCAGCGCGATATCGGCGCAGTATCACGCCGCTGCGGAGACCGCCGCGGCCGCGGTCGCCGCCGCAACGGCGAGCATCCCGGCCGCGCCTGCCACGCCGCCGCACGTCGCCCAGGCCGTGGCTTCTCCGGCCCCGGCCGCGACAGCCGCCGCGGAAGTTTCACCGAAAATCGCGCAGTATCAGACTGCTGGCGATGTGTCGGTTAACCCAGCCGAGGCGCCGGCGCCGGCGCACGTGCCGGGGGCAGCGCACGACGCTGGGTCCCAGACCCCCGCACGCGCGCTGGGGCCGGCGAAGCGGATCGTCGAGCGGGTGGCCGCGCGCGTGCGCGCGCGAGCCATCCTCCGCGAGGCGGCCGCGGTCGCCGCGTCCGGGGCCCGTCCGCACCGGCCGGTGCGGCCTGCCCACGCGCAGCCGCCGGCACGCCCACGACGGGCCGCGCCCGCACGCGCCGTCGTGGCGCCGGCGGCGGTAGCACCGCTCGCGGCTCCGGCGCCGATGGCCCCGCCGGCCGCCGCGCCCCCGGCCGCGCCACCGCGCGCCGCGCCCGCGTCGCGGGACAGCCGGGAGCATGCGGCCCGCGCTCCCGCGCGCGAGCGCGAGCACGCCAGCGCCTCGCCGCCGCGCGAGCGCGACCGCGCGCCCGCCGGCCCAGACGACCGCGGGCCAGGCGCGTCCGCGCAGACGGCGCTCGTCGCCGCGGTCTCGCTGCTGTTCGGCGGCCTCTGGGCCGCCGTGCTGCTCGCGCCCACCAGCTTCGTCCTCCCGCAGCTGCGCCGGAGGCTCGTGCCCGCAGCGCCGCACCGGGCGCCGCGGCCCCTGGCCGCCCGGCTCGAGCGACCTGGCTGAGCGTCCCGAACGCCCCAGTCCGAAGGCACCGGGCCGTCTCGGCCCGGTGATACCGCTCGATACCAAGCAAAGGAAGGCGAAAGTGAGACGACATCTCGCTGCGCTGGCCGGTGCCATGACGCTCCTGCTCGGCGCAGGCGCGGGCACCGCCCTCGCAGACTCCCCGACCCAGGCTGCGTTGCAGTCCGCCGGCACCAGTCAGTCGGCGACCTCCGACGCGACGTCGACCCAG
>DATBDM010000285.1:0-7907 GCA_036269915.1 Solirubrobacteraceae bacterium | reverse complement strand
GAGCCCGCGGGCGGCGACGTCGGTGGCGACCAGGCAGTCGACCTTGCCCGACTCGAAGCGCGACAGCGCCTGCTCGCGCTGGCGCTGGGACTTGTTGCCGTGCATCGCGACGGCGTTGATGCCGCTGCGCGAGAGCTGCTTGACGAGCCGGTCGGCGCCGTGCTTGGTGCGCACGAAGACGAGCGCGAGCTCGCGGTCGGCCTTGAGCTCCTCGATCAGCGCATCCGTGCGCTGCTCGCGCTCGACGCGGCGGAAGCGGTGCTCGATGTCGAGGCTGCGCTGCTCGGTGGGCCGGTGCTCGTGCGTGGCGGCGTCGTTGCGCGTGTAGGACGCGGCGATCTTGCCCGCCTCGCCGTCGAGCGTGGCCGAGAAGAAGAGCGTCTGGCGCTTCGGCGGGCACAGCGCGACGATGCGGTCGATCGCGGGGCGGAAGCCCATGTCGAGCATGCGGTCGGCCTCGTCGAGGACGAGGATCGAGACGGCGTCGAGCGTGAAGGCGCGGCGCGAGAGCTGGTCCTCGAGGCGGCCAGGGGTGGCCACGACGATGTGCGAGCGGGCGGCGTCCTTGGCCTGCGCGTGCAGGCCGACACCGCCGTAGACGGGGGTGATCTTCAGCCCGCGCGGCTTGGCGACGGCGGCGAGCTCGTCGACGATCTGCGTCGCGAGCTCACGGGTCGGGGCGAGCACGAGGGCCGCGGGACGGGCGCCGTTCGGGTCGATGCGCTCGACGAGGCCGAGGCCGAAGGCGAGCGTCTTGCCCGAGCCCGTGGGGGACTTGGCGAGGACGTCGCGCCCGGCGAGCACGTCCGGGAGGACGAGCGACTGGATCGCGAACGGCTCCGTGATGTCACGGCGCGCGAGGGCGGAGCTGACACCGGGCGACACGCCCAGGTCGGCGAAGGTAAGGGAAGACATCGGAAACTCCTTGTGCGGCACTGCCGGCCGCAGGCTATGAGGCGACGCAGGGGCCGCGGGGGTTCGGGGAGACTGCTGACCCGAACCGCGCAGTGGCGGGACCCGTGCGAGCTGCCTCGCGGCCGACGGAAGCGTCGACCGCTGGCAACCAAGGTAGCAGGGGGGCGATCAGGCGTTCGCCCCTGCGGCGCGCGGATCGGGCAGCGGGCTCAGCACCGCCTCGATCTCCGCGCGGTGCGGCTCGAGGAACGGCGGCAGCGCGAGCGCGGAGCCCAGCTCGGATTCCGGCTGATCGGCGGTGAACCCGGGCCCCATCGTCGCGAGCTCGAACAGCACGCCGCCAGGCTCGCGGAAGTAGATCGAGTGGAAGTAGAACCGGTCGATCAGCGGCGACGGGCGCCGTCCGGCCCGCGTGACCCGGGCATGCCAGGCGTCCTCGTCGGCCATCTCCATCGCGAAGGCGATGTGGTGGACCGTGCCCGCGCCGGGGATCCCGTGCTCGGCGGGCGCCGGGTCGATCGCGTAGGTGCCGCCGCGGCGACCGCCCCGGACCTCCCACCCGTCCTCGCCCTGCGCCGTGAAGCCGAGCAGGTCCTCGACCACGGGTCGGGTGACCGACGGGTCGCCGAACGCGCGCACGCCCGCGAAGCCGCGGATCGCGTGCTCGGCGGGGATGTCGGCGGAGCGGGCGAGCAGCGGCTCGTCGCCGGACGCGTCGATCACGAGCTCGAGCCCGAGGCCCTCGGGATCGTCGAAGCGCAGCGAGTGCTCGTCGCGCTCGACGGCGATCCCGCGCGCGCCCAGCCGCTCGGCCCAGAAGTCGAGCGCGGCGGCGTCGGCGACGCGCAGCTGGATGCGGTGGACCATGCCGGCACCGGCCCGCCCGGGACGCGCGCCTGGGTACTCGAAGAACGTCATGTCGTAGCCCGGCGAGCCGTGCTCGTCCCCATAGAAGAGGTGGTAGACGCTCGGGTCGTCCTGGTTGACGGTCTTCTTGGCGAGGCGCATGCCCAGGACGCCGACGTAGAAGTCGACGTTCGCGGCCGCGTCGCCGGTGATGGACGAGATGTGATGAATGCCTTCGAGCTGCATGGGGACGGCCTCCTCGGGTGCGGTTGATCGCAGTCTAGCGCCTCTGATTGCGCGAGCAACTACATCTGCCTGCCGACATCCACGCGCGCCGACTTTGCCTCCGCCCTGGAGGCAAACTCGGCGCAAGCGCCGAATCCGCCTCCCTACCCAGCCGCAGTTGACGTCCGCCGAACCCGCAGCACCACGCCTACGGCGAGCCCGAACGCGACGTGGTCGGCCCACTGGCGGCCCTGCGGCAGCGCGCGGACCCGCGGCGCCCACCGGGGCGCGATCACGCCGAGGTCGAGCGCCGCGATCGCCAGGCCGCCGAGCACGCAGCCCGGCAGCTCGGACCCGCGCGGCACGAACTCCGCGAGCACGGCCGCCCAGCCGAAGGAGAGCGCCAGGTGCGCCGGCACCGCGGCGGCGAGCAGCGCCGCGTCGCCCGCGCCCGGATCGCGCACGAGCAGCGAGCCGGCGGCGCGGACGCCATCGAGCAGTGGCTCGCGGCGCGCGAGCGTGACCAGCGTCGACGGAACGCCGCTCAAGACGGCGCCGGCGAGCCCGGCCGCGAGCGCGTCAGTCGCCGGTCGCCGAGGCCTCGGTCGCCGCGCCACCGGCGTCGCCCTCCGGCGTGAAGCGCTCGCGCAGCGTCTTCTTGGAGAACTTGCCGACCGAGGTCTTCGGGACCTCCTCGATGAACTCGACGCGCTCCGGGATCCACCAGCGCGCGACGCGGCCCTCGAGGAAGTCGCGCACCTCGTCCGCGTCGAGGTCGGCGCCCGGCTCGGGCACGACGCACGCGCAGGGACGCTCGCCCCAGCGCTCGTCCGGGAGACCGATGACCGCTGCCTCGCGGACCTTCGGGTGGGCCATGATCTCGTTCTCGAGCTCGACGGAGGAGATCCACTCGCCGCCGGATTTGACGACGTCCTTGGTGCGGTCGACGAGGCTGATGTAGCCCTCGGGCGAGATCGTCGCGACGTCGCCGGTGCGCAGCCAGCCGTCCTCGGTGAACGACTCCGCGGAGCGCTCGTCGTCGTAGTAGCCGGCCGCGACCCACGGCCCGCGCGCCTGCAGCTCGCCGCTGGCGTGGCCGTCCCACGGGCGCTCCTCGCCCGACTCGGGATCGACGATGCGGATCTCCACGAGCGGCGATGGCACTCCCTGGGTGGCGCGGAAGCCCGCGAGCTCCTCCTCGTCGCGGTCCGCGAGCGTCGAGCGCACGCGGGCGACCGAGCCGAGCGGGCTCGTCTCGGTCATCCCCCACGCTTGCAGGATCGGCATGCCGAGCTTCTCCCGGTAGGCCTCCGAGAGCGCGCGCGGGACCGCCGAGCCGCCGCAGACGATCCGCGTGAGGGCCGGGAACTCGCGGCCGTCGAGCTCGTCGAGCACGCCGAGCCAGATCGTCGGCACGCCGGCTGCGAGCGTGACGCCCTCGGACTCCATCAGGTCCGCGATCGCAGGCGGGGAGAGGTCCGGACCGGGCATGACGAAGTCCGCGCCGGCCATCACACCGGCCTGCCCGAGCCCCCACGCATTGGCGTGGAACATCGGCACGACCGGGAGGATCACGTCGCGCTCGCAGACGCCGAGCGAGTCGGCGAGCATCGCGCCGAGCGAGTGCAGGACCGTCGAGCGGTGCGAGTAGACGACGCCCTTCGGGTTGCCGGTCGTGCCGCTCGTGTAACACATCGCCGCGGCGCGCTGCTCGTCGCCGTCGGGGAACTCAGCCGAGTCGGCGGAGCGGATCAGCTCCTCGTAGTCGACGATCCGGTCGTCGTCGGGCACCTCGCCGGCGCCGTCGTCGATGACCACGATGTGGCGCACGGTGTCGAAGGCCTCGAGGTGCGGCGCGAGCAGCTTCATCAGCGACCGGTCGGCGAAGATGACCTCGTCCTCGGCGTGGTCGACGATGTAGCGCAGCTGCTCGGGGAACAGGCGGATGTTGAGCGTGTGCAGGACGCGCCCGCTGCAAGGCGCGGCGAAGTAGAGCTCGAGGTGGCGCGCGCTGTTCCAGGCGAAGGTGGCGACCCGGCCGTCGTCGGAGATGCCCAGCTCGTCGAGCGCGCCGGCGAGGCGGCGGGTGCGCGCGGCCCAGTCGGCGTACGTCGTGCGCTCGCGGCCCGTGGCGGTCACCGTGGTGATCCGCTTGTCGCCGAACAACCGCTCCGCGCGGTGGAACACGTGCGGCAGCGTCAGCGGGAACGACGACATCAGGCCCTGCATGGCAGCTCCTCTCCTCCGGCTCCTTCGGAGCCTAGTGCACCCGTCCTGAGGCTCGGCGCATCACCGGCGGGCCGGGCCCGCTGGAATGCGTCGAGAATCAGGACGCGTGCACGCAGATCATCAGTCGGTGACCGGGGTGAGGCGCCCGCGGGCGGCGAACAGCCAGCTCATGAAGACGTAGTTCGCGGTGAAGGAGAAGGGCAGGATCACCGTCTTGCCGAGCAGGTAGCGGCCGTCGAACAGCGCCGTCGCCTCGTGCACCGCGCCGGACGCGAGGGCGATGGCCACCACCTGGTAGCCCGCGTAGACGACGAACAGGCGCAGCCTGAAGCCGTCGCCGCCCTCGAAGATGTGGCGCGCGGAGACGACGAAGACGAACGTCACGCCGCAGGCCGCCGAGACGAGGTTCGCGAAGCCGGCGTCGAGCCCGGTCGAGCACAGCAGCGTGTAGACGGCGTAGTCCAGGCACAGACCCGCGCCCGACACGCCGGCGAACTTCACGATCCGTCGGAGATCCACGGCCCCCAGGCTAGAGATCGGCGAGTGCGGGCCAGGTGAAGCAGCTACAACGTTCTCATGCGGTTCGTGCGCTACGGCCTTCCTCTGATCCTGCTGCTGGTCGGCATCGCGTTCCTGATCATCGAGCCCAACTCGACGGGACTCGAAGGCTTCTGCGCCGGCGCGGGCGCCGCGCTGGCCCTGCTGCTGCTCAACGTGCTCTTCCGCGCCGGGGTCTCGGGTGACCGCGACCGCGACCGCGAGGAGGAGGCGCGGGTCTACTACGACGAGCACGGCCACTGGCCCGACGAGGCGCCGCGCACGCCCCCGACATCACAGCCGGATCCCCCGCCCGAGCCGCGCGAGCCGCGCCTGCCGCGCGGCGCCGACGGCGGCGCGCCCGTGGCCCCTGAGCACGCGCCGGGTGAGCACCGCCGGCAGAGCCCGCGGATCTCCCGCACCCCGCCGCCCCGCCGGCGCTAGTTATCTAGCCGAGCGCGCGGCCGTACTGGCGCTCGTAGTAGGCGCGGTAGTCGCCGGAACGGACCGGCTCCCACCAATCGCGGTGCTCGCGGTACCAGTCGACCGTGCGCCGCAGGCCGTCGGAGAAGCGCACCTGCGCCTCCCAGCCGAGGCCGCGGACCTTCTCGGATCCGAGCGAGTAGCGGCGGTCGTGGCCGGGCCGGTCGGTGACGTACTCGATCAGGTCGGGGCTGGCACCCGTGTACTCGATGATCGAGCGGACGACCTCGAGGTTCGGCGCCTCGTCCGGGCCGCCGACGTTGTAGACCTCGCCGGGCCTGCCGCGCTCGAGCACGGTGCCGATCCCGCGGGCGAAGTCCTCCACGAAGATCCAGTTGCGCACCTGCATGCCGTCGCCGTAGACCGGCAGCCGGTCGCCGTGCAGGGCGTTGAGCACCATCAGCGGGATCAGCTTCTCGGGGTACTGGTAGGGCCCGTAGTTGTTCGACCCGCGGCAGATCAGCGACTCGAGGCCGTAGGTGTGGTGGTAGGAGGCGACCAGCAGGTCGGCGCCCGCCTTGGTCGCCGAGTACGGCGAGGACGGCTGCAGCGGCGAGGACTCGGTGAACGAGCCCGACTCGATCGAGCCGTAGACCTCGTCGGTGGAGACCTGCACGTAGCGCAGCCCGCGCGCGCGAGCGGCCTCGAGCAGCACGTAGGTCCCCTGCGCGTGCGTGGTCACGAAGGCGTCGGGCTCCGCGATCGAGCGATCGACGTGCGTCTCGGCGGCGAAGTTGACGATCGCCTCGGCGCCGTCGGCGGCCTCGGCCACGGCCGCGGGATCCTCGATGCCGCCGACGAGCAGCGGGACGTCGAGACCGGCGAGGTTCTCGCGCCGGCCGGCGTAGGTGAGCTTGTCGAGCACGGTGACGTCGTCGCCGTGCTCGTCGACGCGCTGGCGGACGAAGTTCGAGCCGATGAAACCGGCGCCGCCGCAGACGAGCAGCTTCACTTGGACACCTCCGCGGAGACGTGGGCGAGATAGCCGACCAGCCCCTCGTGCCAGTCGGGCAGCACGGGCGCGCCGGCCCGGGACGAGCGCAGGACCGAGTTGGCCGGGCGCAGCGCCGGACGGCCGAGCTCGGCCGTGCTCTGCGGGCGCACCGCGCAGTCGATGCCGGCCGCGGCGAACGTCGCCTCGGCCAGCTCGAACCAGGAGCACGATCCGCCGCCGGCGAGGTGCAGGACGCCGGTGAGCCGGCGCTCGGCAGCCTCCAGGAGCCCCTGCGCCAGGTGGCCGGTCCAGGTCGGGCAGCCGACCTGGTCGTCGACGACGGTGACGACGTCGCGCTCGGCGCCGACGCGCAGCATGGTGGCGACGAAGTTGTGGCCGCGGCGGCCGAACAGCCAGCTCGCCCGGACCACGAGCGCGTCGCCACCCGCGGCGAGCACGGCCTGCTCGCCGGCGAGCTTCGAGCGACCGTAGGCGCCGATCGGGCCGGTGGCGTCCTCCTCGACGTAGCCGCCGGTCGCCGTGCCGTCGAAGACGTAGTCGGAGGAGATCTGCACGCACAGCGCGCCCATGTCGCGCGCAGCGGCGGCGACGTGGCCCGCGCCGTCGCCATTGATCGCCGTCGCCGCCGCCTCGGCGGTCTCGGCGCCGTCGACGTCGGTCCAGCCCGCGCAGTTGACGACGACCTCGGGGGCCGCGGCGGCGACCGCCTCCGCGACCGCCGCGGCATCGGCGATGTCGAGCTCGGCGCGCGCGAGGCCCGTCACTGCGTGACCCTCGGCGGCGGCGAGCTCGCACAGATCGCGGCCGAGCATCCCGCCCGCGCCGGTGACCAGCAGGCGCATCAGAGGATCCCGATCTCGGACTGGTCGCCGACCATGAAGCGGTAGGCGCGCGGCTGCGTGGTCGTGCGGGAGATCGCCACGTCGCGGCCGAGCAGCGAGGACTCCATGCGCCCGTCGAGCCCGCGGATCGAGGCGCCCTCGAGCAGGATCGAGTGCTCGACCTCGGCCCCGTCGATCTCGCAGCGGCGCCCGATCGCGGTGTAGGGGCCGATGTAGGCGTTGCGGACGACCGCGCCGGCGCCGATCACGGCCGGGCCGCGGACGGTCGCGTTCTCCAGCCGGGCGCCGGCCTCGACGATCACCCGGCCGTCGACCTGCGCGTCGTGCAGCTCGCCGTCGATGCGGCGCTCGATCGTGTCGAGGATCAGCCGGTTGGCCTCGAGCATGTCCTCGAGGCGGCCCGTGTCCTTCCACCAGCCGCGCACGATGTGCGGGTCGACGCGCCGGCCGCCGTCGACGATCCACTGGATCGCGTCGGTGATCTCGAGCTCCCCGCGCGGCGAGGGGCGGATCGCCCGCGCGGCCTCGTGGATCAGCGCGGTGAACATGTAGACGCCGACCAGCGCCAGGTCCGAGCGCGGCTCGGGCGGCTTCTCGACCAGGCGGGCGACCGCGCCGTCGCCGTCGAGCTCGGCGATCCCGTAGCTCGAGGGGTCCGAGACCGGGGTGAGCAGGATCAGGGCGTCGGGCTCCGAGCTCTCGAAGCGGCGGACGAGCTCGGTGATGCCGCCCTGGAGCAGGTTGTCGCCCAGGTACATGACGAACGGCGCGTCGCCGAGGAACGGCTCGGCGGTCAGCACGGCGTGCGCGAGGCCCGCGGGCTCGTCCTGGACGATGTAGGTGATCTCGACGCCGAAGCGCGACCCGTCGCCGGT
>DATBDM010000284.1:0-6889 GCA_036269915.1 Solirubrobacteraceae bacterium | reverse complement strand
CTCCGCGGCCGGTACGCCGTCAAGTCAGAGCGTCACGATGCGGCGGGTGACGGTGTTTGGATGGCCGGCCAGGCGACTGGTGACCGCGATCCTGACCGCAAGCCTGCGGTGCGCCGCCATCCGCCGCAGTCGCCGTGTCGTCGCCAGGCGAACGGTGCGCCACTCGCCGGGGGCGAGCGCGGCCGTCATGGTTCGAGCCCAGCGCGCCGGCGGCGCGCTCGCTCGCACGCTGCCCGAGCAGGGCACCGCGCGTGCCGGGCAGCTGATCCTCAGCTGCACCCGGCCGTGGACGAGGCGCGCGTGGCGGTCGCTGTGCATGATCGGCGCGGGCCCCGGCGGGACCGACGGGATCGGCGTCGGCGGCCCGGGTGAGTTGCGGCAGTTCGCCGGCTCGAGCCGCGGGTCGCGCGGAGCGGTGGCCGCGGCATCGGTCGCGCTTCCCGCGGTGCGCACGGCGATCAGCGGGCGGCCGGTGGAGCCATAGCCGCTGAAGGCGATCGTCGCGCGGTCGGCGTCGTCCGTCCCGACGGCGATGTCCGTCGGCACCGTCGGGTCGTCCCAGAGGACCTGGGGCTGGGGGAGCGTCCCGGCGCGGGGCCACAGCGCGGCGGACAGTCGGTCGTCGAGGCCGTCCTGGTCGGGGTCGAGCAACGCGATCACCGCGGTGCCGTGCGAGTCGATCGCCGTGGCGACCGCGGCCCCGCACGACCCGACCGGCTGCGACGGGCCCCACTGCGCGCGGCCGGCGTCGAGCCGGGAGACGAGGACCGGCGTCGGTCCGGTCCATCCCTTCCAGGCGAGCACGGCGTCGCCGTCAGCATCGATGCCGACGTCGGCGGGGTCGCCCTGCGCGAACGTCGTCAGCAGAGAGAAGCGATGGTCGTCGGACACCGCGACGCGCAAGATGCCTCCGGTGTTGGCCGCCACGACCGCGCGCCCGTTGCCGGCGGCGGCGAGCCGCAGCGGGGCCGGTGCATCCTGCGCGTTGGAGATCACCGTCTGTGGCGCGCTCCAGTTTCCGTCGGCACCGCGCCAGGCGGCGCGGACCTCGGTCTCGTAGAAGTCGCCTTCCGTCCATGCCGCCACCGCGCTTCCGTCGGCCGCCGTCGCCACGCGGACGCCGGCTCCGTGCTCGGCGAGGCGATGGGGCGCGCCGAAGTCGGAGCCGCGCGCCGCGACGGCGACCTCGGCCGCACCCTGCGGCGTCACGTACCCGGCCAGCGCGCCACCGGCGGCCAGCGGCGCGACGTCGATGTCGTATCCCCCCGAGGCGTGCAGGCTGTGCGTCGCCGCGAGCGGTCCGTCGAAGCGGCCGCGGTACACGACGGGTCCCTCGGGGAGCATGCCGACGACGGCCAGCTCGCCCGCGCCGTCGGCCGCGAACGCCGCGAGCGCGCCGCTGCCGGGACCCACCGCCCGCGGTGTGCCGAAGGTCCCGTCGTCAGCCTCCAGCGTGATCCGCAACGCGCTCGGACCTTCTTCGAGGTTGACCATCGGCGGCCGGGTCGAGTCGGCGATCAGCATGCGACCGCCCGGGAGCGGCGCGAGCAGTGGACCGCTGTCGGAGCCCGAGGGCGCGACCACGACGGGATCCGACCACCCCGGGGCGGCGGCGGCGCTCGTGCTGCCGAGACCCAGGATCGCGGCGGTGAGGAGCGCGGTGGCGGTGCGTCGCATGCCTCACACCAACGGCCGGCGCGCGGGAAGTCGCGCGGTTGCTCAGCAACTTCGAGCGCGCAACGCCGTTGGTGCTGGCCATGTGGACCGCTCGCATCGCCACGCTCGTGCTCGCGCTCGCCGCCACGGTGCCGCCGGCGGGCGCCGACGCGGCGCCGGGGCGTTCAGCCGGGCGGCTCGCCGGGCCGCCGCTGGGCGACGGCTCGCGCTGGATCGGGTGGCGCGGCGGGGGCGGCGTGCACGTGCTGGATGCGACGACCGACGAGACGACGACCTTCGCCTCCCCGGCCGGCTGCGACTTCACGGCGCTGGGCGGTGGTCAGGCGCTGTTCACCTGCGCCGCGGCAGCGCCGGGGCGCAGCGCGACGCCCGTGCTGCTCTCGCTCACGGACGGCATCCTGCATCTCCCGGCGGGCGCTGAGCTGCTCACGGCGCCGGCGGATGCCGGCGTGCAGGACGTCTACGCGGTCGGACGCCAGGGCCTGGCGGGCGGCGGCCAGGGCTTCAAGGGCGGCTATCGGTTCTTCTTCGACTGGCACCGCGGCGCGTACGCGTATGGCCCCACCGACCGTGAGGTCATCGATCTCGACCACGACCCGATCGTGCGCCCGCTCTGCGCGCCGCTCGGGCACAAGCGCGCCGATCGGACGGTCTACGCTCCGCCGTACCTCGTGAAGGGCCGCTATCACCGGATCCTGATCGCGCGTTGCGGGGTCCACGCCCAACGGCAGATCCGCTGCGTGGGATTCTGTGGCACGCCGTCGGTGGGCGCCGGCATCCTCACGTGGACCGATGCGCGGGGCGTGCACGCGCGTACGCTGCGCGGCGGCCGCAGCTGGCGATTCCCGGGCTATCGCATCAGGGCCCAGGCCGGCCGCACGCTGCTCCTGGCCCGCCGCCTCCCCGGCCCGGGGCGCCTCGTGCACCTGCGCTAGATCTCGAGCCGCTCGCGCTCGAGGTCCATCTCGCGCTCGAGGCGGTGCATGACCTCGTTGGAGATCTCGCCGCGGTTGCGCAGCTCGACGATCGCGGAGTGCTGGGCGGCGATCACCTCGCGGACCATCTTCTGGTAGCGGTAGGAGCGCTGCTCGTAGCCGACGGTGTCGGTCTCGTCGTCCTCGTCGGACTCGCCCGCCCGCGCCGCCAGGCGCCGGCGGCGGTAGTCGTAGAGGCCGCGCATGCGGTCGATCGTGTCCTCGCGCGTCCACTCCTGCATCGCGAGCTCGTCGAGCCGGATCAGGGCCGCGTCGGTTGCGCGCCGGCGCCCGAGCAGCTCCTCGCGCTCCTCGGCGCCGTCGTCGTGGACGTCGAGCAGGCGGATCAGCAGCGGCAGCGTCAGGCCCTGCACCACGAGCGTCACGAGGATCACCGCGAAGGTGAGGAAGAGGATCAGGTCGCGGTCGGGGAAGTCCGGCGCGAGGGCCAGTGCGGCGGCGAGCGAGACCGCGCCGCGCATGCCGGACCACCCGGAGATCATCCGCTCGCGCCAGCCCACGCGACGCGCGCGCTGCGAGGGACGCCGGTCGATCGCGCGGATGATGAACACCGTCGTGTTCGACCAGATCAGCCGCGAGACGATCACCGCGGCGCTGATCGCGGCGGCCTGTCCGATCAGCGTCGCGGTCGAGCGCCCGGCCAGCCCGTCGAGGATCTCCGGCAGCTGCAGCCCGATCAGGACGAACAGCAGCGCGTTGAGCAGAAACTGGAGGACCTCCCAGAGGGCGTAGCCCGACAGCCGTTGGCGCGCCGAGGAGATCTCCGGCGCGCGGAAGCCGACGTAGATCCCCGTCGTGACCGCCGCGAGCACGCCGGAGCAGCCGAGCAGCTCGGCCGGCACGTAGGCCGCGTAGCCCGACAGCAGCGAGATCGTCGTCTCGATCACGACGTCGTCGAGTCGCCGCCGGATCTCGGTGACGATCCAGCCGGCCAGGAGGCCGATCGCGACGCCGCCGATGCCGCCGGCGAGGAACTCCCAGCCGGCGTGCGTGACCGAGAAGCTGCCGCCGACGGCGCCGATCGCGACCTTGTAGGCGACCAGCGCGGTGCCGTCGTTGAGCAGCCCCTCGCCCTCGAGCACGGTGACGATCCGCCGCGGCACGCCGAGCCGCCGGGCGATCGTCGTCGCGGCGATCGGATCCGTCGGCGCGACGATCGCGCCGAGTGTGAACGCGACCGCCCAGGACATCCCGGGGATCACCTCGCGGGCGACCACCGCGACCACGGTCATCGTGAACAGCACGAGGACGATCGCCAGCAGGGAGATCACCCGCAGGTTCTCGCGGAGGTCGCGCAGGTTCGCGAAGAACGCCGCCGCGTAGAGCAGCGGCGGCAGGAAGATCACCAGCACCAGGTCCGGCTCGAGCTCGACGCGCGGCAGACCGGGCACCGCGCCGAGCAGCAGCCCGCCGATCACCAGCACGATCGGGTACGGAATGCCGACGACCCGCGCCGTGGTGCCGAACACGGCGACCGCGAGCAGCAGGCTGATGAGGACGAGCTCTACCTCATGCATGGGTCAGACCGGGGCGAACACCGCCACGGAGCCGGATTCCACCTCGGCCACGAGCCCGCGCTCGAGCAGGAGGTCGACGTGCCCGAGCACCTCGCACAGGGTGAGGAAGGCCTGCGTGACGGCGACGTTTCCCCACAGCTCGGTCGCGATCTCGTGCGCGCTCCGCGGCCGCTCGCCCACCAGCTCGAGGATCTTCTCCGCGCGGCGCTCGTGCATCGCGAAGCGCTGGTCGATCAGCGCGACGTGGTCGGTGACCGGCTCGCCGTGGCCGCCGAGCACGACCTCGACCGGCATCGCGCGGGTCTCGCGCAGGGAGCGCAGGTAGGTCAGCAGCGCGTGCGGGCGCCCGTCGCCCGGCTCGCCGGAGGCGCCGCCGAGCGGGAGCTGGATCAGCGGGTTCGAGGAGATGTGCGAGAGCAGGTGGTCGCCGGCGATCAGCTCGCGACGCTCCGCGTCCCAGAAGACGGTGTCCGACGGGGAGTGGCCCGGCCGGTGGTGCGCCACGAGCGTGCGATCGGCGAACTCGAGCGCCTCGCCGTCGGCGAGGCGGCGGTCGACCGGCGCGTGGCCGCCCCAGCCGCGGAACGCGCGCGACATGGCGCGCAGGGCGACGACGACCTCGCGGGGGATCCCGTGGCGCAGCATGAGCGCCTCGGCGAGCTGGTCGTCGCGCTCGGCGTGGGCGTTGAACTCCTCGACGACCGGGGCGAGCAGGTCGAGCGTCACGACCTCGGCGCCGGAGCGGCGGGCGAGGATCCCGACGAGCCCGACGTGGTCCGTGTGCTGGTGGGTGAGCACGATCCGCTGTAGATCCTCGACGGCGCGGCCGTGCTCGCGCAAGGCGGACTCGAGCGCGTCGAGCGACTGGCCGGAGTTCGGGCCGGTGTCGACGAGCGTGAGCGGATCGTCCTCGATCAGGTAGCAGTTGACCCGCCCGACCATGAACGGCGTCGGGATGGCCAGCGCGTGGATCACGAGCGGATCAGGTCGAGCACCTCGTCGCGGCGGCGCTCCATGTCGGCCTGGGAGACGAGGCTCTCCAGGTTCAGGCGCAGCAGCGGCTCGGTGTTGGAGGGGCGCACGTTGAAGTGCCAGTCCTCGTAGTCGACGGAGATGCCGTCGAGCGTCGTGATCTCGCCGTCGCCGTAGCGCTCGGCGATCTCGTCCATCTTGGCGCGCGGGTCCGCGACCTCGGAGTTGATCTCGCCGGAGATGAAGTAGCGCGAGCGCAGGTCGGCGACGAGCTCCGACAGGGACTTGCCCTCGCGCGAGAGCAGCTCGAGGATCAGCAGCGCCGGCAACGTGCCCGAGTCGGCGTTGTAGAAGTCGGCGAAGTAGTAGTGGCCCGAGACCTCGCCGCCGAAGGCGCCGCCCTCGTCGCGCATCCGCGTCTTGAAGAACGCGTGGCCGACCCGGTTGACCAGCGGGCGCCCGCCCAGGCGCGTCACGGTGTCCGGCACCGCGCGCGAGGCGCGGACGTCGTAGAGGATCTCGGCACCGGGCTTGCGCTCGAGCACCGAGGCGGCGAGCAGCGCGGTGAGGAAGTCGCCGGGGACGAACTCGCCCGTGTCGTCGATGAAGAAGCAGCGGTCGGCGTCGCCGTCCCAGGCGATGCCGAGCTGGGCACCCTCGGCGCGGACCGTGTCGATGATGAAGCGGCGGTTCTCCTCGAGCAGCGGGTTCGGCTCGTGGTCGGGGAACGTGCCGTCGGGCGTCCAATAGGTCTCGACGAGGTCGAGGCCCAGACCGTCGAGGACCGGGCCGACCATCGGGCCGGCCATCCCGTTGCCGCCGTCCAGGACGACCTTCATGGGCGCGATCGCTCTCGTGTCGACGAGCGCGAGCGCGGCCGCCTGGAAGGGCGCGTAGACGTCGACCTCCTCGTGATCGCCGGCCTGGGTGCCGTCGCTGGGCGGCAGGCCGGCCGCGATCAGGTCGCGCATCTCGCCGATCCCGCGGTCGCCGGACAGCGCCACCGCGCCGCGCTCGACGAGCTTCGCGCCGGTGTAGCGGGCGGGGTTGTGCGAGGCGGTGCACATCAGCCCGCCGTCGAGCTCGCGGGAGCCGACGAGCCAGTAGAGCATCTCGGTGCCGACCATCCCGGCGTCGACGACGTGCGCGCCCTCGGCGACCATCCCGTCGCGGTAGCGCGCCGCCAGCTCGGGTGCGGCGAGGCGCATGTCGCGCCCGAGCCCGACCCGGAGCTCGCCGGTGGCCTTGCCGCTCAGATCTGCGAGCACGCGCGCGAACGCGCGCCCGAGCTGCTCGGCGACGTCGCCGTCGATCTCCTCGGGATGCGTGCCGCGGATGTCGTAGGCCTTGAAGATGCCGGGATCGATGGCGAGAGGCATGGGCGGGGCAGGATACGCGTCGCCCGTCTCGCGTCGCCGCCCGCGGTGGCGCCGGCGAACGTCAACCGCTCGCATCGAGAGGAGGTGCGGTCGGCCGCCTCGATCTTCTATCGGTGCGGGGTTGCCGTTGACCCGCCCGCCCGTCGGCCGCACACGTCGACCCCCCGACCCGCTGCCCATTAGGGTCCGTGGCATGCGGATCCGAGCTGCGGTGCTGGAGGAGTTCGGCGCGCCCCTGAACGTGACCGACGTCGATCTCGCGGAGCCGAAGGCGCGCGAGGTCCTCGTCCGGCTCGTCGCCTGCGGCGTGTGCCACACGGACATGTACACGGCGTCGGGCGCCGACCCG
>DATBDM010000283.1:0-5455 GCA_036269915.1 Solirubrobacteraceae bacterium | reverse complement strand
TACGCGACCGCCGCGTTCGCGATGGGCGGCGACGGCCCGGCCTGGACGGCGACGCTCGACGGCTACGACGCGATGTGCATCACGAGCGACCAGCGCGTGCTGACGACGCGCGGATTCGCGCGCCATCGCGCCTGATCGGCTCCGAGCAGGCCGCGCGTCCCGGCCGAGCCTCAGCGCTCCGGTGGACCGACGGTAGGCTCGGCGGTGCGGATGAACGCCGCCGACGCCCACCTCGCGCAGGACCCGGTGCTCGCCCGGCTGATCGCCGAGCAGGGCGGTCCGCTGCCGCCCGACGACGGGCCTCCGCCGGCTCCCGACGTCTACGGCGCGCTGCTGCGGGCGATCACCGGCCAGCAGCTTTCGGTCAAGGCCGCGCAGGCGATCCACGGCCGCCTGCTCGCGCGCTTCGGCGGCCGCGCACCGACGCCCGCGGAGCTGCTCGCGGACGACCCCGAGGCGCTGCGGACCGCCGCGGGCCTCTCGCACGCCAAGGTCGCGTCGCTGCGCTCGCTCGCCGAGCACATGGAGGCCGGCGAGCTCGGGATCGACGCGCTGATGGCGCTCGACGACGAGCAGGCGACCCGCGCGCTCGTCGCGGTCAAGGGCATAGGCGAGTGGACCGCGGACATGTTCCTGATGTTCACGCTGCACCGCCAGGACGTGCTGGCGAGCGGCGACCTCGGCATCCGCAACGCGGTCAAGCTGGCCTATGGCCTCGATGCCCCGCCCGACCCCGCGGCGCTGACCGCGCTGGCGGAGCCGTGGCGCCCGTACCGGACGCGCGCGTGCCGCTACCTCTGGCGCTCGCTCGCGAACGAGCCGATCGGCTAGGGCGTGGCGTCCCAGCGCCGCAGCGCGGGGAGAGGGTCGATCGCGCGGCCGCCGGCGTACCAGCCCGGCGCGGTCCAGAGCTCGAAGTGCAGGTGGCAGGTCGAGGCGTCGCCGGTCTGCCCGACGCGCCCGATCCGCTCCCCGGCCGCGATCCGCTCGCCGGGGCGGACGGACGCCGCGTCGCGCAGGTGCATGTAGACCTGGCTGGTGTCGTCGACGGCGTGGACGACCGCGTAGTTGCCGGCCGCGCCCTCGAACTTGACGTCGGTCACCTTCCCGCCGCGCGCCGCGACGACCGGTTGGCCGCAGGGGGCGAGGACGTCCTGCCCTCCGTGGTCGCGAGCGCCGCCGAAGCGGTTCTCCGCGGTGCCGTAGTCGTGCGCGCCGCGCACCGGGAACACGGGCGCGGCGTCGCCGCGCTCCGCGAGCCGGCGCCGCTCGGCCTGCTCGAGCCACGCCGGCCGTGATGCGGCCTCGGACAGCACACTGAACGGGCGCACGCGGCCCGCGGGATCGAGCGTGGCGGCGTGCGCGGCGCTGCTCGCGCACGCGAGCGCCACGGCGGATGCCGCGGCCAGCATCCGGCCGTTTTTCGGTCCCCTGCGAAACACGAAGCGAGCCAGGGTAGTGGGTGGTGCGGCGTCGTCCCGCTTCCCCATCCGCGATCATTGGTCGGATGCGAGCGCGGAGGACGCCGATCGCCGGGATCGCCGTCGCGGTCTGCGTGGCCGGGTGCGGAGGCGCCGCCAAGCCGCCGGGCGCTGCGCCGCAGCCGGCTCCGGCGGCCCACCAGAGCAAGCCGAAGCTGCTCTACGTGTGGCGCAACTTCGAGGAGACCGGCGTCCCGGAGGAGATGACGATCTACCGCGACGGCACGCTGCGCTATCGCAACCTGCTCCACACCCAGATGGGCATCAAGGTCATCACGTCCCACCTCGACCGGGCGCAGCTCGCGCGCATGCGCAGGCTGGTGCGCGCCGTCGACCTCCGCGGCACCGACGCGTCCGGCGTCAGGCCCAGCCGCGACGGGTTCCGCTACGTGCTGCGGCGCGACGGCCGCGTGGGCACGGCCGCCGACGGGCACCTGCGCGGGCCGGTCCGCCCGCTCGTGCTGCGCCTGCGCGGGCTGATGGACGAGCTGCAGACGAGCAGCCTGTGAGCGCGCGGCGCGCCCTCTCCTTCGGGGCCGTGTCCGAGGACTACGACCGCTTCCGCCCCATTCCGGCGCCCGCGGCGCTCGACTGGCTGCTGCCCGAGCACGCGACCGCCGTCGCCGACGTCGGCGCGGGGACCGGCGCCCTCACGCGCCTGCTGGCCGGCCGCGTGGCGCACGTCACCGCCGTCGAGCCCGACGAGCGGATGCGTCGCGTGCTCGCCGAGCGCGTCCCCGCGGCGACCGTGCGCGCGGGCACCGGCGAGGCGCTCGGGCTCGAGGACGCCAGCCAGGACGCCGTGCTCGTCTCCTCGGCCTGGCACTGGGTCGACGCCCGCCGCGCGGTGCCCGAGGCGGCGCGGGTCCTCCGGCCCGGCGGGCGGCTCGGCGTCCTGTGGACGTCGATCGACCGCGAGATCCCCTGGGTCGCCGAGCTCTGGAGGACGCTGCGGCCCGGCGGCACGCAGCAGCGCGGCGGGCACGGTCCGCGCGCGCTCGAGGTCATGCCCGGCGAGGGCTTCGCCGCCGTCGAGGGCCCGCACGTCGTCCGCTCGACGCGGCGCTACTCCCGCGAGGACCTCGTCGGCCTCGCCGGCACCTACAGCGCGATGATCGTGCTGGCGCCCGAGCGGCGCGCGGCGCTCCTCGAGGAGGTCCGCCACGCGCTCGCCGCCGACCCGCGCTACCGCGAGCCGGTCGACGTGCCGGTCATCAGCCGCTGCTACCGCGCCGCGGTTCAGGCGCCGGGCACCCGCAGCTCGAACGGGAGCGGCTCGGCCAGGTAGCGGCCGCCGTCGGGCGTGACCTGGACGGTCTCCTCGACCATCACGAAGCCGATCCCGTCGTAGCTCAGGCTCGGCTCGATGGCGACGGTGTCGCCCTCGGCCAGCGGGTCGGGGCGGCGGCCGAGCGACGGCGCCTCGTGGACCTCGAGCCCGACGCCGTGGCCGAGCGAGTAGCGGAAGCCGCGGTCGGGCTTCTCGAGCCCGTCGCCGGGACGGCGCTGCGTCGGATGGCCGCGCGACTCGAGCACGTCGCAGGCGCGCCCGTAGAGGTCCTCGACGCCCGGCCGCGCGTCGGCGAGCGCGGCGCGGTAGGCGTCCATGATGTCCTGCCAGTGGCGCTGCACGGCGTCGCTCGGCGTGCCCGGCACCCAGGTGCGCGACATGTCGATGTACATCCCGCTGGCGCGGTGGCGCGG
Organism: Solirubrobacteraceae bacterium; assembly: GCA_036269915.1. GTDB lineage: Bacteria > Actinomycetota > Thermoleophilia > Solirubrobacterales > Solirubrobacteraceae > DATBDM01. The sequence continues at coordinate 2,270 of DATBDM010000283.1, read as the reverse complement.
GAAGCAGTCGATCTGGACGGGGAGGTCGCGCTCGATCGGGCCGAAGCCGAGGTCGTGCCCGGCGGGCTGCGCCGCGCCGGCATGGATCAGGACCTCCTCGCTCTCGGCGCCGTTGGCCAGCAGCGCGGTCGTCATCCGTTCGCGGAGGCGCTCGCAGGTCAGTCCCTCGAGCTCGTCGCGCAGCATCGCGGCGGCCTCGAGCAGCGCGGTCTGGGCGGCGCCCGCCGCGAGCCGCATGCCCTCGAGCTCCCACGTGCGCTTGGCGCGGCGGCGCGCGGCGAACGCGACGGCGTCGGCGGTCACCGCGACGCCGGCGTCGCGCAGCGCGTCGGCGACGCGCATGGGGAAGTCCCAGGGGACGCGCACGGTGGAGATGCCGTCGACGGCGCGGCGCGCCATCTCGGCGAACACCTCCGGCATCGGGTGCTGCGTGCGCAGGCGGGAGAACCCGAGGTCGTCGGCGGAGCGGATGTCGTCGATCGCGCCGGCGGCGCGGATCGGCTCGAGGTCCAGCGGCGAGGCCCACACGGTGGCCTCGTCGCCGCGGCGCAGCCAGATCACCGGATCCGGGATGTCGGCGGCGATCTCGTGCCGGACCTCCGGCGAGCTCGTGGTGCCGCCGACGAGCAGCAGGGCGTCGGTCATGGCCGTGCACCGTAGTGCAGGTCCGGCTAGCGTCGGTCCATGGACCTCAAGCTGCGGGATCGCATCGCCGTCGTCACCGGCGCGAGCAAGGGCATCGGACTGGCCGTGGTGCGCGAGCTCGCGGAGGAGGGGATGCGGGTGGTGGCCGGCGCGCGCACGATCGGCTCGCTGGAGGGGATCGACGGCGTGACGCCGTTCGCCGTCGACCTCGTCGCGCCGGATGGCCCGGCGCAGCTGGTCGCGCACGCGATCGACCGGCACGGCCGGGTCGACGTGCTCGTCAACAACGTCGGCGGCGTGCGCGTGCGCACCGAGGGCTTCCTCGCCATCAGCGACGAGGAGTTCGAGGCCTCGATGCAGCTGAACTTCTTCGCCGCGCTGCGCGCGACGCGTGCAGCCATCGCGGACATGACGAGCCGCGACGCGCCGGGCGCCATCGTCAACGTCGCCTCGGTCAACGCGTTCTTCGCGCCCGACGGCGGCGTCGTCGACTACGGCGCGGCGAAGGCGGCGCTGGTCAACGTCGCCAAGGCGCTCGCACAGGAGTTCGGCTCGCGCGGCATCCGCGTCAACAACGTGTCGCCGGGACCCGTCGCGACCGACCTCTGGCTCGGCGACTCCGGCGTGGCGGCGACGATCGCGCGGGCCACCGGCGGGGACGCCGATGCGGTCCGCGGGCAGATGATCGCCCAGGGCATCCCGTCCGGGCGCTTCACCACGCCCGAGGAGGTTGCGACGCTCGTGGCCGTGCTCGCCTCGCCGCGGACCGGCAACGTGACCGGCTCGAGCTTCGTGATCGACGGCGGGCTGATCAAGACGACCTGAGCAGCCCGCCGCGCGGGACTTACTTCGTCGGAGCGGGGACGATCCGGATGTAGGGCTTGGGCTCCTTCCAGCCGTCCGGGTAGCGCTCCTTGGCCTGGTCGTTGGAGACCGATCCGCCGATGATCACGTCCTCGCCCGGCTGCCACTGCGCCGGGGTGGCGACCGCGTGGTTGGCGGTCAACTGCAGCGAATCGATGACGCGCAGCACCTCGTCGAAGTTGCGGCCGGTCGTCATCGGATAGATCAGGACGAGCTTGATCTTCTTGTCCGGGCCGATCACGAACACGTTGCGCAGCGTCGCGTTCTGGGCCGGCGTGCGCTCGGTCGGGTCGCCGCTCACGTCAGAGGGCAGCATCCCGTACGCCTTGGCGACCTTGAAGTCGGTGTCGGCGATCATCGGGTAGTTGGGGGCGGTCCCCTGCGTCTCCTCGATGTCCTTGGCCCACTGCTCGTGGTTCTCGCTCGGGTCCACGGAGAGGCCGATGATCTTCACGTTGCGCTTGTCGAACTCCGGCTTGATGGAGGCCATGTAGCCGAGCTCCGTCGTGCAGACGGGCGTGAAGTCGCGGGGGTGGGAGAAGAGGACCGCCCACGAGTCGCCGATCCACTCGTGGAACTTGATCGGGCCCTCGGTGGTGTCGACTTCGAAGTCGGGTGCGGTATCGCCGATGGTGAGGCTCATGGGATCTCCTGGGTCGCTGCCTACGAGTGATACCAGACGGATGTCCGTAAAACCGGTCGGGTTTAGGAGGATGTTTCGTCGAGGTGCTGGAGCAGCTCGTAGGCGGCCCGCTCGATCT
>DATBDM010000282.1:0-2093 GCA_036269915.1 Solirubrobacteraceae bacterium | reverse complement strand
GCCCTCCCCGGGGCTCGGAACGACGTCGAACGCCATCCGCGTGTCGTTCATGCCGGCGTCGCCGATGAACAGCGCGTAGAGCGACCACACCAGCGCCGCCAGTGTGCCGAGCGAGATGAGCGTGTCCATCGTCGCGGCGCCGTGGCGGAGGTTCGCCCACGCGGCCGCGTGGAACGGCCAGGCCGCCCACAGCACGACGGGCGAGATCATCGTGAGCGACAGCCACTGGAAGTTGTCGAACTGCAGGGCGGGGACCATCGCCATCAGCAGCACCGGCACCGACAGCAGCGCCGCGAGGATGAGCCGCCGGCGCGCCGGCGCGGTCTCGTCCGGCTCGGGTGCGGCGTCGGCGGCAGGCTCGGGGGACGGCAGCGTGGCCCCGTAGCCGACGGCCCCGACGGCCGCGACGAGCTGCGCGGCACCGATCGAGCCAGGGTCGAACTCGACCCGGGCCTTCTCGGTCGCGTAGTTGACGCTCGCGCTGACGCCGTCGAGCATGTTGAGCCGGCGCTCGATGCGGTTGGCGCACGAGGCGCACGTCATGCCGGTGATCGGCAGCTCGACGCGCTCGGTGGCGGTGAGGCTCATCGGGTCACCGCCTGTGTTCTTGACCGGCGCGGGCAGTTCGTCGGCACGCAGGGCCCGTCGACCGCGAGGTCGTGGAAGGCTCCCGAGATACTGGAAGGGGGTATCAACTGAACGGACCGTACCATATACCCCCCGCCTGTATCATTGGCGGGCACCACGATGACCATGCACCACGAGATGCCGACCTCCGGGAAGGCGCTGAACGGCGTCGCGGTGTCGGCCACCCTGCACTGCCTGACCGGCTGCGCGATCGGCGAGATCGCGGGCATGGCCGTCGGCACCGCGCTCGGCTTCTCGAATCTCGGCACGATCGTGCTCTCGGTGGTGCTGGCGTTCGTGTTCGGCTACAGCCTGACAAGCATGCCGCTGCTGCGAGCCGGCCTGGCGCTCGCCGCCGTGGTCCCGATCGCGCTCGCCTCGGACACGTTCTCGATCGCGACCATGGAGGTCGTCGACAACGCCGTCGTGCTCGCCGTACCGGGCGCGCTGGACGCGGGGCTCGGCACGCTGCTCTTCTGGGGCTCGCTGGCCTTCTCGCTGGCGATCGCCTTCGTGGCCGCCGTCCCGGTCAACCGCTGGTTGATCGCCCGCGGCAAGGGGCACGCGGCGGTGCACCGGACCGGCATCCACGGCGGCCCGGACCCCCGCATCGTCGGAGCGGTCCTGGTCGTCGCCTTCGTCTTCGGCACCGCCGTGCTGATCGCCGAGGCGCTCGGCGCATAGACCGCCGGAGCTGTCAGTTCAGGTCGCGGAGCCACCCCGCCAGCTCGTGCGCCCCGCTGCGTTCGGCGGCCGCCGCGGCAGTGAGGCCGTCGTGTCCGATCCACGCGGGGTCGGCGCCGCGGTCGAGCAGGATCTCGGCCGTCCCGCGCTGACCGCCGTGCGCGGCACACCACAGCGCGTTGTCGAGATCCTCTTGCGTGGGTGACGCGCGTGCCAGTTCCTCGCGGACGCGGTCGACGAGTCCGAGCGCAGCCGCCTGCCAGAGGTTCGTGCGGGCGCCGCGCTCGAGCAGCCGCCGGGCGGCCTCCCACTGCCCGAAGGCGACGGCGTCGGCGATGGGGGTGCCGTTGCCGATGACGCCGCCGTCGGCCTCGATGTCGGCGCCCGCGTCCAGCAGCGCGTCGAGCGCGTCGATGTCGTCGCTGCTGGCCGCCCAGTGCAGGGGCGTCTCGTCGTGCTGTGGCCCGCCGAACCGGGCGTCGACGTCGGCGCCGGCGGCGACGAGGGCCGCGATCTTCGCCCCCGCCTGGGGAACGTGGCCGGGCCAGTCGGTCGCGACATGCAGCCACGACCGCGACGCGTCGCCCGAGTCCGCGGCGAGGCCCGGATTCTCGTGGAGGAGCCGCTCGAGCTCGGCGGCATCGCCCGAGCGGATGACCTCGGTGACGCGGACGGTCAGCGCCTCGTGCGCGTCGACGGGGAGGCCGGCGGCGACAAGGGCAGCGGCACGGCTGCGGTAGTCCTGCATGCGCACGATCCGGTCGTCCTTGACCGTCACGACC
>DATBDM010000281.1:0-6424 GCA_036269915.1 Solirubrobacteraceae bacterium | reverse complement strand
AAGGGCTTCGCGCCCGCCGAGGACGGCGGCCTCGAGGGGATGGAGGCCTGGCACGCCGCCAAGCCCAACTCGATCGCCGACCGCCGTCCCGCGCCCAAGCAGGCCAAGCCGGCAGCGAGCGTCGCGCCGCCGCAGTACACGACGGTCTTCGGCGAGGCGCTCGTCCGGGAGGCCCGGCGCGACTCGCGGGTCGTCGGCATCACCGCTGCCATGAACTCCGGCACCGGGCTCTCGCTGCTGCAGAAGGCGATGCCCGACCGCTACTTCGACGTCGGCATCGCCGAGCAGCAGGCCGTGCTCTTCGCCTCCGGGCTCGCGCTGCAGGGCATGCGCCCGGTCGCCGCGATCTACTCGACGTTCCTGCAGCGCGCCTTCGACCAGATCGTCCATGACGTCTGCCTGCAGTCGCTGCCCGTCACCTTCTGCATGGACCGTGCCGGCCTCGTCGGCGACGACGGCCCGACGCACCACGGCGTCTTCGACATCGCCTACCTGCGCCCGCTGCCGAACATCACGCTGATGGCGCCGCGCGACGAGGCGATGCTCGTGCACATGCTCCACACCGCGCTCGAGCTCGGCACGGGCCCGGCGGCGATCCGCTATCCGCGCGGCGAGGCGGTCGGCGTCGCGATCCCCGCGAAGCCCGAGCTGATCCCGATCGGCGCGGGAGAGATCCTGCGCGAGGGCGAGCGCGTCGCGCTCGTCGGCTACGGCACGGGGGTCCAGAAGGCACTCGGCGCCGCGGACCTGCTCGCCGAGCGCGGCCTCGACGTCACCGTCGCCGACGCCCGCTTCGCGAAGCCGCTCGACACCGGCCTGATGGCCCAGCTGGCGGCCGAGCACGACCTGCTCGTCACGCTCGAGGAGGGCGTGCTGCAGGGCGGCTTCGGCACCGCCGTGTGGGAGGCGCTCTCCGATGGCCCGGCGGCGCGGACGCGCATCCTGCGCATCGGCCTGCCCGACCGCTACGTCACCCACGGCGCGCCGAAGCTCCTCCACGAGGAGGTCGGCTTCACGCCCGAGCGCATCGCCGAGCGCATCGAGGCCGCGGTCCTCGAGGGCCGCGACGCGCTCGTCTAACCGAGCGCGATCGAGCGAGTCTCGAAGCGCCAGGCAGTGGCCGAGGCGGCCGACGCGCCGCCCCCGCAGCCGAAGAACCAGTCGTCGTGCGGGCCGCGCCACCACTCGCCGAGGGCGAGCGCCTCGATCATCGGCGAGTTCGTGCAGCGCGTCTTGTGCCTGCGGATGCCCGCCATGTGCCCGAGCTCGTGGATGACGACCGACTCGAGGTCCGTCTCGTCGAAGTCGGGGTAGCGCGGGCCCTGGTTCCACGGCGCGCGGGCGTTGAAGCGCACGTCCTGCTCGACCACGCGGCCGCGGATCGTGTAGTCGGTCTCGCGCCCGAGCACCTCGCCGGGCAGCTTGCCGAAGCCGACGACGTCGTAGCCGTCCGGGTGCCCGGCCGCGAGGGAGGTCCAGGTGCGGCTGCGCAGGTGCCAGCGGCGCGCCGCCGCGCGGACGACCGAGCGGAAGCGCGGGCCGCCGACATTCGACGGGAAGTGCGCGCTGGAGAGGTAGAAGGCGGCGCGGCCGCGCGGGCCGAAGCGGGGGTAGAGGGGTGACGTCGATGGGCGGGGACCCTCGACGGTGACCGTCTGGACGTCCCCGATCGGCTCGTCCGCGCCGTCCGCGGCGGCGCTGACGAGGTAGGCCTGCCAGTAGTACGGACCCGGGCGGCGCGAGACCAGGAAGGAACGCGGGGTCTGGGCGACGTGCACGTCTGGCTCGCCGCCGGGGGCGGTCGCGAGATCGACGCCGCGGCCGCGGGTGATGTCCAGCAGGCCTGACCCGGTGATGTCGGGCGCGCCGGAGATGCGGATGACCACCGAGCCGGCGGGAGCGCTGGTGCGCACGCTGAAGGCGATCGGGCGGTGGGCGGGGACCTGCTCGGCCGGCGCCAGCGCGTCGATGCGCGAGGCCGGCGCGGTCACGGTCTGGGCGCTCGCCGGCGCGGGGGCGAGCAGCGCGGTCAGCACGAGCGGGAGGGCGAGGCCGGGTCGAGGCACTCCCGTGCCATCGGCGGGGGAGGGCGTCGACTTTACGCAGCGGCGCTCAGCGGGCGCGCGTCCAGCGGGTGCCCGACACGAGCACCAGCTCGGCCACGGCGGCCGCGCCGACGACGGCGGCGCCGGCGGGCTCGCCGGCGAAGGCCAGCGCCACCGCGATGCCGAGCAGGACGACGGCGATCGTCTGGTCGAGCGCCTGATGGGCGCGGAGCGGGAGCGTGTCGGCCCCGAGCAGGCCGACGCCGGCGACGAGCGTCCCGGCCACGACCCCTAGGACGAGGCCGCCCGCCCCGAGCCCGGCTGCGAAGGGGGCGGCGAGGAGGGCGAGGCCGATGAGCAGCTCGATGGCGCCGTGGGTGGGGAGGGAGAGACGGCGGGTGGTGCTCATGGACCCATCGTGATCTCCCTGCACCCGGGGCACTGTGAGGCCGATCACCGGACGCACTGTGAGGGCCGTCACCGAGTACCGTGTCGCGCCGTGTCCCGCGTGCGCCTGGACAGCCTGCTGGCGGAGCGCGGGCTTTTCTCGTCCCGCTCGCGGGCGGCCGCCGCCGTGATCGCCGGCGACGTGCGGGTCGGCCCCGGGCGCGCGCGAGCGGAGAAGCCCGGTCAGCTCGTGGCCGCCGACGTCGAGCTCGACGTCACCGCCCCGCCGCCGTACGTCTCGCGCGGCGGCATCAAGCTGGCGAACGCGCTCGACGCGCTGGGGATCGACGTGGCGGGCCGCCGCGCGCTCGACGTGGGCGCATCTACAGGGGGCTTCACGGACTGCCTGCTGCAGCGCGGGGCAGCGCACGTCGTGGCGCTCGACGTGGCCTACGGCGAGCTGGACTGGAAGATCCGCCAGGATGCACGGGTGACGGTCCTCGAGCGCACGAACGCACGCGCTCTGGAGGCCGCTGCGCTCCCCTACCGCCCCGACCTGGTCGTGATCGACGTCTCCTTCATCTCGCTGCGTACGATCCTGCCCGCCGTGCTGGGCACGCTCGCGGACGAGTGGGACGCGCTGGCGATGGTCAAGCCGCAGTTCGAGGTCGGGCGCGAGCGGCTCGGCAAGGGCGGTGTGGTCCGCGATCGCGAGCTGCGGCGCGAGATGGTCGCCGAGGTCGCCGAGGCGGCGCGCGGGCTCGGCGCCGGCGTCGCCGGCTTCGCTCCGTCGGGGCTCCCGGGTCCCGCGGGCAACCGGGAGACGTTCGCGTGGCTCGCCGAGGGCGGCCGCGCCGGCGCGATCGACGACGTCCGCGGCGCACTCGCGGAGGTGGACGTGTGACCCGCGTCGCCGTGCTCACCCACCGCCGCGCCGGCGTGACCGCGGAGGCGCTGCGCCAGCTGCTCGCGGCCGGGCGCCGCGCCGGGGTGACGCTGGTCTTCGCCGAGGAGGAGATGGCGAAGCACGAGCTGGCGGAGGCGCCGGGCGTCGTGGTCGGCGGCCCGCTCGCGCGCGACGCCGATCTCTGCATCGCGCTCGGCGGCGACGGCACGATCCTCACCGCCCTGCGCCACTTCACCGACACGAGCGTCCCCGTGTTCGGCGTCAACTTCGGCGAGGTCGGCTTCCTCGCCACGATCGATCCCGACGGCCTCGGCGGCGACTTCGAGCGCGCGTTCAGCGGCGACTTCGAGACGCTGGCGCTGCCGGTGATCTCGGCCGGGCGCCCCGAGGGGACCTGGCCGGCGCTCAACGACATCTCCGTCCATCGCAAGGCGGGGCTGCGGGTCGCCGACCTGTCCTACGCGCTCGCCGGAGAGGAGATCGGGCGCGTGCGCTGCGACGGGCTCGTGGTCGCCACGCCGCAGGGCTCGACGGGCTACAACCTCGCCAACGGCGGGCCCGTGCTGGCCTGGGGCGTGGAGGGCTACGTCGTCTCGTTCATCGCGCCGCACTCGCTCACGGCGCGAGCGCTGGTCGTCGCGCCGGGCGACGAGCTCACGGTCCACAACGCGAGCCGCGAGGAGCCGGTCGAGGTCGCCGTCGACGGCCGCCCCACGTGCGAGCTGCCGCCCGGCACCGACCTGCACGTGGAGTTCGGGCGCGCCCACGCGCTGCTGGCCCAGCTGCCCGGCGCGAGCTTCTACCACCGGCTGCGCGAGCGCTTCGGCCGGCTCGCGCGCTGATCTCGCGCGCTTCGTGACGCGACTGCATCGGCTCCGCATCGATTCTCCGCGCGGAGCGGCGAACGCGGCCATGCCGTCGGGGCCGCTTGGTAGACCCTTGGCGTGCTCATCGAGCTGCGCGTCGAGAACCTCCTGCTGATCGAGCGGGCCGAGCTCCGTCTCGGCCCCGGCCTGAACGTCCTCACGGGCGAGACAGGGGCGGGCAAGACGGTGCTCGCCCATGCGCTCGACCTGCTGCTCGGCGGCAAGGCGCGCGCGGGCATCGTGCGGCCAGGGGCGGCAGAGGCCTACGTCGAGGGCGTCTTCGAGCTGCCAGACGCGGTCCGCGCGATCGCCGGCGACCGCCTGCCCGAGGACGCGGAGGACCTCGTGCTCGCCCGCCGGGTCAGCGCGGAGGGGCGCACGCGCGCCTACCTCGGCGGCCGAAGCGCCGCCGCGGCGGACCTGCAGGAGGTCGGCGCCGCGCTGCTGTCCTTCTACGGCCAGCATGAGAGCCGCAAGCTGATGCTCGCCTCGGCCCAGCTCGAGATCCTGGACGGGTTCTGCGGCCCCGAGCAGGCCGAGCGCCGGCGCGCCTTCGCGGACGCGTTCGCCGCCGAGCGCGGGCTGCGCGCCGAGCTCGAGCAGCTGCAGGCGCTGGCGGGTGCACGCGAGCGCGAGCTCGACCTGCTCGAGTGGGAGCTCGCCGAGATCGAGCGCGCCGCGCCCGACGCGGAGGAGGAGGCGGCCCTGCTCGCCGAGCGCGGGCGGCTGCGCCACCTCGGGGCGCTCCAGTCCGCCGCGGCGGGAGGGCTGGAGGTCCTGGCCCCCGACGCGGGCGACGGCGCGGCCGTCGCGCTGGCGGCCGCGGTCAACGCGCTCGAGACGGTCCGCGGCGTCGACGCCGAACTGGACGCGCTGGCCGACCGCGCGAGCGCGCTCGCCGTCGAGGCGGACGATCTCGCGGGCGAGCTGCGCCGCTACGGCGAGGGCGTCGCCGACGGCGCCTTCGGCGGGCGCACGATCGACGAGGTCGAGGAGCGCCTGGGGGCGTTCGACCGGCTCAAGCGCAAGCACGGCGGGACGATCGAGGCCGTGCTCGAGCACGCCGACGGCTGCCGCCGGCGCCGTGACGAGCTGACCGGCGCCGAGGAGGCGATCGAGGCCGCGACCGCGCGGCTGGACGCCGTCCACGCCGAGCTCGCCGAGCGCGCGCAGGCGCTGCGCGAGGCGCGCGTCGCCGCGGGGGATCACCTGGCCGGCGCCGTCGGCGAGCGGCTCGCCGGGCTGGCGATGGACGGCGCGACGTTCGCCGCACACGTCACCCCGCGCGACGGCTACGGGCCGACCGGCGGCGACGAGATCGAGTTCCACATCGCGCCGAACCCCGGCGTGCCGGCGGGGCCGCTGCGCGAGACGGCCTCCGGCGGCGAGCTCTCGCGGGTCATGCTCGCGCTGATGGGCGTCGCCGCCGAGGCCGGGCCCGCGACGCTCGTCTTCGACGAGGTCGACGCCGGGATCGGCGGGCAGACCGCGCGCGCCGTCGGCGAGCAGCTGCGCGAGCTCGCCCAGGGGCGCCAGGTGATCTGCATCACCCACCTGCCGCAGATCGCCTCGCTCGCCGACCGCCACTTCACGATCGTCAAGGACACCACGGGCGAGACCGCCCGCACCACCGTCGAGCAGCTCGACCGCGGCGACGTGGTCGGCGAGCTCGTCCGCATGCTCGGCGCCGACCGCGATGACGTCGCGGCCCGGCGGCACGCAAAGGAACTGCTCAAGGCCGCCTGACCGCCTGACCCGCGTCTAGACTCCATAAGGAACCGAATGCCCGAGCCACGCCCCCGCACCAAGTTCATCTTCGTCACCGGCGGCGTGGTCTCCTCGCTCGGCAAGGGGATCGCCGCCGCGTCGATCGGCCGTCTGCTGGTGGCACGCGGCCTGAAGGTCGCCCTGCAGAAGTTCGACCCCTACATCAACGTCGATCCGGGGACGATGTCGCCGTTCCAGCACGGCGAGGTGTTCGTCACCGAGGACGGCGCGGAGACCGACCTCGACCTCGGGCACTACGAGCGCTTCACCGACGCGAACACCTCGCGCGGCTCCAACGTGACCGCCGGAGCGATCTACAACTCGGTCATCCGCAAGGAGCGCCGCGGCGACTACCTGGGCGGCACCGTGCAGGTCGTCCCGCACATCACCGACGAGATCAAGCACCGCGTGAAGCTGATCGCGGAGAGCCAGGACGTCGACGTGGTGATCAC
>DATBDM010000280.1:0-3550 GCA_036269915.1 Solirubrobacteraceae bacterium | reverse complement strand
TGGTGGGCGATCGTCTCGCCGCCCGGTGGAACCGTCGCCTCGGCGAGGGACTGGTTGGCGGCGTTGCCGGTGGGGATCCCGGCGAGCTCGCGGATGGTGGAGCCGTCGGCGGTGATGAACGGCTCGCGCTGGTCCAGGCGGTCGACACGCATGGCGCGGAGCCTAGTACCGGTCGAGCGAGCCGCGAGGGCCGGGCCCGCGGTCGTGACTCCGCGGGCCCGGCCGGTCGCCGGAGGGGTAGGCGTCCCCCCTGAAGGGGGTGGGGGGATCGCCTTAGGCGACGGCGCGGCGAGCGACGTCGGCGTCCAGCCGGTGCGCCACACGCGCGACCGCGTAGGCGGCGCGCCCGCGTACCGGTGGGGACCGGTGGGGGCGCGACGCACGTTCCGCCCGCGAGGCGGGTCGGACGCGGTCTGCGGCGACGGACTGGGCGAGGACGGCGTGGTTGAGCGAGTGCACGGTGGCTCCCTTTGGTGGTGACGGATGGGAGCCGCCCGCGGCGACGGGCCGAAGCGGTGGTACCGATGTCGAGACGACGGTCGCGGGCGGCGAGTGGTGGTACTGCCCGGCGACCGAGGGGTGATCTAGGACGCGAGCAGGACCGGGCGCGTGAATGCGCCGGGGATGAGGGTTCGGTCGAAGCTCGTCATCAGGTCCTGCTCACCTCCTCGCGGGTCTCGCGTATCGATCGGTCCCGGCGACGGTATCAACCGCCTGGGCGGCCGCGCAAGTGCGGCTAGCCACACACTCGGGTTCGAACCGGGCTCAGGACAGCGCGGTGAACTCGCCGGTCTCGAGATCGCGGCGCAGCGCCTCGTCGATCTCGTGCTCGCTCGTGTCGGGATCGCTGCGGCGCAGCTGCCAGGCGCGCAGGCGCCGCAGCTTGAGGATCTCCAGCACCCACACGAGGTAGATGCTGATCGCAGCGCCGAAGAGCAGCAGGCCGCCCATCAGGATCGCCCAGCCGGCGACGAGGTGGCCGCCGTTCTGCGAGTAGGGCACGAAGCGCAGCGCGACGGCGATGCCCGCCATCGTCAGCGACCAGCAGTAGAGGTAGATCACGGTCCTCCGCTGCGAGAAGCCGATCCGGTGGAAGCGGTGGTGGAAGTGGTTGGAGTCGGCTCGGTAGACGGGGCGGCCGTACTTGAGCCGCTTGGCGACGACGAAGCTGGTGTCGAGGAACGGCACGGCGAGCACGACCAGCGGGCCGACCAGCGCGATCAGGGCGTTGGTCTTCAGCGTGCCCTCGACGATCGTCGCTCCGAGGAGCAGCCCGAGCAGGTTCGCCCCGCAGTCGCCCATGAAGACCGAAGCCGGGTGGAAGTTGTGCAGCAGGAAGCCGAGCGCCGCGCCGCAGGTGATCGCGGCGAGGATCGCCGCCGAGAAGCGCCCGAGGTCGAAGGCGATGATCGAGAACGCGGCGGCGGAGATCGCGCAGACGCCTGCCGCGAGGCCGTCGATGCCGTCGGAGAAGTTGACGACGTTCATCAGCGCGACGAGCCCGAGCAGAGTCACCGGGCCGCCGAGCCGACCGAGGTCGACGTGGTGGACGAACGGCAGCGTGAACGAGTCGACGGTGACGTCGTGGAGGACGAGGATCAGCGCCGCCGCGACCTGGCCGAGCAGCTTGACCAGCGGTGGCAGGTCGCGGATGTCGTCGACCGCGCCGACGATCGTGATCAGCGCCGCGCCGGCGAGGATCGCCTCCGTGCGCTCGTTGTCGGGCAGGAACAGCATCCCGGCGACGACCGCGGCGACGAAGATCGCGAGGCCGCCGAGCAGCGGCGTCGCGTCGCGCGCGAGCCCGCGATCCGACAGGGTGTCGACGGCGCCGACGCGCCGCGCGAGCCGCGCGACGACAGGCGTGAGCACCGCGGCGACCGCGAAGGCGACGAGTGCGGCGAGGACGGCGCGCCCTTCCATCGGGCGCAAGGATCGCAGGCCCGGCGGCAGGCTTCCTTGCACCGAGCGCGAAACCGGATTGGATCGATCGGCCGCTGGGCACGCTGCCGGTCGATGGCGTCCGCACCACCCTCATGCACGCGCTGATCGATCCCGCCGCTCCGTCGCCCCGCCTGGCCGCGGCCTTCATGGCCCTCTCGGACATCGATCCGGCGCCCGGGTCCGAGCCCAGCAGCACCCCGCTGGCCGTCCTGGCCGCCCTGCTCGCCACCGTCCTGCTCGCCTTCTCCGCCCCGCTGGCCTGGATGTCGCGCCCGGCCCCGCGGCTGCCCGATCAGCCCGCGGCCACGCAGGCGTCGAAGGCGCCGGCCGTGCCCGGGCTCGACGACGACGGCGCCGGGTGAGCGCGGCGGGCGTCGACCCGTCACCACCTCCCGGCGACGCCACCCGGGAGCACCTCGGCGGCCTTTCGACGGTCGCGGGCGCCGCGCCGCTCGAGCAGCGCGCGCGGCCGACCTGGGGGCTGCGCGACGGCGACGAGATCGCCCCGGGGCGGACGATCCTGCGCCGCATCGGCGGCGGCCGCCGCTTCGAGGTGTTCCTCGTGTGGGACGACCACCGGCTCGCGATGCTGGTCGCGAAGGTGCTGCGGCCCGACCAGGTCGAGCACCCCCAGGGGCTGCACGAGCTCGCGCGCGAGGCCGACGCGCTCGACCGCCTCGGGCATCCGGTGCTGGTGCGCGGGTTCGACGCCGTGCTGCGCGGCCGCTTCCCCCACCTGCTGATCGAGCACCTCGAGGGACCGACCCTGCGGGAGCTGCTCGACATCGGACGCGGGCTGTCGCTGGAGCAGCTGCTCCCGCTCGGGCTGCACGTCGCCTCGGCGCTGCACTACCTCGCGGGCGAAGGCGTGGTCCACCTCGACGTCAAGCCCGACAACGTGGTGATGGGCGCGCCGCCGCGGCTGATCGACCTCTCGGTGACGCGGACGGTCGCCGAGGCGGCGCGACTGCGCCACCCGACGGGCACGGACGCCTACATGGCGCCGGAGCTGTGCACGGCGGGGTCGGCGGGCACGATCGGCCCGCCGGCCGACGTGTTCGGGCTCGCGGCAACGCTGCAGCACGCCCTGACGGGCGCCCCGCCGTTCCCGCGCGCGGACGGCGCGCGCGAGTCGCGCGACCCGGCGGTGCGCTTCCCGCAGCTCGTCGGCACCCCCGCCCCGCTCCCCCGCCGCACGCCGGCCGAGCTCGCGAGCGCGCTGGCCGCCGGCCTCGCCCGCATCCCGGCCGACCGCCCGACCGCGGCCGAGCTCGCGGGCGCGCTCGAGCCGCTCGTCGGCAAGCTGCCGCGCCGGATGCTGCTCGGCCGGCGGGCGTAGCGGCCCGGCTAGACCGCCGCGGCCGTGTAGCCCAGCTGGGTGTAGAGCGGGAAGCGGTCGGCGATCGCGCTCACGCGCTCGCCGAGCTCGGCCTTGGAGGCGTCGAAGTCCGGCGTCAGCGCGGTGGAGATGATCGCGCCCACTTCCGTGAAGTCGTCCGCCGCGAGGCCGCGCGTGGCCAGCGCCGGGGTGCCGATCCGCAGGCCGCTGGTGACCATCGGCGGGCGCGGGTCGAACGGGACCGCGTTGCGGTTGACGGTGATGCCG
>DATBDM010000279.1:0-5038 GCA_036269915.1 Solirubrobacteraceae bacterium | reverse complement strand
GCCCACGAGCCGCTGACGATGCCGAGGATGGAGAGCACGAGGGCGGCGACGAACAGCGTCCCGGACCCGCCGGTGGCCAGCACGAGGTTGTAGGCGCGCTTCTCGCGCCGGGAGCGCGACATCCGGCTGCCCGAGCGGCGTTCGAGATCACTCATACGCACGCATGATAAGCGGAAATCAGTCGCGATCGGGGTTCGAGACCCCGTCCGGACCCGCCTCGAGGAGCGCCACGCACTCGATGTGCGGCGTCTGCGGGAACATGTCGACCGGGCGCACCTTCACGAAGCGGTAGCCGGCCTCGACGAGCTGCGCGGCGTTGGGCGCGAGCGTCGTCGGGTTGCAGGAGACGTAGACGATCCGCTTCGGTGCGGCCTCGACGATGCGGCGGACGACCTTCTGCGAGAGCCCCGCGCGCGGCGGGTCGACGAGCGCCAGGTCCGGCTTGCCCACCTGCTCGACGAGATCGCGCATCGCCAGCCGGATGTCGCCCTTGTAGAAGCGGGCGTTCGTGACGTCGTTGATGCGGGCGTTCTCGATCGCGTCAGCCACGGCGGGCTCGACGATCTCGACGCCGATCACCTCGCGGGCGCGGGCGGCGAGCGAGAGCCCGATCGTCCCGATGCCGCAGTAGAGGTCGAAGACGCGCTCGTGGCCGCGCAGGCCGGCGTACTCGATCGCCAGGCCGTAGAGCTCCTCGGCCATCTCCGTGTTGGTCTGGAAGAACGCGTCGGGCGAGATCAGGAAGTCGAGGTCGAAGAGCCGCTCGCGCAGCTGCGGCGTGCCCTTGAGCAGCGTCGTCTCGCCACCGGACGTGCTCTCCCCCAGATCCGCGGTCTGCGTCCAGAACAGCCCCTCCACGTCGACGGCCTCGAGCAGCGAGTCGACGTCGAGCTTGCCGGGCGAGGTGATCAGCCGCGCCTGGATCTCACCGGTGCGTCGCCCCTCGCGCACGACGAGGTTGCGGAGCACGCCGCGATGCGAGCGGCGGTCCCAGGCGGGCAGCCCCTGCGCGCGGCACCAGGCGAGCACCTGCTCGCGGACCGCGTTGCCGCGCTTGGAGGCGAGCTTGTTGTCGGTCACGCCGACGATCTCGTCCCAGCGGCCCGGCGCATGGAAGCCGCAGACGAGCTCGCTGTCAGGCCCGGTGCCGAACGAGTACTCGAGCTTGTTGCGGTAGCCCCACTGCTGCTCCGCCGGCACGATCGGCTCCTGCTCGAAGCCCTCGAGGCGGCCGATTCGCGCCAGCGCGTCGGCGACCTGCTCGGCCTTGACCTCGAGCTGGCGCTCGTACGGGAGTACCTGCCAGGGCGCGCCGGGATGGTGGGCGACCGGCGGGATGCGGTCCGGCGAGGGCTCGAGGACCTCGACGGTACGCGCCTCCGCGTAGGCCTTCTTGGCCTTGCCGACGACGGCGCGGACGCGGTCGCCGGGCACCGCGCCGGCGACGAAGACGACGTAGCCCTCGAGCCGCGCGACGCCGTTGCCGCCGTGGGCGAGCGAATCGATCGTCAGCTCGAGCTCATCGCCCCGGGAAGGGCGCGCGAAGGTGGCGGGACCGGCCATCCGACCCAGGATGACAGGACGCCGGCCGGGCTCAGCGGAGCTTGCGGTCGACCGCGGCGAGGACGGTCTTGCGGTTCGCGTTGCGCCGCTCGTGGTCGCGGACGGCGCGCAGGTCGGTCGGCGGGAGGTCCTCGAGGCGCTCGATGACCTGCGCCGCGGTCATGTCGTCGTAGGCCGTGATCCCGCCCACGCCGGCCGAGGCGGCGATGCCCGTCACGCGCCGCGCGCGGTCGACCTCGCGCAGCACGCGCCCGGCCGGCGCGGTGACCAGCGCCTCGAGCTCGCGCAGCAGGTCGTCGGTCTGCCGGCGCCCGCGCGAGACGAGCTCGGCCAGCAGCTGCGTGGCGTCGTCGCGCGTCATCCGCCCGCGGTCGACGGCGTCGTCGAGCACCTCCTGCAGGCGCTCGCGCGTGAGCACCACCGCGTCCACGGGGTTGATCAGGCGCCGTACCTGCTCGCGCACGGTCTCGGGCGACGAGCCATCGCGGGTCCTGCTCCTCGTGCGCTTGGTCGTCGGCATTCGGCTGGGGAAACTACCCGAGCGCTCAGCCGGGCGAAACGAGTCGCTCGAGCAGGGCCTTTTGCGCGTGGCGCCGGTTCTCGGCCTGGTCCCAGATCCGCTGGCGGTCGCCGTAGAGGACGTCCTCGCTGATCTCCTCTCCCGGGTGCGCCGGGAGGCAGTGCAGCGCGAAGGCGTGCGGCGCGGCGCGATCGAGCAGCGCGGCGTCGAGGCGGTAGGGAGCGAGCCGCTCGCGGCGCTGCGCGGCCTCCTCGGGATGGTCGGACATCGAGACCCAGACGTCGGTGTAGACGACGTCGGCGCCCGCCACCGCCTCGTCGGGATCGTCGGTCAGGTACGCGCCCACCCCGTCCTCGAGCTGCAGCCCGGCGGGCGCCGCGACACGCACCTCGACACCCGCCAGCGCACCGACGAGGGCGAGCGAGCGCGCGACGTTGTTGCCGTCGCCGACGTAGGCCAGCACGCGGCCGGAGAGGTCGCGCCCGAACGCCTCGCGCATCGTCTGCAGGTCGGCGAGCGCCTGGCAGGGGTGGTGACGCGGCGAGAGCATGTTCACCACGGGCACGTCCGCGTGGCGGGCGAGCTCCTCGATGCGCTCGTCGGAGCCGGTGCGCAGTCCGATCGCGGCGACGTGGCGGGAGAGCACGAGCGCGGTGTCCCGCACCGACTCCCCCCGGGTGAGCTGCATCTCGTCCGGGCGCAGCACGAGCGCGTGGCCGCCGAGTTCGGCGATGCCGGCCTCGAAGGACACGCGGGTCCGCGTCGAGGGCTGCTCGAAGACGAGGGCGACCGAGCGGCCGGCGAGCGCGCGCGAGGACAGCGGATCGGCCTTCAGCTCCTGCGCGCGGTCGAGCAGCGCCGCGAGCGAGGCCGGGTCCAGCTCGGCGCCGGTGACGAGGTGCTCGGACAGGCGGCTGAGTGTACGGTCCGCCCGGCGGTGCGCGTGCTCACCTGGAACCTCTACCACGGCCGCGCCGTGCCGCCCGCGGGCCGCGCGCTGCTGGGCTCGTTCGCCGTCGCGCTGGCCGGCTGGGAGTGGGACGTCGCGCTGCTGCAGGAGGTCCCGCCGTGGTGGCCCGGCCCGCTCGCCGCGTTCGCGGGCGCCGACGAGCGGCACGTGCTCACCTCGCGCAACCTCGGCCTCCCGCTGCGCCGCGCGGTCGCCCTCCGCGACCCGGACCTGCTGGGCGCGAACGGCGGCGGCGTGAACGCGATCCTCGTGCGCGGGGCGATCCACGAGCACCGCTCGGTGCGGCTGCGCCGGCTGCCCGAGCGACGCCTTGCGCACGGCGTGCGGCTCGTGGACGGGACGTGGGTCGTCAATGTGCACGCGCACAACGCGCCGCCCGAGCGCGCGCTGGCCGACTGCGAGCGCGCTCGGGCCGCCGCGCTGGACTGGGCGGGCGGCGCGCCGCTCGTGTTCGGCGGCGACCTCAACCTGCGCCGCCCGGTCCTCGCC
The DNA here is from genome assembly GCA_036269915.1 of Solirubrobacteraceae bacterium. Taxonomy (GTDB): domain Bacteria; phylum Actinomycetota; class Thermoleophilia; order Solirubrobacterales; family Solirubrobacteraceae; genus DATBDM01. The sequence continues at coordinate 1,496 of DATBDM010000279.1, read as the reverse complement.
GGCCTGCACCTCGTCGCCGGCAACCATGTCGACCACGTCCTCGCCCGCGGGTTCGACGGCCGCGGCCGGGTCCTCGATCGCGGTCGCCTGAGCGACCATCCCCCGGTCCTGGCGACCCTCGAGTGATTCAATCGACGCATGCGCGCCGTCCTGGTCCTCGTCCTCGCCCTCGGTCTCGCCGCCTGCGGAGGGTCGAGCAGCAGTGGCGGTGGCGGCGGCGGTGGTGGTGGCGGTGGCGGCTCGGAGAGCGCGGCGTCCAAGAGCCCGTGCCCGAAGGGCGCGGTGGTCATCCGCATGCACAACATCCAGTTCAGCCCGCGGACCGCGAGCGCGAAGGTCGGCGACAAGGTCTGCTGGCAGAACGACGACGACGTCCAGCACGACACGCAGGCCGACAACGGGGCGTTCAAGTCGGCGCTGTTCGGCAAGGGCGAGACGTTCACGACCACGGTCACCAAGGCCGGCGACATCTCCTATGTGTGCACCGTCCACCCGAACATGACGGCCACGCTGAAGGTCAAGCCCTGAGCCCGAAGCCGCGCAGCAGCAGCATCGCGCGCTCGCTCGCGGTGCCGGCCCGCGGCACGATGCCGAGCTCGCGCGCGGCGTCCCAGACGTCGTAGAACGCGCGGACCCGCAGCAGCCGCTCCTCGCGCAGCTCGGCGTAGACGAGCACGTGCACCTCGAGCGCGCGGCCCGTTGCGGCGATCCGTCCCCCGAGCCGCCCGCGGTGGGTGCCCAGCAGCTTGCACGGCGCGCACGCGTAGCTGCCGCCGTACAGTCGCTCGCCCGTGCGGTTCAGGCGCGCGTCCGGGAACGCGTCCCAGAGCTGCGCGGCGTGCGCCGCGATCGCGGCCGCGCCGTCGAGCGGCTCGGGGCACAGCGGGTCCTCGTAGCGGACGCCGGGGTCGCACAGCGGGTCGAAGGCCTTCGGGTCACGCCCGGACCAGGCCCGCTCCCAGCCGTCGAAGAGCGCGTCGGCGTCCAAGGCCTAGAACTGCGGGATGCCGTCCTCGGGCGTCGAGGCCTGCGCGTAGAGCCGGCGCGGGATGCGACCCGCGCGGGCCGCGAGCCGCCCCGCCTCGACCCCGAGCCGGATCGCACGCGCCATCGTCACCGGATCCTCGGCGCGCGAGATCGCGCTCGCGCACAGCACGGCGTCGTAGCCGAGCTCCATCGCGAGCGCGGCGTCGGACGCGGTGCCGACGCCGGCGTCGAGGATCACCGGCACCGCCGCGCGCTCGCGGATCAGCCGCAGGTTGTAGGTGTTCAGCAGCCCCATGCCGGATCCGATCGGCGAGCCGAGCGGCATCACCGCCGCGCAGCCGACGTCCTCCAGCCGGCGGGCGAGGATCGGGTCGTCGTTCGTGTAGGGGAGCACGACGAAGCCGTCGTCCACGAGCTCCTCCGCCGCCTCGAGCAGCGCCGGCGCGTCGGGCAGCAGCGTCCGCTCGTCGCCGACGACCTCGAGCTTGATCCAGTCGGTCTCGAACGCC
>DATBDM010000278.1:0-11327 GCA_036269915.1 Solirubrobacteraceae bacterium | reverse complement strand
CTGTCCGTCGGCTACCGCGATCACGCGACGGGGACGTCCGCGGCGGCGCCCGCGGAGGAGGAGATCACGCTCAACGCCACCAAGGTGAAGCAGACGGACGGGGCCTCGTCCGCGTGCTGGGACATCGCCACGAACGTCGTCTGCACGGGCGGTGCGTAAGCTCGCGCGGGTGAAGATCGCGATCCTCGACGACCACCAGGGCGTCGCGCTCGGCGTGGCGCCCTGGGGCGACCTCGGTGACGACGCCGAGGTCGTCGCCTTCTCCGACAACGTCGCCGACGACGACGCGCTCGTCGCGCGGCTCGAGCCCTTCGAGGTCGTGGTCGCGATGCGCGAGCGGACGCCGTTCGATCGCGCGCGGCTGAAGCGGCTGCCGAACGTGAAGCTGCTCGTCACCACCGGCATGCGCAACGCCTCGATCGACGTCGCCGCGGCACAGGAGCTCGGCATCGTCGTGTCCGGCACCGGCGGGGTGAGCGCGGCGACGGCGGAGCTGACCTGGGCGCTGATCCTCGCGCTGGCCCGCCACGTCCCGGCGGAGGATCGCGGCATGCGCGACGGCGGCTGGCAGTCGACGGTGGGGATCGACCTTGCGGGCCGCACGCTGGGCATCGCCGGCCTCGGCAACCAGGGCGCGCCCGTGGCGCGGATCGGCAGGGCGTTCGGGATGCGGCTGATCGCCTGGAGCCAGAACCTCACGCCCGAGCGGGCCGCCGAGCACGGCGCCGAGGCGGTCAGCCGCGACGAGCTGCTCGCGCAGTCCGACGTGCTCTCGATCCACCTCAAGCTCTCCGACCGCAGTCGCGGGCTGTTCGCGGCGCAGGAGCTCGCACGGATGAAGCCGACCGCACTGCTCGTCAACACCTCGCGCGGGCCGATCGTCGACGAGGGCGCGCTCGTCGCCGCGCTGCGCGACGGGACCATCGGCGGCGCCGCGCTCGACGTCTACGACACCGAGCCGCTGCCCGCCGACCATCCGCTGCGCAGCACGCCCAACACGGTGCTGACGCCGCACATCGGCTACGTGACCGAGGCCACGTACGAGGTCTTCTACGGGGAGGCGGTCGAGGACATCGCCGCCTGGCGCGCCGGCGCGCCGGTGCGGGTGCTGCCCGCCTGAACGATCTCGTGCAGCGCCGACCCGCGCTGGGCGGGTCTGGCATGGTCGCTCGATGGCGCGCCGGCTCACAGCGCTCGCCGTTGTCACCTTGTTCGGAGCCGTCGCCGCCCCGCCGGCACAGGCGGGCTCGCGCGCCGCGGCGCTCCAGGTGGCCCTGCACGCCAAGGGCCTCTATCGCGGCTCGATCGACGGGGTCGCCGGCCCGGGCACGCGCGCGGCGGTGCGCCGCTTGCAGGCTCGCCGCGGCCTCGTCGTCGACGGCATCGTGGGTCCCGCGACCCGGCGCGCGCTCGGCCGGCGCGGGCGGCCGTCGCTCGGCCGCCGGGAGATCGGCCGCGGCGACCGCGGCTGGGACGTCGCCGCGCTGCAGTTCCTGCTCGAGACGCACGGCTTCCCACTCGGACCGGTCGACGGGGTGCTCGGGCCTCGTGGCTTCTCCGCGCTCGTGCGCTTCCAGTACTGGGCGGGGCTCGCCCCCGACGGCGTCGCCGGCCCCGCGACCCTCGCGCGGCTGCGGCGGCCGCCGGCGCGCTCGATCCTGCGCTTCGCCTGGCCGATGCGCGTGCCGGTCGGCGACGGTTACGGGCCGCGCGGCACCGGCTTCCATCCCGGGCTGGACTTCCCCGCGCGGGCCGGGACGCCGGTGGCCGCCGCCGGTCGCGGCTGCGTGACCTTCGCCGGCTACGACTCCGGCGGCTACGGCAACCTCGTGATCGTCACCCACCGCCTCGGGATGACGAGCTGGTACGCGCACCTGTCCTCCTTCGCCGTGCGCAGCGGCACCTGCGTCGTCGCCGGTTCGCGGATCGGCCGCGTCGGGTCGACGGGCTACTCCACCGGCCCGCACCTGCACTTCGAGCTGCGCCTGCGCGGCGCGGCGGTCAACCCGCTGACCGGTCTCTAGTCCGGCCGGTGGCCGAGTACCTGGTAGATCGAGGTGAAGCCGGTCAGGAAACCGTTGCGGGCGGCGCGCAGGTAGAGCCGCCACACGCGCACGCGCTCCTCGCCGCCGAGCCGCACGGCCTCCTCGAGGTTGGAGTCGAAGTTGCGCGCCCAGTGCGTGAGCGTCTCCGCGTAGTCGAGCCGGAAGCCCTCGACCGTGTCGGTCTCGAAGCCGGCCCGCTCGAGCGCGAGCTGCACGCGCGCGAGGTGCAGCGGCGCGGCGTCGGGGAACACGTAGCGCTCCGAGAACGGCCCGGCCTCGGCGTCGCTGTGACGCAGCCGCGCGATGCCGTGGTTGAGCAGCCGCCCGCCCGGGCGCAGCAGCTCGTGCAGGCGCCCGGCGTAGGCGTCGATCGAGACCGCGCCGACGTGCTCGACCATGCCGATCGAGGCGATCGCGTCGAACGGCGCCTCGTCGAGCGCGCGCCAGTCCATCACGCGGATGTCGACCTTGTCGCCGACGCCCGCCGCTTCGGCTCGCTGCCGGGCCAGCTCGGCCTGTGGCGGTGAGAGCGTGATGCCGGTGACGTGGACGCCGTAGCGCGTGGCGGCGTGGATCGCGAACGCGCCCCAGCCGCACCCGACGTCGAGGATCCGCTCGCCCTCCTCGAGGGCGAGCTTCGTGCAGACGAGCTCGCGCTTGACGTCCTGCGCCTCCTCGAGCGTCGTCGCGCCGCGCGAGAAGATCGCGCACGAGTACGTCATCGACGGGTCGAGGAAGAGCGCGAAGTACTCGTTGGAGACGTCGTAGTGATGGCGCACCGAGCGCGCGTCGCGCGAGACCGAGTGCCGGCGGCCGCGCGGCTTGAGCTCCGCGGCGGGCGGGCTGGGCAGGGGCGTCAGGCCGTGGGCGCGGACCGCGCCCGCCACGAGCTTGCGCTTCGCGGCGCCGTCGAGCGACGGCGGTGTCCAGTCGCGCAGCAGCGCGATCACGTGGTCGATGTCGTCGACCTCGAGCTCGCCGCTGACGTAGGCGCGCCCGAGGCCGAGCTGGCCCGGCGCGCGCATGGCGTGCCCGATCGCGGCGGGCGAGCGCACGGTGAAGGTCGGGCCCCCCTCGCGAGTGGCCGGCGTGGTGACGCCGTCCCACCAGGCGATCGTGAACGGCCGGTCGGGGACGGTGCGCTCGATCTCGCGCCGCAGGACGCCCGGATCCGCGAACGCCATCAGGTCCGCTTGGCCTCGATGCGCTCCGGGTCGATGCGCACGACGTCCCAGGCGAGGCCGAGCTTCTCGAGCCCGGCGATGACCCACGCCGAGATGTCGATCTCGCCGCGGCCGAGCCCGTGCCGGGCCGACGTCGGGAACGCGTGATGCGCGTTGTGCCAGGCCTCGCCGAGCGACAGCGGGGCGAGCCACGCGAGGTTGCGCGACTCGTCCTTGGTCTCGAACGGGCGGCGGCCGAAGAAGTGGCACAGCGAGTTGATCGAGTACGTGACGTGGTGGAGGATCAGCATCCGCACCAGCCCGCCCCAGAGCATCCCGGTGACGCCCGCGAAGAGCGAGCCGCCGATCGCGAGGCCGAGGAGGAAGGGGACCACGAAGCTCGCGATCACCCAGTAGAAGAACCTGTCGTTCACCCACGAGACGACCGGGTCCTTGATCAGGTCGGGCGCGTAGCGCGCCTTGCGGCCGCGCTGGGTGTGGATGAACAGCCAGCCGACGTGCGCGTGCACGAGTCCGCGCAGGGCACCCCGCAGGCCGTGCCCATGCTCGACGTGCGGCGAATGCGGATCGCCGAGGCGGTCGGAGAACGCGTGGTGCTTGCGGTGGTCGGCGACCCAGGAGATCACCGGCCCCTCGATCGCCATCGAGCCGAGGATCGCCAGGGCGCCCCGCGTCCGCGGCCCGGTCTTGAACGACCGGTGGGTGAACAGCCGGTGGAAGCCGACCGTAACGCCGAGGCCGGTGGCGACGTACATGATCCCGAGGACCACGAGATCGCTGACGCCGAGCGCCTCGCCCCAGAGCTGCCAGCCCGCCAGACCGAGTCCGACGACGGGCAGCGCCGTGATCAGCCCGGTCAGGAAACGATCGAGCGTCTCGTGCGTCGGCGGCTCGACGTCGTCGATCGTCGGACCGGAGTGCGCGGTTGCGGTCATCTGCTGGGTATGCCCGACTGACACGGCGCCGTACCGTACAGGTCGCGCCTGATATCCGTTCTCACGCCGTCGAAACTGGCAAGCTCTCTCACATGCGCGGAGGCATCGATCTGGGCGGGACGAAGATCCAGGCCGTCGTCATCGACGACGAGGGGGTCGTGCGCGGGCAGTCGCGCCACATCACCCCGGTGAAGGGTGGGCCGCCCGACATCACGGCGGAGCTCGTGGTCGCGCTGACCGAGGCCGCGGCCGAGGCCGGCCTCGAGCCGAGCGACCTCGAGGCGGTCGGCGTCGGCTCGCCCGGCAAGGTCGACGACGCCGCGGGCACGGTGACCGGCGCGCGCAACCTCGCCGGGTGGGAGGGCTCGTTCGACCTGCGTAATGCGCTCGTCGAGGCGCTCGGCACGCCGATCGTCGCGCTTGGCAACGACGTCGACGCCGGCACGCTCGCCGAGTACGAGCTCGGCGCCGGCCGGCCGTACCGCGACATGCTCGGCGTCTTCTGGGGCACGGGCGTCGGCGGCGGCATCGTGCTCGACGGTGACATGTGGCGCGGACGTGGCGCGGCGGGGGAGATCGGCCACGTCGTCGTCAAGCAGAACGGCGCGCTGTGCGGCTGCGGCCGCCACGGCTGCATGGAGGCCTACGCGGGCCGCGGGCAGATGGAGGTCAAGGCGCGTGCCGAGGTCGACGGCGGCCACAAGACCCTGCTCTTCGATCTGATGCGCGAGCGCGGCCGCACGCGGCTGACCTCCGGCGTCTGGCGCAGGGCGCTGCGCGAGGAGGACGCGCTCGCCGGCCGCCTCGTCGACCGCGCGATCGCGGCGCTCGGCGCCGGAGTCGGCTCGGCGATCAACCTGCTCGACGTCGAGGCGGTGATCATCGGCGGCGGCCTCGGCGACAAGCTCGGCGAGCCCTACGTGCAGCGCATCCGGGAGGCGATGCAGCCGCACCTGTTCCGCGACGAGGAGCCGCCGGCGATCCTCGGCGCGACGCTCGGCGACCTGGGCGGCGCCACCGGCGCCGCCCTGCTCGCGCGCGACGCGGCTACCAGTGCACGCCACGCATGAGGTAGGCGAGCGCGGTCGCCTCGCCCGAGGCCTTCTCCGACGGGTCCTTCTTGCCGCTCGCGGCCGCTGACTCCGGGAAGACCTTGTAGGCCATGTGGAGGATCTGGTCGACTGCCTTCGGCGCGATCGCGTAGAGCACCTCGCCGAACGTCCCCAGGCGCGTGTTGATCGTCTTGGGCTTCGCGCGGATCGCCTCGCAGACGAGGTCGGCGGCCTCGTCGGGCGTGATCGTCGGGAACGAGTCGTACATCTTCGTCGGGGCGATCATCGGCGTCTTCACGAGCGGCATGTGGATTGTCGTGAAGGTGACGTTGTCGCCGATCGTCTCCGAGCTGACGACGCGGGTGAACGCGTCGAGTGCGGCCTTCGACGCGACGTAGGCCGAGAAGCGCGGCGGGTTCGTCTGCGCGCCGATCGAGGAGACGTTGACGATGTGGCCGGACTTGCGCTCGGTCATGTGCGGCAGCACGCCGAGGATCATCTTGACCGCGCCGAGGTAGTTCAGGCGGATCGTGCGCTCGTAGTCGTGGAAGCGGTCGTAGGACAGCTTCACGCCGCGGCGGATCGAGCGCCCCGCGCTGTTGACGAGGATGTCGACGGATGCGTGGTCGGCGAAGATCTTCTCGGTCACCGCCTCGATCGCGTCCATGTCGGACAGGTCGGCCGAGTAGGCGTAGGCGGTGCCGCCCTTGTCCTGGATCTCCTTGACGACCTCGTCGAGCTTCTCCTGCGTGCGCGCGACGAGGATCGGGATCCCGCCGGCGGCCGCGATCTTGTGCGCGGCGGCGGCGCCGATGCCGCTCGAGCCGCCCGTGATGATCACGGTCCTGCCGTTGACCGCGCCCTCGAAGGAGCGGTCCTTGAAGAGGTCCGGGTCGAGGTGGCGCTCCCAGTAGTCCCAGAGCTTGTCGCTGTAGGACTCGAGCGGCGGGATCTCGATGCCCGAGCCGGCGAGCGCGCGCTTGGTGTCGCGCGCGTCGAACTGCGGCACGAGCCCGATGTGCTCCATCACGTCCGACGGGATGCCGAGGTCGGCGAGGAAGCTGTTGCGGATCCCCTGCAGCGCCGGGATCTGCATCGCGTAACGCACGACGCCCTTGGGCATCATGTCGGTCATCTTCTTGTCGATCCGCATGACCGCGTGCGGGGCGTGGGCGGAGCCGGCGAAGAGGTTGAGGACGTCGCCCGACTTCTGCGGCTTCGGGTTGACGAGGTGGAACGCCTGCCCGTCGAGGCCGTCCTCGTGGGCGATGTGGTCCATCGCGGCGGCCACGTAGTCGACCGGGACGATGTTGGTCTTGCCCCACTCGATCGAGATCAGCGGGAACCACTGCGGCAGCGCGTAGCGGACCTTCTGGACGGCCTTGAAGAAGTAGTACGGCCCGTCGATCTTGTCCATCTCGCCGGTCTTGGAGTTACCGACGACGATCGCCGGGCGGTAGATCCGCCAGGGCACGCCGAGGTGGTTGCGGACGAGCTTCTCGGCCTCGAACTTGGTCCGGTGGTAGGAGTGCGGCAGCTCCTGGCCCTCGTCGAACATGTCCTCGGTGAAGTGGCCGTCGTAGGTGCCCGCGACGGCGATCGAGGATGCGTAGTGGAAGTGCTCGGGCTTGATGTCGTTGGCGAGGTCGATCGTGTTCTGCGTCCCGCCGACGTTGGACTCCTCGTTGCGCTCGTCGTCCGCGGCCATGTCGTAGAGCGCGGCAAGGTGGAAGAAGTGCTCGACGTTGCCGCGCAGCTGGTCGCGGGTCGCCTCGTCGACGCCGAGCAGCGGCTGCGACAGGTCGCCGAGCACCGGCTTGACGCGCGTCTGCGCCTCGGGGCCCCAGCGCTCGATCAGCTCGTTCAACCGGTCCATCGAGCCCTCGCGTACGAGCACGTGGATGTCGCCCTCCCGCTCGAGCAACTGCCCGACGAGGTGGCGCCCGATGAACCCGGTCGCGCCGGTGACGAAGTAGCTCAACGCATCTCTCCCTGGTGCCGTGACCTTGGCGGCAACCCTACCTGTCCGCGACGCCCCGTCCGCCACGTCCCTCGCCGGCGGCGAAGCGGGCGGCGCCGCGGGCGGCGGCGGCGATGCGCTCGCGGCCGAGACGGGCCTCGAGCGCGAGGCCCTGCTCGAGCGGCAGGCCGTGCGCGGCGAGCGCGGCCTCGCGGTCGGAGAGCATCGTCTCCTGCGGGAAGGCGGCGAGCGTCTCGGCCAGCGCGAGCGCCCGCTCGACCGCGACGCCGGGTCTCACGAGCTCGGTGACGAGGCCGATCGCGAGCGCCTCCTCGGCGGCGACCATGCGGCCCGAGAGGACCAGGTCGAGCGCGCGACCGAGCCCGACGATCCGCGGCAGCCGCTGGGTGCCGCCGTCGATCAGCGGCACGCCCCAGCGGCGCTCCGCGCAGCCGAAGGTGGCCGTCTCGGAGGCGATCCGGAGGTCGCACCAGAGCGCGAGCTCGAGCCCGCCCGCCAGGCACCAGCCCTCGACCGCGGCGATCGCCGGCTTGGACGGGATCCGGCGGGTGAAGCCGAGCGGGCCGCCGGGCGCGTCGGCGTCGAGCGTGCCGATCGCCTTGAGGTCGGCGCCGGCGCAGAACGCCTCGTCCCCCGCGCCGGTGAGCACGAGCACACGCGCGCCGTCGTCGGCCTCGAAGGCGTCGAGGTGCTCGGCGAGCGCCGCGGCGGTGGCGCCGTCGACGGCGTTGCGCCGGTCGGGGCGGTCGATCGTGAGCAGGGCCGCCGCGCCCCGCCGCTCGTAGCGGACCATGGACGGACCTTAAACACGACGGCCCCGGGGGAGAGCCGGGGCCGTCGTCGGGACGCGAGATGGAGGAGGAGGGTCTCTCGCTCCCGCAAGCCTGATGGCCGCCGGGCCGGCGGGTGTGAAGAAGCGGCTACCAGCCGCCGCGCAGGTCCGCGCGGGAGGCGCGGGCCTTGGCTGCCGCCTTGCGGCGGTCCTTGCGCTTGTCCAGCCGCCACATGATCAGCGACAGGATCAGGATCAGCAGCGGAAACGCGGCGATGATGATGAAGCCGGCGTTGGTGACGACCTTGTCGTCGGTCTCGCCCCACCAGCCCTCGCCGCCGTCGTGCGCGAGCGCCACCGGAGCGGAGGCGAGCACGGCGACGAGCGTGAAGAACGCGGTGCGGACGGCGCGACTGGTCATCGCTTCGGGAGGATAGTCAACTCGTGAGCGTGTGAGCGTGCCGGCTGCGCGGCGTCGCCGACGTGTGGTCGGGACGATCGCCAACCCCGGCTGGTGGTCGCACTTGTCGGTCGCGCCCTCGTCGGCGCAACGCGTCCGGCGAAGCGTGTCCCAGTGACCTGTTTCGCCCGACGCATCACCGTCAGGGCTGACGTATCCGGCGAAACTGGGCCGCGCCGGCGGGAGCGCCGACTCCGTACCCAGCCGCGGTTCGCCGGTTGCGACCGACCCGTTCAGAGCCGCACCACGCAGCCCGAGGCGCGCAGGCGCTCCAGCAGCGTCGGCGGCGGCGCGTACCCCGTCCAGCGCAGGTCGAGCTTCTCGAGTGCCGGAAGCGAGCCGAGGCCGTCGGGAAGGCGCTCGAGCGGGTTCGCGCGCAGGTCGAGCACGCGCAGGCGATGCAGGGCGGCGAAGGACTCCGGCAGCGTCGCGAGCCGGTTGTCGCGCAGGTCGAGGTGGCGCAGGCCGGCGAGCGCCCCGAGCTCCGCGGGCACCGACTCCAGCCGGTTGCCGCGCAGGTGCAGCTCGCGCAGCGCGGCCAGCCGGCCGAGCTCGCCCGGCAGCTCGGTCAGCGCGTTGTCGGCGAGCTTGAGCTCGATCAGCGCGCCGAGGTCGCCCAGCTCGGGCGGCACCGCCCCGAGGCGGTTCTCCTGCAGCGTGAGCAGCGTCAGGCGCTCCAGCTGCCCGAGCGTCGCCGGTACCGAGGTCAGCGCGTTGTCGTGCAGGTAGAGCACGTCGAGCCCGCGCAGCGATCCCAACGAGGCCGGGACCCCGGTCAGCGCGTTGTGGCCCAGGTCGAGGGTCCGCAGCCGCGGCAGGCGCTGCGGGAGGTCGTCCGGGAGCTCGGTCAGGCCGCGCTCGTAGACGTACAGCTCCTCGAGCTCCGGGTCGTGGGGGAACGGCGTCACGCCGCCTATCCTCGATGACGTGGCCGTCGTCATCGCATCCGACCTCGCCAAGGACATGGCGGGGACGCCGCTCATGCGCGGCGTCTCGTTCCGCCTCGAGCGGCGCGAGCGCATGACCCTGTCCGGCCGCAACGGCGCGGGCAAGACGACGCTGCTGCGCATGCTCGCGGGGGAGACCTCGACCGACGGCGGCGAGCTCTCCTTCGCCAAGGACGTCCGCATCGCCCTGCACGACCAGCGCCCGCCGCGCGAGCGCGAGCTGAGCCTGCGCGACTACGTGCTCTCAGGCTGCAAGGAGCTGCTGGCGCTCGAGGCGCGGCTCGCCGAGCTCGAGCACAAGATGGCCGAGGGCGACGTGTCCGACGCGACGCTCAACGCCTACGCGGGCGCGCAGGCCCGACTCGAGCACGCCGGCGGCTACACCTGGCGCGAGTCGATCAACGCGACGCTGCACGGCCTCGGCTTCCGCGACGAGCACCTCAACCGCATGTTGAGCACGTTCTCGGGCGGCGAGCTGACGCGCGCGTCGCTCGCGCGAGCGCTCGCGGGCGATCCCGACCTGCTGCTGCTCGACGAGCCGACCAACCACCTCGACATCGCCGCGCTCGAGTGGCTCGAGTCGCACCTGCAGACGCTCGACGCCGCGGTCGTGCTCGTCGCGCACGACCGCTGGTTCCTCGAGGCCGTCGGCACCTCGGTGCTCGAGCTCGAGGCCGGCCGCAGCCGGTTCTTCAAGGGCACCTGGCACACCTGGCGCAAGGAGAAGGCGGCGCGCGAGCTCGCCCTCGGCCGCACGATCGAGAAGCAGGAGGCCGAGATCGAACGGCTCGAGCGCTTCGTCACCCGCTTCCGCGCGGGCACCCGCGCGCGCCAGGCGCAGGCGCGCCAGAAGAAGCTCGACAAGATGGACCGCGTGGGTCGCGACCCGCGCGACGGCAAGTCGCTCGGCTTCGGCTTCAAGGCACCCGAGCGCTCCGGGCGGGTCGTCTACGAGATCGAGCACGGCCGGCTCGCGATCGGCGACCGCGTGCTGCTCGACGACTTCGAGTTCTGGCTCGAGCGCGGCGAGCACGTCTCGCTCGTCGGCCCCAACGGGACCGGCAAGACGACGCTGATCCACACGCTCGCGGGCGAGCGCGAGCTCGACGCGGGCAAGCTGCGCAGCGGACACAACGTCAAGCTCGGGCTGCTGACCCAGCACGCCGACGAGCTGGGCTCGACCGGCACGGTGCTCGAGGCCTGCCAGCGCGCGACGGGCCTCAAGCCCAACGAGGCGCGCTCGCTGCTCGGACGCTTCCTGTTCTCGGGCGAGGCGGCCGAGAAGCCGCTCGACGGCCTCTCCGGCGGCGAGCGCCGCCGGCTCTCGCTGGCGATCCTCGTCCAGTCGGGCGCGAACGTGCTGATCCTCGACGAGCCGACCAACCACCTCGACCTCGAGAGCCGCGAGGCGCTCGAGGCGGCACTGCAGCTCTACGAGGGCTCGCTGCTGCTGATCTCCCACGACCGCGCGCTGCTCGACGCGGTCGGCACCCGGACGATCGCGGTCGAGGACCGCTCGCTGCGCTCCTACGACGGCGGCTGGCCCGAGTACGTGCGCGTGCGTGAGGAGCGCGCCGACCTGGAGCGCCAGGCCAAGCGCGCGAAGCCGGCGCCCGCGGCTCCGAGGCCCAAGGCCGCCACCGCCCCGTCGAACGGCGCGCGGACGGCCAAGCAGCTCGAGGCGGAGATCGAGCGCGCCGAGGCGACGCTGCGCACGCTCGAGGACGAGCTCGCCGATCCGACGGCCTGGAACGACCCGCGCTCGGCGCAGAAGAGCACGAAGCGCCACGCCGAGGCCAAGCAGCAGCTCGAGGCGCTCTACGAGCGCTGGGAAGCGGTCGCGAGCTGATCGCTTTGCTTTCCTGACCGCCGGTCCGTACGATCCCGCGCCGTGCGGCGGGCGCTCATCCTCCTCTCCTGTGTGGGCGCGCTCGCGGCCGCGCCCGTGGCG
>DATBDM010000277.1:0-2490 GCA_036269915.1 Solirubrobacteraceae bacterium | reverse complement strand
GAGCGCTACCTGCGCGCGATCACCTCGCTCGAGCTGCCCGGCTGCTTCGCGATGACCGAGACCGGCCACGGCTCGAACGTGCAGGCGCTCGAGACGACCGCGACCTACGATCCCGCGGCGCGCGAGTTCGTCGTCGACACGCCGAGCGAGGACGCGCGCAAGGACTACATCGGCAACGCCGCCCGACACGGCCGGATGGCCGCCGTCTTCGCGCAGCTGATCGTCGGCGGCGAGGCGCGCGGCGTGCACGCGTTGCTCGTGCCGATCCGCGACGAGGGGGGCGAGCCGATGCTTGGCGTGCGCATCGAGGACTGCGGCGCGAAGCTCGGCCTCGACGGCGTCGACAACGGGCGCCTGTACTTCGACCACGTGCGCGTGCCCCACGACGCGCTGCTCGACCGCTACGCGCAGGTCAGCCCCGAGGGCGAGTACACGAGCACGATCGAGAACCCGACGAAGCGCTTCTTCACGATGGTCGGCACGCTGATCCAGGGGCGCATCAGCGTGTGCGGCGCGGCGATCAACGCCTCCAAGGTCGCGCTGGTGATCGCGGTCCGGCGCGGGCTCACCCGCCGCCAGTTCGGGCCCCCCGGCGGCGAGGAGGCGGTGCTGCTCGACTACCGCACGCACCAGCGCCGGCTGCTGATCCCGCTCGCCACCACCTACGCGCTGCACTTCGCCCAGGAGCGGCTCGTGGCCGAGCTGCACGAGGTCTTCACGGCGGGCGACGGCGAGGACCGGAAGCGGCGCGAGCTCGAGACGCTTGCCGCGGGCGTCAAGGCGATCGGCACCTGGCACGCGACCCACACGATCCAGGAGTGCCGCGAGGCATGCGGCGGCGCCGGCTACCTGCGCGCCAACCGCTTCGCCGCGCTGAAGGCCGACACCGACGTCTTCACCACCTTCGAGGGCGACAACACGGTGCTGCTGCAGCTCGCCGCGAAGAACCTGCTGACGGACTTCCGCGATCAGTTCGGCGAGCTCGACCCGCTCGGCATGGCGCAGTTCTTCGCCGGCCAGGTGCTCGGCACCGTCGCCGAGCGAACCGCGTTCCGCGAGGTGCTCGGCCGGCTCGGCGACGACCTGCGCCCCGGCCGCGACGACTCCGCCGAGCTCCTCGACCGCGCGACCCAGCTCGAGCTGGTCAAGTGGCGCCAGGAGCACATCCTCTCCGGTGCCGCGCGACGGCTGAAGGGCGGCATCGACGCCGGCGGCAACCCGTTCGCCGTGCTCGTCGACACCCAGGACCACGTCGTCGACGCCGCCCGCGCGTGGGTCGACCTCGTCGTCCTCGAGGCCTTCGCACACGCCGTCGAGCGCTGCGAAGATCCTGCCGTCAAGCCGGTGCTCGACACGCTGTGCAGCCTCTACGCGCTGTCGCGGATCGAGGCCGAGCGCGGCTGGTACCAGGAGCACGGCCGGCTGTCCTCGACGCGCTCGAAGGCGGTCATCAAGGCCGTGAACACGCTCTGCGGCGAGGTGCGCGAGCACGCGGAGCTGCTCGTCGAGGCGTTCGGCGTCCCGGAGCCCGCGCTCGGCGACGGCGGCGCGGTCGCCGCGGCCATGGAAGGCCTCGTCTGACGCCCGGCGAGCTGCTGATCCGGCCGGCCACCGTCGCCGACGCGACCGAGATCGCCCGCGTCCAGACCGCCGGCTGGCGCGCCGGCTACGCGGGACTGGTCGACGAGGAGATCCTCGCCGAGCTCGACGAGGCCGAGCGCGCGCGGCGCTGGGCGTCCGTGCTCGACGACACCGACGCGCTGATCGCCCAGGACCGCGACGGCGTCGCCGGATTCGTCGCGCTGGCGATCCCGGCGCGCGGGCTCGACGAGCCCGGCGTCGGCGAGATCACCGGGCTCTACGTGGATCCGCCCCGCTGGCGCGAGGGCGTCGGGCGCGCACTGGTCGACGCCGCGGGAGCCGAGCTGCGCGACGACGGCTGCGACGTCGTCGTCCTGTGGACGTTCGCGGCGAGCGAGGACAGCCGCGCGTTCTACGCGGCGCTCGGCTTCGAGCCGGACGGCGCGCGCGCCACCCACGAGCGGACCGGGATCGAGGAGATCCGGCTGCGCGCGCGGCTCGACTGACCGCTCCCGCCGGTAGGCTCTCACCCAACGAGAGGAGGCCGGCGGGGGTGCCGTCCTGATCGATCACGTCAACAATCTCAAGCTCCAGTATCTGGTGGAGCTGTCGAAGCTGGGCGACGCCTGCGCGGATCTCGAGCGCAAGGTCGAGTCCTGGCTCAACGACCACGACGTCGTCTTCGCGGGCGCGACGATCCCGTTCGTCCTCATGCCGCACTTCATCTCGCCCGGCCAGCAGCGCCGGGTGCGTCACGCGGTGTGCGTGCTGAGCGAGGTCCTCGACCGCTTCTGCGACGCCTACCCGCACGACGCCGCGCTGCGCGACGAGCTGGCCGTCTCGCCCGAGGAGGACTCGCTGATCCGGGTCGAGCCCGGCTACCCCCGCCCGATGCGGATCTGCCGGCTC
>DATBDM010000276.1:0-2922 GCA_036269915.1 Solirubrobacteraceae bacterium | reverse complement strand
CCTCAGGATCGGCGCGCCTGCGGCGAACCCCTCCGCGAACTGCAGCGCCAAGCCCTCGAGGAGGAGGTCCGCCGGTCGGGGCTGCCGTGGCGGCGGGCACGCGAGCGCGGCCTCGCTCACCTCGGCGACGTCGGCCTCGCGGGCCAGCCGGCCGACGAGGAGCGCCGACTGCAGGGCCTCCAGGTAGGTCGCGCGGGCCAAGGTCGCGTCGACTCCTTCGAGCTTGCGGGCCGCCTTGAGCAGCAGCGGGGGCACGTCCCAGTCGCGCTTGGAGGCGAACGCGATCTCGGCGCGCAGGAGATCCGCACGGGCCGGCTCGAGGCCGCCGAGCGCGCCCGCCTCGGCCGTCGCCAACAGCGTGAGAGCGTCCCCGATCGCGCCTGACTCGTACTTCGCGTGCGCCGCCGCCAGCGCACGCTGCGCGCGGCGTGCAGGATCGGCGGTCAGGGCGACGGCGCGTTCGAGGAAGGCAGCGGCGGCGGCCCAGCCGCCGCGCGCCTGGGCGCGGCCGGCCGCGCGCTCGAGCTCGGCGGCGGCGTCCTCGTCGGGGCCATCGGTCGACTCGGCGAGATGCCAGGCGCGCCGGTCCGGATCGAGCTGCGCGTCGGTCGCCTCGGCCAGCGCTCGGTGGGCGCGGCTGCGTTCCTGCGGTGCCGCCGCCCGGTGGAGCACCGAGCGCACCAGCGGGTGGCGAAAGCGCACTCGCCGGTTGTCGAGCTCGATGAGGCCGGCGGTCTCCGCCGCATCGAGCACCGGCCCGGAGATCCGCTGTCGACCGGCCGCGCGCCACAGCAACTCCGGATCACCGGTCGGCTCGACCGCGGCGATCAGCAACAGCCGTCGGGTGTCTTCCGGCAGCGCGTCGAGCCGGCGCCGGAAGCTCTGCTCGATGCGGCTCTCCAGTGAGAGCGCGTCCGGTAAGCCGAAGCCGCCCGCCAGCTGCGTCGGCGACAGCCCGCGCGGCAGCTCGAGCAGCGCCAGCGGGTTGCCGCGTACCTCGGCGACGAGCTGGTCGGCGACCCGCTCGTCGAGGCGTCCGGGGATCATCGACGCCAGCAGCCCGCGAGCGTCGGCGGCGTCGAGTCCCTTCACGACGAGCTCGGGCAGGTGCGCGAGCTCGGCGGTCGGGGCGCGCGCGGCGAGGAGCATGACCAGCGACTCCGTCTGCAGCCTGCGCGCCGCGAAGGCCAGTGCCTGCGCGGAGGCTCGGTCCAGCCATTGCGCGTCGTCGACGACGCAGAGCATCGGGCGTCGAAGTGCGGCCTCGGAGAGCAGGCTCAACGTCGCCAGGCCGACGAGGAACCGGTCCGGCACCGGGCCGGCGTCGAGCCCGAACGTGGTGGCGAGCGCGTCGCGCTGCGGACCCGGAAGCCGATCGAGCCCGTCGAGCACCGGCGCGCACAGACGATGCAGCGCTGCGAAGGCGAGCTCGGCCTCCGACTCCACGCCCGCTGCACGGAGCACCGTGAGGTCCGACGCCGAGTGGATCGCGTGTTCCAGCAGTGCCGTCTTGCCGAACCCGGCTTCGCCCCGCAACACCAGCGCGCCGCCATGGCCGCCACGAGCCCCCGCGAGCAGCGCGTCGAGCACCGCGCGCTCCGTCCTGCGACCGCGCAACGTCGGCGCCTCGGCCCAGTGGAGCGCGAGCGGCTCGATCCGCTCGCGATACGGGGTCTGCCTGAACATCGCCGGATCGACCGGCGGGAAGTCACCTGTGGTGAGGCCCATCTCTGCTCGCTCGCGTCGACGGTGAGGACGAGGAGAAGTCAACCGCCGGCCCGGTGATGCGCCCATGTCGCGTGGCCCCAAGGCTGTGGCCGGGGCTTGGCGTCCCGGCACAGTCACGTGTCATGCATGCATCCTGCGGCCGGTCGGCCGCGCGGGCTATACGCGCTGGGTCTGGCCGCGCGGCGATCGACGTCTGGCGGCTCAGTCGGGTGAGGACACGCCAGAGAGGACGGCGGGGCCGAGCGCGGCGGCGAGCGTCAGCGCGCAGGTCAGCTCGATCGGGCTCTCGGTGACGCGCCGGCCCAGCAGCTCCTCGGCGCGCTTGACGCGGTAGCCCACGGTGTTCTGGTGGACGTAGAGCTGCTTCGCCACGCGGGTGGCGCTCCCGCCGGCTGTGAGGAAGGCGAGGACCGTCTCCCGCAGCCGCTCGACCGGCTCGTCCGGCGAAGCGAGAGGTCCGAGCTGCCGGAGGACGAACGCGCGCGCTCGGGGAAGGTCGGTCGCGAGTAGGGACACGAGCTCGACTCGCGAGTAGACGGTGACCGGCCTGCCGGCTGCCGGTGCGAGCCGCGCGATGCGGGCCGCCTGCAGGGCCTCGGCGTGCGAGCTGCGAAAGCCGGCGACGCCATGGGCCGGCGCGCCGAAGGCGACGCGGATCCCCTCGGGGGGCTGGTAGTCCTCGAGCCCGTCCGCGCTCGGCGCCTCGTAGGCGCCGCACCAGACATCCAGGCTCGCCGCGCCCGACAGGACGACGAGCGGTGAGCCGGGCCCCAGAAGCGCCGCGGCCTCGGTCGCGGCGCGCTCGAGGCCACGGACCTCGGCGACGCCGCTGGTGAGCCGCAGGGCGACGTGGTGGCGCCGCAGCTCGTAGCCGAGCCGCCGGTCGGCGACCTCCTCGTCGATCGGCACGCCGGCGAGGATCGCGCGCACGGTCTCGGCGCGCATCTGGGCGGCGCCGCGCATCAGGCGTTCGCGCTCGGTCCCGTAGGCGTCCACCAGCACGCCCGACATCCCGTCGATGTAGGCGAAGAGGAACGCGGAGCTCTGCTCCTGGGCGAAGTGGAGCTCGGTCGGGTCGGCGATGCGCTCCGCCAGCAACTCGCACCAGACGTCCCAGAACCACGCGTGCCCGAGCCGGTACGTGCGCAGGAGCACCGCGAGCGTGATCCCGCGGCGCACCATCCCGCGCACGAG
>DATBDM010000275.1:0-4435 GCA_036269915.1 Solirubrobacteraceae bacterium | reverse complement strand
TCCCGGGCGAGGACCGGCTCGCGGTCACCGTGGAGCTGGAGTTCGACGGCGCGAAGGTGCGCCGGACCGCCTTCCACCGGTCGCTGATCCGCTCCGACGTCCGGCTCGACTACCCGCGCGTCGACCGCATCTTCTCCGGCGTCGAGCGCGCAGACGGGCAGTGGGCGCGCCCGCTCGCCGCCGCGCGGCGCGTCGCGTCGGCGCTGCAGGCGGAGCGCGAGGCGCGCGGCGCGCTCGAGGTCGAGTCGGTCGAGCCGGAGTTCGCGTTCTCGCGCGAGGGCCATGTGAGCGCGGTCGAGCCGACGGAGCAGACCGAGTCCCATCGCGTGATCGAGCACCTGATGATCGCCGCCAACGAGGCGGTCGCCACGCTGCTCGAGACCCGCAAGCTGCCGACGCTCTACCGCGTCCACGAGCGCCCGGACCCGCCGCGCGTGCAGCGGCTCGCCGACCAGTTCGCCTCGCTCGACGTGCCGACGCCGCCGCTGCCCGATCCGATGACGCCCCAGCAGGCGCTGCTCGTCGTCGGCGAGATGTCACAGCTCGCCGCCGCGGAGATCCGCCGGCGCGGACACGGGCGGGTGGGCTTCACCAACCTCGTGCTGCGCACGCTCAAGCAGGCGCACTACTCGCCGCAGAACGTCGGCCATGCCGGGCTGCGCTCGACGCGCTACTGCCACTTCACCTCGCCGATCCGCCGCTACCCCGATCTCGTCGCCCACCGCGCGCTGCTGTCGGCGATCGGGGCCGGGGAGGACCCGCCGAACGCCGCCCGGCTGGAGGAGGCGGGGACGTGGTGCTCGCAACGCGAGCGCGATGCGATGTCGATCGAGCGCTCGGCGGACAACGTCGCGCGCTGCTTCGTGCTCGAGGCCGAGTTGTTCGAGCGCGGCTGGCATGCCGAGTACTCCGGCGAGGTCACGGGCGTGATCGGGTCGGGCGCGTTCGTCGCGTTCGGCGACGGCCACGAGGGCATGCTTCCGGTGCGGCGGCTGCGCGGCGACTGGTGGGAGCTCGACGAGCTCGAGACGCGCCTGGTCGGCGCAGACTCCGGCAAGGCGATCCGGATCGGCGATCCGCTCGTGGTGCAGGTGCGCAGCGTCGACGCCCCGCGCGGGCGCACGGACCTCTCGCCGGTCGAGCTGCCGTGACCGCGGAGGTGCTGTCGCCGCGCGCGCTCAACCGCGCGCTGCTCGATCGCCAGCTGCTGCTGGGCCGCGCCGTCATGTCCCCGCTCGACGCGCTCGAGCACCTCGTCGGCATGCAGGCCCAGGAGCCGACCTCGCCCTACTACGGCCTCTGGGCACGGCTCTGCGGCTTCGCCGCCGAGGACCTGAGCGGTCTCGTCGAGCGCCGGGAGGCCGTGCGCATGTCGCTGATGCGCTGCACGCTGCACCTCGTCAGCGCCCGCGACGCGCATCGCCTGCGGCCGCCGCTGCAGCGCGTGCACGTGCGTGGTTTCACCTCGGGCAGCCCGTTCGCGCGGCGGCTCGGGGACGCGGACGTGGACGCTGTCGTGGCTGAGGGGCGAGCGCTGCTCGACACGCAGCCGCGGATGCCGGCCGAGCTCGGCCGCGCGCTGCGCGAGCGCTGGCCGGACGTCGACGCCGACGTGCTCGGCTACGCGGTCCGCTACCTCGCGCCGGTGATCCAGCTCCCGCCGCGCGGCACCTCGCACCTGCGGCCGGGCGGCCGCGCCGTGCTCGGCACGATGGGCGCCTGGATGGGCGGCGAGCCCGACGGGGACGATGCGCCCGACGCGCTGGTGCGCCGCTACCTCGCCGCCTACGGCCCGGCGACGGTCGCCGACATCGCGGCGTGGTCGGGGCTCACCGGGGTGCGCGAGATCGTCGAGCGGATACGCGGCGAGCTGCGCATCTACGCCGACGACCGCGGCCGCGAGCTGTTCGACGTGCCCGGCGCGCCGCCGCCGGATCCCGGCACGCCCGTGCCGGCGCGGTTCCTGCCCGAGTTCGACACGGTGCTGGTCGCCCACGCCGACCGCCGCCGCGTGATCCCGGCGGAGCGCCAGGCCTACGTCGGGGCGAACCTCGGCAGGCCGTTCGTGCTGCTCGACGGGCTCGTGGCCGGGTGGTGGCGGATCGTGCGCTCGCGCGGCGGGCTGCGGCTGGTCGTGCAACCCTTCGAGCGGCTCGGCGCCAAGCAGCGCGCGACGCTCGAGGCCGAGGGCGCGGCACTGCTGGACTTCGCGGCCGCCGGTGAAGGCCCCGGCCGCGAGATCGCCTTCGCACCACTTGACGAGGCGGTCCCGGGCCTGGGAGGGTCAGCGGACTCGTGAGCGTCGATCTCGCCGTGGGCACCCCTGCCTTCCTGGACCTGACCTTCGTCGGGCTCGAGGCGCTGCCCGCACCGGGCGAGGAGCGTTTCGCCGGCGATCTGCTGCGCACCCCCGGCGGCGGCGCGATCACCGCGGTCGCGGCCTGCCGGCTCGGGCTGAGCACGGCGCTCGTCGCTCCGCTCGGCGACGACCTCGCCGGCGAGTTCGTGCGCACCGAGGTCGAGCGCGAGGGCGTGATCGTCCCCCCCGTGCGGACCGGCCGCACGCCGCAGACCGTCGTCATGCCGGTCGGCCACGAGCGCACGATGGTGACCGTCGACCCCGGCTCGCGCGCCGGCGCCGCCGACCTCGCCGCCTACGAGCCGAGCGCGATCGCCGCCAACCTCGAGCAGCTCGAGTCGCTCCCCGACGAGGGCCGGGTCTACGTGACCTGTGGCGACGACGACGCCCGCGCCTTCGCCGGGCGCCCGCCGCGGGCGCTCAGCCGTGCCAGCGCGCTGTTCGTCGATCGCGCCGACGCGCTCGTGCTCACCGCGAACGAGAGCCCCGAGGCCGCCGCCGCGATCCTCGGCGAGCACGTCGAGACCGTGATGATCGGGCTCGGCGCCCGCGGCGCGATCGCCTACGTCGACGGCGAGCGCGTGTACCCGCCGGACTTCGACGCGGGCCCTGTGGTCGACATCACCGGCGGTCGCGACCTGCTCTGCGCCGCCTACGCCTGGGCGCAGATGCGCGGCGCGGACCCGGTGCTGTCGCTCGCCTGGGCGCAGCTGCACGTCCAGCTCTCGATGCGGGTGCCGACGGCCACGCGCGGCGCGCTGGCGGAGGCGGAGCTGCTCGACGAGGGCCGCCGCCGCGAGCTCGACCCGCCGCCAGGCGTCGTCGAGCGTTCCTAGCCGGCAGGCCGCGGGCGCGACCAGATGTCCGCGCACTCGGCGCAGACCTCGCTAGGGACCAGCCCGAGGCGCATGAGCAGCGCGAAGACCTTGCAGCCGACGCAGAAGGCCAGCGCCGACTCGAGCGTCGCGGCGACGAGCACCAGCCCGAGGAGGACCGCGGCGGCCGTGTGGTCGCCGGCGAGCGCGAGTACGGCGGCGAGCGTCGTCATCACCGCGCCCATGCCCTGCGCGAATCGCTTCGGCGGCCCCGCGACGTAGCGCGGCGTCCCCAGTCGCGGCGCGAGCACGCGCGTCGCGAGCTGGCCGAGCGGGGAGAGCGTCGGGCCGGTCAGCACCCGCGCCCAGAAGCCGAGCGCGAGCGGGACGGTCAGCCACCACGCCTGCGTGAGCAGCGTGATCGCGGTGAGCACCACGACACCGGCCGCAACGCTGCGGGCGGCCTTCTCGTTGACCGGATGCGGGAACGCGAGGAGATCGGACATCGTCATCACAGAAGCTAGCTAACGTTGGATGGGAGATGGCCAAGGGCTCTGGAAAGCGCAAGGCGGCACCCGGCGACGTCGCCACCAACCGGCAGGCGCGGCATCGCTATCACCTGCTCGAGAACTGGGAGGCGGGCGTGATGCTGACCGGGACCGAGGTGAAGTCGCTGCGCGACGGCAAGGCCCAGATCAAGGACGGCTACGCCGCCGTCCGCGACGGCGAGGTGTGGCTGCACAACGTCCACATCCCGCCCTACGGACCGGCCGCGCGGGAGAACCACGAGCCCGAGCGCCCGCGCAAGCTGCTCCTCCACCGCCGCGAGATCCAGCGGCTGGAGGGCAAGGCCCGCGAGCGCGGCCTCACGATCGTCCCGACGCGGCTGTACTTCTCCGACGGGCGCGCCAAGGTCGAGATCTCGCTCGCCAAGGGCAAGGACGTCGTCGACAAGCGCCAGTCCATCAAGGAGCGCGAGCTCAAGCGCGAGATGGACCGCTCGGTCCGCCGCGGCTAAGCCGCCGCGGCCTCCGGCTGCTGCTGCTCGAGCGGGACGAAGACGACGACGCGGCGGAAGGGCGGGCGCTTCGTGGCGGTGGGGGCGGGAGTGTCCGGCATCGTGCTCCTTCGGTCGATCGTTCGATGACCATCGTACCAGTTGGTTCGACGATTGTCGAACACACTCCCCGCCGGAACAGGATCCGCGCCGAAAATCCGCAGGATGCGAGATCGATGTGCGCCGGCCTCTTGCACGGCCGCG
>DATBDM010000274.1:0-8132 GCA_036269915.1 Solirubrobacteraceae bacterium | reverse complement strand
CTCGTCGAGCAGCTCGAGGCTCCAGTCGACGGCGGCGCGCAGCGCGCGATGGCGGTCCGGCGCGTCGCGCGGCCCGCCGCCGGCGAGCTCGAGGATGGGCAGGCCGGCGACCATCTCCTCGGCGCTCATCCGGTCCGCGCGCGAGGCGACGAGCTCGATCGCGAGCGGCAGACATTCCAGGCGCGCCACCACGTGGGCCACGGCGGGGGTCGCGACGAAGCGACGGTCGCGCGCGCGGGCACGCGCGGAGAACAGCTCGACGCCCTCGTCGTGCGCCAGCGGGTCGACGGCGAACTCGTGCTCGCCGTAGAGGTCCAGGCGCGTGCGGCTCGTGACCAGGATCCGCACGCCGGGCGCACCCGCGAGCAGCGCGCTGACCACCGGCGCCGCGTCGAGCACCTGCTCGAAGTTGTCGAGCACGAGCAGCAGGCGGTGGTCGCGCAGCTGCGCCGCGAGCTCGGCCTCGGCGTCGAGCTCGACGGCGTGGGCGATGGCGGGCACCACCGTGGCCGGGTCGCGCAGCGGCGACAGCTCCACGAAGTGCACGCCGTCGGCGAAGTCGTCGACCAGCGCCTCGGCGGTGCCGAGCGACAGCCGCGTCTTGCCCGTCCCGCCCGGGCCGGTCAGCGTGACGAGCCGCGCCACACCGCGCAGCAGCCCGGCGAGCTCGTCGATCTCCCGCTCCCTTCCCACCAGCGGCGTCGCCGGCGCGGGCAGGTGCCGGCGCCGGCGCGTGCCGGGGTCCGCGAGCGCCGGGTCCTGGCGCAGGATCGCCGCCTGCAGCTCGCGCAGCGGCGCCCCCGGCTCGAGCCCCAGCTCCTCGACCATCAGCTCGCGCCCGGCGCGGTAGACGTCGAGCGCCTCGGCCTGGCGGCCGGAGCGATAGAGCGCGAGCATCAGCAGCCCCCGCGCGCGCTCGCGCAAGGGCTCTGCGCCCACGAGCTGCTGTAGATCGGGGAGCGCCTCCGCGTGGCCGGCGCGCTGCAACCGCCGGTCGGCGAGCTGCTCGCGCGCGACGAGCCGCCGCTCCTCCAGGCGAGCGATCTCCGTCCGCAGCGAACCCTCGTAGGCCACGTCGGCCAGAACCGCGCCGCGCCAGAGCGCGAGCGCCTCGGCGAGCCGCGCCTCGGCGGGCTCCCCGCTCGTGAGCTCCTCGAAGCGGCGCGCGTCGACCGGCGCTTCGATCGCGTAGGCCGCACCCGGCCCGCCCGCGATCGCCGCGGCGCCCAGCGCTTCGCGCAGGCGGCTGACGTAGACCTCGACCGCATGCCGCGCCGAAGCCGGGGGCACCGCGCCCCAGACCTCGTCGATCAGCTGCTCGCGGCGCAATGGCGCGGGCGCCGCCAGCAACAGCGCCGTCAGCAGCAGCCGCTGGCGCGGAGGCCCCAGCGCGACCGCTCGCCCGCCGCTGCGTGCCTCGAGCGGCCCCAGGATCAGAAACTCCACATTCCCGGGCAGAGCGACGAGCGTACTCCACGGCGTTGAGCGATCGTTGAGCGGGCTTCTGGAGTGTGCACCGCATGACACGCACACGCCCTGATCGCCCTCCGGTCGCGCTGCGCCGGGCCCTCACCCTCGGACTGCTGGTCCCCGCCGCCATCGGGCTCTCGGCCGCGCAGGCCCAGGCCGCCGGCGAGACGATCTCGATGGTCCAGAACGACCCGTCCGCCGTGGTCGGCCGTGCCACGAACTACACGGCCAGCGGGACGCTGAACCCCGACGACACGATGTTCGGCTTCGACATCTACGTCTTCCTCAAGGACGCCGACGTCGACCCGACGTGTGCGGCCGACTTCGACACCGAGAGCGCGGCCGCGCTGCACTCGGGCGGCCACGAGTCCTGGGTCAGCCCGCCCGGCGGCTTCCAGGTCGGGATGGGCCCGAGCTACAACCAGCCCTTCAAGATCACCTTCACCAGCGGCGGCAACTACCTGCTCTGCGGCTACGTTCAGGGCGACTTCTCGACGTTCGCCAGCGGACAGCTGCGCGGGGTCGTCAAGTCCGCGTCGCCGACGCCGACGCCCACACCGACACCCACCCCGACGACCACGAAGCCCGTCGTCGTGGTCCACCCGTGGATCTCCCGCAACGGCCACGCGCTGACTTGCCATGCGGGCACCTGGTCGAACAAGCCCACCAGCCGCGGCTACCGCTGGTACGTCAAGGGGCACGGCAAGAAGCTCGCCTCGGGACAGAAGCTCAAGGTGCGCCGTCCCCTGCGCGGCCACAAGGTCCTCTGCCGGGTCACGGCCACGAACGCCGCGGGCAGCGCGACGGCCTCGAGTCGCGCGGTCCGCGCCCGCTGAGCAGACGCCTGTACACCCGCGCGGACCGGTCCGCGCGGGTGTGCTCCACGCCCCCGTCACCGGCTCCTTGCGCTCCATGGACGTAGACTTCGAGGCCCGTCGGGGTGTCGCCCATGTCCAGCGAGGCACCAGAGAACCCGCAGTCGGCTGCGCTGCGCCGCAGCGAGGCGTATCTGGCCGAGACGCAGCGGCTGACGCGCACGGGCAGCTTTACCATCGAGGTCGCGACGCAGGCGTTGAGGTACTCGTCGGCCGAGCACTCGCGGTTGTACGGCTTCGATCCCGCGCAGGGGCTCCCGTCGCTCGAGGACTTCTTCGGGCGCATCCATCCGGACGACCGGGCGATGTGCAGGGAGGCGATGTCGGAGGGCATCCGCGAGCTCACGGACGTCGAGGTGGAATACCGCGTGCTCGTCCCCGGGAGTGCGCCGCGGATCATCCATGCCTTCGGGCATCCCGTGCCGGGCGCGTCCGGGGAGGCCGTCGAGATCGTGGGGACGATCGTCGACGTCACGGAGCGCCGCGCGGCGGAAGCACAGACGGCGCGGGCGGCGGAGGAGCAGGCGGCGCTGCGCCGGGTGGCGACTCTGGTGGCCACCGAGGCGCCGCCCGCTGAGGTGTTGGGCAAGGTCGCCGAGGAGGTCGCGCACGTGATCGGCGACGTCGACATCTCGTTGTGGCGCGACGAACGCGACGGCACCGCGACCATGGTCGCCTCCTACGGGAACGTCATGGCGCCCGGGACGCGCCTGGCGACGGACGGCGACGAGGTGATCGCGCCGATCCTCGTGGGCGGCCGCGTGTGGGGCGCGCTCGGCGTGGCGCGCACGGGTCGAGAGCCGTTGGCTCCGGGGACTGAGACGAAGCTGGGACAGTTCGCGGAGCTCGTGGCGATCGCGATCGCCAACGCCCAGGCGCGCACCGAGGTCGAGCGGCTGGCCGACGAGCAGGCAGCGCTGCGGCGCGTCGCGACGCTGGTCGCGCAGGGGATCGGGGCAGAGCCGATCTTCCAGGCGGTGGCCGATGAGGCCCGGGCGCTCCTGGCCTGCGACAACGCGGCGGTCGTCAGGTTCGAGGCCGACGGGACGGTGACCACGATGGGCGCCCGCAACGCGTCGCGCCGGCCGGGCACCCGGATCGTGCCCGACCCGCGCTACGTCGTCGCGGCCGTGCGCGCGACGGGCCGTGCAGCGCGCTTCGACACGGACGACCCACTGGCGCCCGGGCTGCCCGACGCCGTGCGGGCGGAGGGGATCCGCACCGCGCTTGCGAGCCCGATCGTCGTCGACGGGGAGCTCTGGGGCACGATGACGGTGGGGAGGACCGGAGACGAAGTCCTGCCCCCGGAGGCCGAGGCGCGGCGGAAGAAGCTCGCCGAGCTGATCGCCACCGCGGTCGGGAACGCGGAGTCGCGCGAGGCGCTCAGCCGGCTCGCCGAGGACCAGGCGGCGTTGCAGCGGGTGGCGACGCTGGTGGCGCGGGGCGTGGAGCCGGCAGAGCTCTTCGCGGCCGTCAGCCGTGAGGTCGGCCGCATGTTCGGCTCCGACATGGCGACCGTCGGGCGGTGGGATCCCGATGGCCCGGCGCACATCATCGTCGGGCTGGTCAAGCCCATGGCGGGGCTGGACGTGGGCTCGCGGTTGCCGCTGACCGCGACCACCGCGGCGGCCGCGGTCTACCGCACCGGCCGGTCCGCGCGCACCGACGCGCCGTTCAGTGCGGTGGCTCGGGAGATGAAGGCCGTCTCGGGCGTGTCGAGCCCGGTCGTGGTGGAGGGGCGCCCATGGGGGGTGATCAGCGTGGCGAGCCGGGAGCCGTTGCCACACGACGCCGAGCAGCGGTTGGAGAAGTTCACCGAGCTGGTCGCGACCGCGGTCGCCAACGCGGAGTCGCGCATGGCGCTCAGCCGGCTCGCCGATGAGCAGGCGGCGCTGCGCCGGGTGGCGACGCTCGTGGCCCACGGCGCCTCGCCGGCCGCGGTGTTCGACTCCGTGGCCGCGGAGATGCACGCGCTGCTGCAGGCCGACGGGGGGCTCACGATGTGCCGCTACGAGCAGGACGGCGAGCTGACGATCGTCGCCCACCGTGGCGCGCAGGAGCCGCAGCTGCAACCGGGCACGCGGATCCGGCACGACGACCCCCACAGCGTCACCGCCGCCGTCCGGCGAACGGGGCAGCCCGCGCGCCAGGACACCTACGCCGACACCCATGGGAGCATCGGACACGTCATCGAGCGGCTGCGCTTCCGCTCCGGCGTCGGTGTCCCGATCCTCGTCGACGGCCGCGTCTGGGGCGTCACCGTGGCGAACTGGATGGGCGAGCAGCCGCCCCCGCCCGACACGGAGCGGCGAATGGCACAGTTCGGCGAGCTGCTCGACACCGCCATCGCCAACGCCGACGGGCGCGACCAGCTCAACGCCTCCCGGGCGCGGCTGCTGACCACGGCGGACGACGTCCGGCGGCGCGTGGTCCGCGACCTGCACGACGGCGCCCAGCAGCGGCTCGTCCACGGCATCGTGTCGCTGAAGCTCGCGCGCCGAGCGCTGCCGGACGACGACGGGGAGCTGCGGTCGCTGGTCGAGGAGGCGCTCGAGCACGTGGAGCTCGGCAACGCCGAGCTGCGCGAGCTGGCACGCGGGATCCTGCCCGCGAACCTCACGCACAGCGGTCTGCGAGCCGCGATCCGGACCGTCGTCTCGCGCCTGGAGCTTCCGGTGCGCGTCGACGTCCCGGATCAGCGGTTCCCGGCCGAGGTCGAGGCGAGCGCGTACTTCACCGTCGCCGAGGCGCTGACCAACGTGCTCAAGCACGCCGAGGCGACCTCCGCCGAGGTCACGGCCTCGGCGACGGACGTGGCGCTGCGCATCGAGGTGCGCGATGACGGCATCGGCGGCGCCGATCCGGACGGCGCCGGGCTGCTGGGGCTTCGAGACCGGGCCGCCGCGCTGGGCGGGTGGGTGACGATCGAGAGCCCCGCGGACGGCGGCACGGTGCTCGCCGCCACACTGCCGCTCACACGCGGATAGGCGGCTTGACAAAGGCCCCAGCGGATGGTGAGATGTCCGCAGGCCTCATGACAACGTTGTCATGAGGCGGCGGAAAGCCACTCGGGTGGCGACGACAAGGGCTTGGCGCGGGCGAGGACTCCGTTCGCTGCCGGCTTCGAGA
Source organism: Solirubrobacteraceae bacterium (assembly GCA_036269915.1). Classification (GTDB taxonomy): domain Bacteria; phylum Actinomycetota; class Thermoleophilia; order Solirubrobacterales; family Solirubrobacteraceae; genus DATBDM01. The sequence continues at coordinate 2,658 of DATBDM010000274.1, read as the reverse complement.
AAGGCGGATGGAGATGAACGTGCACCTTCGCACGCGTCTGCGCATGGCGGTGCTGGGCGGCATCCTGACAACGTTGTCGGCGCTCGTGGCCGCTCCGGGCGCAGGGGCGGCGACCGTGACGCCCAGCGCGTGCGCTACGAGCGGGACGTCGGCGCCCGCGCCTCGCGTGGTGGGCGGGACGCTCGATACCCGGTTCACCGACGCCTGGCGGCAGTTCGGCAACTCCGGCGGCGGCTGGGCCGACCGTCGTGGCTGGGGCGCCTCCGACGGCATGTACTCGACCGATCTGCCCGGCCACCGGGTGGTCTGGATGCTCAACGACACCTTCATGGGCCCCGTCAACGACGACGAGAGCATGCCGCTCGACAACGCCTTCGTGCACAACTCCGCCGTGTTCGGCGGCCGCGACGGCCTTCCGGACACGACCGTGACCGCCGGCACGCACGAGCACCCGCAGTCGCTGGCGGGTGAGACCAACACCGCGCCGCCGTGGGATCCGTCGGGCACGAACGCCCACTGGTACTGGAACGGCGACGGGATCGTCGACGGCGGCCGGCTGCGCATCTTCGAGTTCGCGCAGGCGCCGACCGACGGGGATCCGCCGTTCAACTTCACGTGGACCGGCACCGACATCGCCACGTTCTCCAAGGACGTGAAGCTCGAGAGCATCGCGCCGACCTACGCGGCGAGCAACGTCCAGTGGGGCGTGGAGCTGATGCGCTGCGGCGGCTACGTGTACGTCTACGGCGCGGAGAGCGGCCACATGCACGTAGCGCGCGCCCGTACCGGCCACCTCGTCGACCACGACTGGGACTTCTTCACCGGCTCCGGCTGGTCCAAGGACCCGACCGCCTCGGCACGTCTCGTGGACGGAGGCGTCGGCTCCTCGTACAGCGTCAGCCGGGTCGGCGATCACTACGTGCTCACCACCAGCGTGGGGCTGGGCGGCACGATCTACGCCGCCACCGCGGATTCGCCGACCGGTCCGTTCACGAACCGCACCGCCGTCTACAGGGCGCCCGAGGAGGGGCCGGGCATCTACGCGGGCTACAACGTCGCGGCGCATCCCGAGCTCAGCCGCCCGGGCGAGCTCCTCATCTCCTACAACGTCAACACCTGGTCGATCTACGACATCTACGCGAACGCGAACAACAACCGCCCGCGCTTCGTCGACGTGCACTTCGCCGACGACGCGGCGTCCGCTCGATGAACTCGGCCGAGTCGCGCTAGCCGGGGCTCACCATCGGCTGATCCATCCGGGCCTCTTCGGAGGCCCGGATGCTCGGCCGGAGGCGCCGCCCGTGAGCTGCTCTACAACCCCGCGCCCCGCACGCGCGGGTCGAGCTGCCCGAGGATCGCGTCGGCGATGATCCCGAGGATGATCAGGAGCATCGTGGTCCACAGCGCGGCCGCGATGATGATCGGGAGGTTGATCGCGCTTTCGCCGTTGTGGCCGATGGCGCCCCAGACCTTGTCGAAGAAGCCGGGTATCGAGAAGAGCCGCTCGACCAGCAAGACGTTGAGGAGGAACAGCGGCAGCGTGACGGGTGCGAAGGAGACCGTTGCGCCGAACGTCGGGCGGCCGACGTGGCGGCGTACGACGGTGTTCGGCGTCAGGCCCTTCGCGTTCGCGGTCCGGACGTAGTCCTCCTCGGTGATCTCGCGGGCCAGGGCGAAGGTCAGCCGCAGGCACATGCCGGCCAGCGGCGCCGCGAGGACCAGCCACGGGACGAGCAGCGCCCGTAGCCACGTCCAGGGATCCGTGAACGGCGAGGCCCAGCGCGGCACGGCGTCGAAGAAGAACGGGACGTGGACGATGCCCAACACGGGGTTGAAGAGGTACAGCAGCACCAGGCCCACGACGTACACGGGCGCGCAGTAGGCCAGCGCGGCGGCCCCCTGCAGCGCGCGCGCGGACCGCGACCCCGGGTGCCCGACGCACCACAGCCCGCCGAGCACGCCGGCGACGCCACCGACGATGATCGACCCCACCAGCAGCCAGACGTCGGCCATCATGCCGCGCTGCCACAGGACCCGGACGGGCATGCACTTCCCACTCGGCCTGGCGCCCGAGCCCGTCAGTCCGCCGGGCGGCGCACAGCCGAGGTCGAGGTGCAGCAGCCCCCGGTCGAGGTCATGGACGACCCCGCCCGCCAGCGAGTCGCCGGGATAGAGATCCGGTCGGAGGATTCGCAGTCCCCCGAAGATGACGACGGCCACGGCGAGGAACACGACCGGCGCGAACAGGATGCGGCGTGCGAGCGGAGTCACTCAGGGGGTTATGGCCGATGGCTAAGGCATGTGTCGCTACGCCGCACGCGTGACGGGCTCGCAGCGAAGACCGTGGATGGCCCACGAGATGGGCCACAGGAGCTAAAGACAGGCGGCGGCTCGCACCGCGTCGAAGCGCAATCGAGCATAGACGAAGCCCGGAAGGGCCGTTCGAGAGCGGCGAGAGCAGGCTCGAACCGCGGGCACCACGATTTTCAGGTGCCGGGCCGCGGGCGCCCAAGGCGACGTTTTGCCTGCAAATCAAGAAGTTGTACTTCTACGCGCTCCGCCGACAAAACTTCGCAAATTGCGACCATCTTACCGTGCAATGGGCCACGGCGGCGGCCTCGTGGCCCATTCAGCTGGCGCCGCGGAGGCGCTCGACCG
>DATBDM010000273.1:0-10276 GCA_036269915.1 Solirubrobacteraceae bacterium | reverse complement strand
CTCCCGTGGATCCGCGAGGCGCGCGAGCGGACCGCCGACCTCGACCTGGCGCCGCTGCTGGCGCTGCTCCCGGAGGACCGGTACACGCCCGACTTCGTCAGCCCGCCCCCGAGCGGGCCGCTGGCGAGCATCGACGAGGAGCTCGCGGCGCTCGCCGCGACGCCGCCCGCGGTCGTCCGCGGCGAGATCGAGCACGCGTACCGCGACGGCCTCGTGCCCGCGCCGCTGCAACCGCTGCTCGACGCGCCCCGCACCGCCGTCCCGGCGCTGGCCGCCCTCGTGAGGGCGTACTTCGACCGCGCGCTGGCGCCGCACTGGCCGCGCATCCGCGCGGTGGTCGAGGGCGACGTGCTGCACCGCGCGCGGCGCCTCGCCGACGGCGGGGCGCGCCACCTGTTCGCCGACATCGACCCCAGCGTGCGCTGGTCCGACGGCGTGCTCGAGGTGACCAAGCGGGCCGAGCAGGACGTTGACCTGAGCGACCGTGGGCTGCTGTTCGTGCCGAGCGTCTTCGGCTGGCCGCGCGTGGTGATCGTCACCGCCCCGCCGTGGCAGCCGACGATCATCTACCCCGCGCGCGGCGCCGGCGCCCTGTGGGAGCCGGCCGGCGCGGCGGCGAACGACGCGCTCGGAGCGCTGCTCGGACACAACCGGGCCACGCTGCTGCTCGCGCTCGACCGGCCGCGATCGACGACGGACCTCGCCGCGCTCGCCGGCATCACGCCCGGCGGCGTCTCGCAGCACCTCGGGGTGTTGCGCGCCGCCGGGCTCGTCACCGCGCACCGGGTCGGGCGCGCGGTGCTCAACCTCCGCTCAGCCGCCGGAGACGCCGTCGTCGGCGCCGCGGCCGAGTAGGCCTCGCAGCACGTAGGGCAGGATCCCGCCGTGCTGGTAGTACTCGACCTCCTTCGGGGTGTCGATGCGCACCCGCGCGGTGAACTCCTTGTCGCCGGCGCGCACGCTGACCTCCTTCGCGCGGCCCTCGTCGACGCCGGTGATCGTGAGCTCCTCCTCGCCGGTGAGCCCCAGCGAATCGGCACTCTCGCCGTCGGGGAACTGCAGCGGCAGCACGCCCATGCCGACGAGGTTCGAGCGGTGGATGCGCTCGAAGGACTCCGCGATCACGGCGCGCACGCCGAGCAGCGTCGTGCCCTTCGCCGCCCAGTCGCGCGACGAGCCGGAGCCGTACTCCTTGCCCGCGAGCACGACGAGCGGCGTGCCCTGTTCCGCGTACTTCATCGCCGCGTCGTAGATCGGCATGACCTCGCCGTCGTGCAGCGTGAGCCCGCCGACCAGGTCGTCGCGGCCGGCCAGCAGATTCTGCAGGCGGATGTTCGCGAACGTGCCGCGCATCATCACCTCGTGATGGCCGCGGCGGGAGCCGTAGGAGTTGAAATCCTTGTTGGCGACGCCGCGCTCGTTGAGGTACTTCGCCGCCGGCGAGTCCTTCTTGATCGCCCCCGCGGGAGAGATGTGGTCGGTGGTGACCGAGTCGCCGAGCTTGGCCAGCACGCGGGCGCCCTCGATGTCGCCGACCGGCTCGGGCTCGCGCGGCAGGTCCTCGAAGTACGGCGGCAGCGCCACGTAGGTCGACTCGTCGTCCCAGGCGAAGCGGTCGCCCTCGGGCACCTCGAGCGAGTTCCAGCGCTCGTCGCCCGCGAACACCTCGTCGTAGGAGGAGGTGAACATGTCGCTGCGCACGGCGTCCTCGACGGTGCGGCCGACCTCCTCCGCGGAGGGCCAGATGTCCTTGAGGTAGACGTCGTTGCCGTCCTTGTCGGTGCCGAGCGGCTCGTCGAGCAGGTCGACGTCCATCGTCCCGGCCAGCGCGTAGGCGACGACGAGCGGCGGCGACGCGAGGTAGTTCATCTTCACGTCGGGGTTGATGCGGCCCTCGAAGTTGCGGTTGCCGCTGAGCACGGAGACGACGGCGAGGTCGGCGTCGTTGACCGCGTCGGAGATCTCCTGCGGCAGCGGCCCGGAATTGCCGATGCAGGTCGTGCAGCCGTAGCCGACGAGGTGGAAGCCGAGTGCCTCCAGCGGCTCGACCAGCCCCGCCTTCTCGTAGTACTCCATGACGACCTTGGAGCCGGGCGCGAGCGAGGTCTTGACCCAGGGCTTGACCTCGAGGCCGCGCTCGACCGCGTTGCGGGCGAGCAGCCCCGCGCCGATCATCACCGACGGGTTCGACGTGTTCGTGCAGGAGGTGATCGCCGCGATCACGACGTGCCCATGGTCGAGCTCGGTGTCCGTGCCGTCCTCGAGCGTGACCGTGACCTTGTCCGACGCCCGGTCGGCGACCTGGACGCCGCCGGTGCCGGCGCCCGCCTCGCCGACGCCGTCGACGAGCGGCTGCGGCGGGTGCTCCCCAGACGGGTACGCCGGCGGGTCCGAGGCCGGGAAGGACTCCTCGACCGCCTCGTCGTTGCCGTTGTCGCCGTCGGGGAGCATGCCGTCGAGCGCCATGCGGAACGAGGCCTTGGACTCGGTCAGCGAGACGCGGTCCTGCGGGCGCTTCGGGCCGGCCACGGACGGGACGACGTCGGCGAGGTCGAGCTCGAGAGTCTCGGAGTACGTCGGCTCGTCGGAGTCGGCGTCGTGCCACAGGCCCTGCTCGCGCGCGTAGGCCTCGACGAGCTCGATGCGCTCCTTCGGGCGGCCGGAGAACTCGAGGTAGCGCAGCGTCTCCGCGTCGATCGGGAAGATCGCGCAGGTCGAGCCGAACTCCGGGCTCATGTTGCCGATCGTCGCGCGGTCGGCGAGCGGCAGGTTGGGGACGCCGGGCCCGTAGAACTCGACGAACTTGCCGACCACGCCGTGCTCGCGCAGCATCTGCGTCACGGTCAGCACGAGGTCGGTCGCGGTGGCGCCCTCCGGCAGCTCGCCGCCGAGCTTGAAGCCGACGACGCGCGGGATCAGCATCGACATCGCCTGGCCGAGCATCGCCGCCTCGGCCTCGATGCCGCCGACGCCCCAGCCGAGGATGCCGAGGCCGTTGATCATCGTCGTGTGCGAGTCGGTGCCGACCAGCGTGTCCGGATAGGCCTGGACGGGGGCGTGTGGGGACGTGGTCTTGGCCTCGTCCGACGTGAAGACGACGCGCGAGAGGTACTCGAGGTTGACCTGGTGGACGATCCCCGTGTCGGGCGGCACGACCTTGAAGCCGTCGAAGGCGCCCTGGCCCCAGCGCAGGAACGCGTAGCGCTCCTCGTTGCGCTCGAACTCGCGCTCGGCGTTGATGCGGAACGAGTCGCGCGTGCCGAAGGCGTCGACCTGGACCGAGTGGTCGATGACGAGCTCCGCCGGGACGAGCGGGTTGATCGCCTTGGGATCGCCGCCGAGCTCGGCCATCGCGTCGCGCATCGCGGCGAGGTCGACCACGGCCGGGACGCCGGTGAAGTCCTGCATCACCACGCGCGCCGGGGTGAAGGCGATCTCCTCGGAGGGCTCGGCGCGGTGGTCCCAGTTCGCGAGCGCCTCGATGTCCTCCTTGCGGACGGCGACGCCGTCCTCGTTGCGGAGGAGGTTCTCGAGGAGGACCTTGAGCGAGAAGGGCAGGCGGGCGACGTCGTGCGAGGCCTGGAGCGCATCGAGACGATAGATCTCGTAGCTGCGCTCACCTACCTCGAGCTCGGCGCGGGCGCCGAAGGAGTTGTCGGACATGTCAGTCTCCGGGTTCTGGTTCGACCCTGGAGCCTACCCCTGCGTCAGCGCGTGACGCAGCGCCGGCGAACGTCACCTGCGCCGGGTAGGCGAGCGGCGACGCGTTTCGTTCGCCCGTGTGGCTTCCCTACCCAGCGGGGGTGGCCGCTCGCCGCCCCAGCCATGTCGAGGTGCCTCTCCAACGCGCTCGCGGTCGGGTGTACGATCGCTGCGAGGACGTGCTCTTCACCAACCGCTCCACTCGTATCAGGCCACCTGCCGCGCCTGGTTCCGCTCCCAGGGGGAGGGGGTAGGGGACCCGGATGGCAGCGAACACGATCGATCGCGGCATCCTGCGCCGCCTCGCCGATGTGCGGCCCGACCGAGGCCGCGTCCTCTCTGTCTTCCTCAACCTGGACCCCTCGCAGTTCGCGACGGTCCCGGCCCGCGCCTCGGCGATCACCTCGGTCGTGGACGACGCGCATCGCAAGGTCAAGGACTGCAACGGCCTCGACCACGACGAGCACCAGTGGCTGAAGGCCGACGTGGAGCGCGTGCGCGAGGCGCTGCAGGGTGGGGGCGTCGCCGAGAACGGGGCGCGCGGCGTCGCGGTGTTCGCGTGCCAGGCCGCCGGGCTGCTCGAGGTCATCCCACTGCGCCGGCCGATCGACTCGCGCGTCGTCGTCGACCGCACCCCCTGCATCGAGCCGCTGATCGCCCAGGCCGACGGCGAGCGCTGGGGCGTGCTGCTCGTGAACCGGCGCGCGGCGCGCATCTTCCAGGGACCCGCGGACCTGCTCGAGGAGACCGACCGCGTCGAGGACGACATCCACCGTCAGCACGACCAGGGCGGCTGGTCGCAGTCCAACTACCAGCGCTCGGTGGAGAAGGACATGCTCGACCACCTCGGCCACGCCGCCGACGTGCTCTTCGCGGCGCACAAGGCGAAGCCGTTCCAGCGCGTGCTGATCGGCTGCCCGCAGGAGCTCACCGGTGAGGTCGAGTCGCGCCTGCACGCGTACCTGCGCGAGCGCCTCGTCGGCCGCCTGCAGCTCGACGTCGAGAACGCCAGCCTCGAGGAGGTGCGCGCCGCGACGTCGAGCGAGCGCGAGAGGTTCGAGACGCGCCGCGAGCGCGAGGCGCTCGACCGCCTGGCCGAGGGCGTGGGCCGCGGCGCGCGCGGCGTCGGCGGCCTCTCGAGCACGCTCGCCGCCCTCAACGAGGCGCGCGTCGAGACGCTGCTGATCGCCGACGGCTTCAGCGCCCGCGGGGCGCGCGACCGGTCGACCTCGCTGCTCTACGCCGACGACGCCTCGGGCGACCGCAACCTCGAGCCGCTCACCGACGTCGTCGAGCCGGCGATCGAGAAGGCGCTCGACCAGTCGGCCGAGGTGCTGCGCATCACGCGCCACGACGACCTCGGGCCGCTCGGCGGCATCGGGGCCGTCCTGAGGTACTGAGCATGCGCGTCGCGGTCCTGGGCACCGGCACCATGGGGGCCCCGATGGCGCGCAACATCGCCAAGGCGGGTCACGAGGTCGTCGCCTACAACCGCACCCGCGAGCGCGCCGAGCCGCTCGCGCAGGACGGCATCGAGATCGCCGGCGACGCCGGCACGGCGGTCCGCGGCGCGGACGTCGTGGTGACGATCGTCGCCGACGGCGACGCGGTCGTCTCGCTCGTCGAGCCCGCTCTGGGCGAGATGGGCGGCGCGGTCTGGGCGCAGATGAGCACCGTCGGCGTCACGGGGCTCGAGCGCCTGATCGCCATGGCCGGCGACGCCGGCGTCGCGCTGGTCGACGCGCCGGTCTCGGGCACGAAGGGGCCTGCCGAGCAGGGCGCGCTCGTCGTGCTCGCCTCCGGGCCGCCCGAGGCACGCGAGCGCTGCGTGCCCGTCTTCGACGCGGTCGGCGCGAGGACCGTGGTGCTCGGCGACGAGCCGGGAGCGGCCACGCGCATGAAGCTCGTCCTGAACGCGTGGCTGATCTCACTCGTGGAGGGCCTCGCGGAGTCGATCCAACTGGCCGAGGGCCTCGGGGTAGACCCCGGGACGTTCCTCGAGATCATCGACGGCGGCCCACTCGGACCGCCGTACGCGAAGCTCAAGGGCACGATGATGATCGAGCGCTCCTACGCACCGAGCTTCGCGCTGCGCTGGGCGCTCAAGGACGCGGTCCTCGTCGAGGAGGCCGCGCGCGACGCCGGGCTCGACCTACCGCTCGCGCGCACGATCGCCGGCCGCATGCAGACCGCGGTCGACGCCGGCCATGGCGACGACGACATGGCCGCGGCGGTCGAGGCCGGCCGGAGCTGAGCCGTGCCCGAGGCGCTCGTGATCGTCGACTACCAGAACGACTTCAACCCGGGCGGCGCCCTGGCCGTCCCCGGCGGCGACGAGATCGCCGGGCAGATCAACGCGCTCGCCGGCTCCGGCGACTACGCGCTCGTCGTCGCCACGCGCGACTGGCATCCGCCCGACCACGGATCGTTCGCCGAGCAGGGCGGGCCGTGGCCGGTCCACTGCGTCGCCGGCACGCCCGGCGCCGAGCTGAGCCCGGCGCTCGACGAGACGCACGTCGACGTGGTCGTCGACACGGGCACGGAGCCCGAGACCGAGGGCTACTCGGGCTTCGAGGGCACGCGGCTGGCCGAGCTGCTGCGCGAGCACGACATCGACCGCGTGACGATCGTCGGCCTCGCGACGGACTACTGCGTCAAGTACACCGCGCTCGACGCGCTCAAGGAGGGCTTCGGCGTCAACGTGGACCATTCCGCCGTGCGCGGCGTCGAGCTGCACGAGGGCGACTCCGAGCGCGCCCTCGAGGAGCTGCGCACCGCGGGGGCGGCCATCGCGTAGGTAGAGATGCCCGCGATCGAGCGCCTGCTCGCGCAGCTGCGGCCCTACGTCGCCGACCAGCGCGTGCTCGACGCCATCCGCGCCGTCCCGCGCGATCACTACGTCGCCGCGAGCCGCCGCGCGGAGGCGTGGGACAACGTCGCGCTGCCGATCGCGTGCGGCCAGACGATCTCCCAGCCGCTGGTCGTCGCCCGCATGTGCGAGCTGCTGCGCCTGGCCGGCTCCGAGATCGTGCTCGACGTCGGCACGGGCTCGGGCTACCACGCCGCGGTGCTCGCCCGGCTCGCACGGCACGTCTACTCGGTCGAGGTCCACGCCGCGCTCGCCGAGGCGGCCGCGGCGGCGCTCGACGCCGACGGCGTCGGCAACGTCACCGTGGTCGTCGGCGACGGCTCGCGCGGCCTGCCGCGGCGGGCGCCCTTCGACGCCATCAATGTCGCGGCGGCCGCGGCGGACGAGGTCCCGCACGCGCTGCTCGAGCAGCTCGCGCCCGACGGGCGCCTCGTCGCGCCGGTCGGCGGCGACGAGCAGCGGCTCGTGCGCATCCGCCGGACGTCCTCGGGCTTCACGCGCGAGACGCTCGAGGGCGTCCGCTTCGTGCCGCTCGTCCAGGCGCCCTAGCCGACGAGCTCGAGCCGCGGGTTGGGCTTGAGCTCGCGGCCGACCTTGGCGACCGGGCGCCCGTCGACCATCACGACATCGGCGGTGAAGTCGTTGGACCCGCGCAGCAGCGACGAGCCGACGCCGTAGGCGTCGACCGGGACGTCGGCGCGCTCGAAGGCGCGGATCCGGTCGGCGGTGAACCCGCCGGAGACGACGATCTTCACGTTGTGGAAGCCGCGCGCGTCGAGCTCGGCGCGCACCAGCTCGACCAGCTCGGGCGCGACGCCGGTCGGCGCCTCCTCGCCGTAGCGCGCGTGCAGGGCGCGGTCGGCGAGCCGGTCGGAGGTGTCGAGCCGGACGCCCCAGAGGTCGTCGCCCAGCGCCTCGGCGACCTCGACTGCCGTCCCCACCGAGTCGTTGTCGAAGTCGACCAGCACGGTCACGTTCTGCACCTCGCCGAACTGGTCGGCGTACGCGCGCGCCGCGCGCACCGTGTCACCGCCGAAGGCCGCGATCAGCCCGTGCGGCACCGTGCCGATGCCGCGCCCGCCCCACCAGGACGCGCCCGCGTCGGTGGAGACGCCGATCGCGCCCGCGACGTGCGCGGCCCAGCCGTCGCCGGTCTGCACGAGCCAGTGGTCGTGGCGTGCCGGGAAGAACATGATCGGCTTGCCGGCCGCCGCGTCGACGACCTCGCGCACGTTGCGCATCACCAGCGAGCGCCGCGCCATGCAGCCGAGGTAGACCGTCTCGAGGTGGGCGAACAGCGAGTAGTCGCCCTCGATCGTCAGCACCGTCTCCCATGGGGCGATCGCGTCGCCCTCGTAGAGCGCGCGCACCTTGAGCGCGTCCCAGCCGTCGACCCACGAGCCGTCGGCGGCGCGGGTGCCGCTGCACTGCTTGAGGATCGCGACCGCCTCGTCGACGCCGCCGAGCAGCGAGTCCTTGCGCTGGAACACCTGCATGACCACGTTCGGGTGGACCTCCCTCGCCTCCAGCAGTCCCTTCGTGGAGTTGAAGTACGCGTCCGAGTAGTAGCCCTCGCGGATCTTCTCCACCGGCAGGCGGAAGACCGACGGGTCCAGGCGCTGGCGCGCTTCCACGGCCATGACGGGACCCTACGAGATCGTGCCCGCGGCGGTGAGCGCCAGGACGAGCGTGCCGAGCACGACGCGGTAGGCCGTGAACACGAGCAGGGAGTGGCGCGCGAGGTATCGCAGCAGGAAGGCGATCGACGCGTAGCCGACGACGAACGCGAGCAGGGTGGCGATGATCGCGGCCCCCGCTCCGGGCTGCCCCTCGCCGCCGAGCTTGCGCAGCTCGAACAGGCCCGAGAGCACGACGGCCGGGATCGAGAGCAAGAACGAGTAGCGCGCCGCGCCCTCGCGCGTGAGGCCGCGGAACAGGCCGGCGGTGATCGTCGCGCCCGAGCGCGAGACGCCGGGCACCAGCGCGAGCGCCTGGGCGAAGCCGATCACGGTCGCGTCGCGCGCGTCCAGCGTCGTCTCGTCGCGCGCCTTGCGCCCGACGCGGTCCGCGACGGCCATGATCAGGCCGAACACGATCAGCGTCACGCCGATCAGGTAGAGATCGCGCCCGCCGCTCTCGATCTGGTCCGAGAAGACGAGCCCGAAGATCGCGATCGGGATCGTGCCTAGGCCGATGTACCAGCCCATGCGCGCGTCGAGCTCGGAGCGCAGCGACGGATCGCGCAGGCTCGCGAACCACGTCCGCAGGATCCGCCAGAGGTCCTCGCGGAAGTAGAGCAGCACGGCGGCCATCGTCCCCAGCTGGACGACGGCCGTGAAGGCGGCGCCGGGGTCCTCCCAGCCGGCGAAGGCGGGGACGATCCGCAGGTGCGCGGTGCTCGAGATGGGGAGGAACTCGGTGAGGCCCTGGACGATGCCCAGGACGATCGCCTCGAAGGCGCTCACGCGCGATCGAGGCTCGGGGAGCGGCGCGGCATCGCGCGCAGGTTATCGGCGAATCGCCGCCTACCGGTTGATCAGCTCCGCAACCCGCGTCTTGACGTTGAACGCCGCCTTCATCGCGCGATCCGCGGGCGAGCCGTCGGGCGGCAGGACGCCGAGCTGGCGCGCGACCTGCATCTGGTCGAAGACGACGAAGCCCGAGATCACGCGTCCGTCGCGCAGCTCGAAGTGGTCCATGCCGTCGACCGCGACGCTGCGGCCGGTCGGGTCGAGGCCGTTGAACGGCCCGGTGTGCGTCCCGGTCAAGTGCCACTGGACGAAGACGTGGTCGCCGTCCTCGACGAGGGCGCGGATCTCCATGTGGAAGTCCGGCATGCCCGCGAAGGTCCGGCCGAGGTAGTTCGCGATCGCGTCGGCCCCGTGGCAGGTCTCGTCGGGGAAGCGCTCCACGACGTCGTCGCTCCACACCGCACGCAGCGGGGAGACGTCGTGGCGGTTGAGGCACTCGAACACGAAGCGGACGAGATCGGCGTTCGATGCGCCGGTGGGCGGGGCGGTGGCCATCCGATCAGCCTAGGGGGTTTCCCGATGCGGCCAGGTCGCGCCCGCGCCACGCTGCGCCCCATGCTTCCCCGCCGCGCTCGATCAAGACCGCACCGGCGCGCAGCGGCGACGGCGGCACGTTCGCCCCGCGTCCGGTCGACCTCTCGCTCTCTCCCGACGGCTCGAAGCTCGCCTACTCCTACGTGGCCTACTCGTGTCCGGTCGCCTCGACCTGCGGCTCGATCCAGCGCTCGACCTTCTACACGCGGACGAACGTGTCCAGGGCGACGCCGCAATCCAAGTGGGGCAACCGGTTCGGCGTCTCGGATCCCGAGTGGGTCACGAACTCGCGCACGCTCGTCTTCGGCGGCTCCGGCAGCCAGGTCGACTTCGACGACCTCGGCGGCGGCGACCACTCGTTCACCAACTGGCTCAGCCCGAACGCCGACCAGGGCGACGGCGAGCTCTCGCGCGACGGCGGGCTCGGGCAAGGTCATCGCGCGCATCGGCCGCTCGCCCGACTGGGGTCCGGCGGATCCGCCGAAGCGGCGCCGCGGCTGAGCGCTACTGCCGTACCCTTCGGCAATGCTCTTCGAGGGCTTCGAGGCGCGTGACGTCGAGACTCCACGCGGAGCCGTCCACGTGCGGGTGGGCGGCTCGGGGCCGCCGCTGCTGCTCCTGCACGGGTATCCGGAGACCC
>DATBDM010000272.1:0-1701 GCA_036269915.1 Solirubrobacteraceae bacterium | reverse complement strand
TCTCGCCGCCCGCGTGGCGCAGCGCCGCGTGCTCTTCGACGGCACGACGAAGGCCACCCTTGACCTCTACGGCGGCACGGCCTCGGATTCCGGCGTCTCGATCGATCTGCTGCACGAGCCCGACGGCACCGTCGTCGCGCACTGGGACGTTGGGCCGATCCCGTCCGGCACCGTGCAGTCGATCACGTGGGACGCGACCGTCGCGGGCAAGCCGGCAGCCGAGGGCCGCTACGAGTTCCACCTCGCGCAGGCCCAATCCGGCAACGCGGTGCGCGCCGCTGCCGCGCCGCCCGCTGCCGCGAGCTTCCTGTACCTCGGCCACGTGTTCCCCGTCCGCGGGCCGCATACCTACGGCGACGGCTTCGGCGTCCCGCGCAACGGCCACACCCACCAGGGCGTCGACGTGATGGCCAACTGCGGGGTCCCGCTCGTCGCGGCGCGCGGCGGCGTCGTGAAGTACAAGGGCACCCATTCGGCGGCCGGCAACTACCTCGTCATCGACGGCGTCCAGACCGGCATCGACAACACCTACATGCACCTGCGCGACCCCTCCCCGCTCAAGAAGGGCGACACCGTCCTCACCGGCCAGCCGATCGGCTTCGTCGGGCGCACCGGCGACGCAACCGCCTGTCACCTGCACTTCGAGGAGTGGAGCGCGCCGGGCTGGTACACCGGCGGACACGCCGTCGACCCCCTGGCCGACCTCAAGGCCTGGGACGCGCTGAGCTAGCGGGCGAGCACCAGCACGAACTCCAGCAGCGGCTCGATGACCGGCGGCAGGTCGCGTTCGGCGCGGCGAGCGCCGGCTTCGAGCTCGGCGTCGTCGATCAGCGACAGCGACGAGGCGAAGCGCTCGCGCAGCAGATGCGCCGCGTCCTCGCGGGTGTAGCGCAGGCGCATCGGCGTGGGGGTCCAGCCGGCCGAGGCGAAGCCGGCGGCCTCGAGCTCGGCCACGAGCACGTCCGGATCGGGGCACCGTGCCTCGTCGATCGCCGCCCACGATGGCATCAGACCGGCCATCCAGAAGCGCTTGGCGCCGGCCGGGTCGATGGTGAGGATCGCGACGATCCCCTCCGGCTCGACGACGCGGCGAAGCTCGGCGCACGCGGCCTCGCGATCCTCGATCAGGTGCACCACGGTCTGCAGGAACGCTCGCTCGACCGCGCCGTCCTCGAGCGGGATCGCCTCGGCGCGTCCGTCGAGCCACGTGACGCCGGCCTCGCGCTTGCGGGCCTCGGCGAGCATCGCGGGCGACGGGTCGACGCCCAACGCGGTGCAGCCATGGCGCTCAGCCAGCGCGGCGGCGAAGCGGCCTGTCCCGCAACCGAGGTCGAGCACCCGGCGGCGCTCCAGGTCTGCCTCGCGCACGAGCAGCGCCAGCACGGGCTCGAAGAGCTGGCCGCGCAGGCCGTCGTAGCGTGGAGCGATCCTGTTGAAATGCTCGCCGCGCACAGGCGGACGGTAGCTTGAACCCATGACGAGGCGCACGATCTCCGACCTGCTCTCCGAGGCCCGTGCGGGACTCGGCCACCGCCCGACGCCCGCCGAGGCCCACGCCGCTGCGGATGGCGGCGAGGCGGTCCTCGTCGACATCCGCGCAGGAGACGTGCTCGCCCGCGACGGGGCGATCCCGGGCGCGATCCACCATCAGCGCACGGTCATCGAATGGCGGGCCGATCCCGACTGCGAATGGCGCGACGA
>DATBDM010000271.1:0-7361 GCA_036269915.1 Solirubrobacteraceae bacterium | reverse complement strand
CGTGGCCGTGGCCGGCGAGCTTGCGCGCGCCGTGCATCCAGTCGTCGATCTCGTAGAGGACGGTGACGCCCGCGTCCTGCAGCGCATTGATCGCCCGCAGCCAGGCGCGCCCGGACACCTGCTGGAGCACGACGACGTCGTAGCCGGCGATGTCGCGCTCGGTGAAGGTGGCGGGCACGCGCCCGGTGACGAAGCGCAGCGAGCCCGGCTCGCCGAGCGCGCCGACCCAGTCGGCGCCCAGCACGGTGGCGGGCAGCGCGCAGCGGTAGAAGCCGACGGTGGTGGCGCCGCGGGCGACGAAGAGGGTGCGAGGGGTGGACACGGTCACACCAGCTCCGGGGTGAAGGGGGACAGGTCGGCGGTGCGCCACTTGATGACGAGTCGTGCGGCGGACTCCCGATGCCAGCGCGACAGCGTCTCGTCCTCGCGGCGGCGGAAGAAGCTCTCGTGGTGCACGGCCACGGCGGCCGGCTCGTAGATGCACTCCAGACCGGCGTCGAAGACGCGCAGGCAGTAGTCGACGTCCTCGTAGCCCATCCTGAACGCCTCGTCGTAGAGCCCGATCTGCTCGAGCGTCGCGTGGCGGATCAGCTGCAGCGCTCCGGTCACGGGGCAGAGCGTGGGGACGAGCGCCTCCGGCAGGTTGGCCGGCGCGTAGGCGCAGCGGTGCCACCACTTGTGGTCGGCGGAGGAGAAGAAGACCCCGGCGTGCTGGATGCAGCCGTTGGGGAACAGCAGGCGCGCGCCGACGACGGCCGCGGGGCGGCACTGGGTATCGGTGCGGCCGGCCATCGCCTCGAGCCAGCCGGCCTCGGTGAACTCGAGGTCGGCGTTGACCAGCACGACGTCGCGGCCCTGCTCGAGCGCACGGCGCATGCCGACGTTGACGGTGCGGGCGAAGCCCTCGTTGGCGTCCTTGGCGATCAGCTCCAAGCCGAGCTCCTGCGTGGCGCTGCGGAGCAGCTCGACGAGCTCGCGGGCGGGGCTGCCGTCGTCGACGACGAGGGCGTCGGGCGCGCCGGCCGTGCCCCACAGGGACACGAGGCAGCGCACGAGGACGTCGAGGTCCTCGGAGGTGCGCAGGTACGTCGGGACGACGCACAGCGGGCGCGGCGGGACGGTCATGCCCCGGTGGTCGGCGAGGGCGCGGCGATCTTTACGCGGGGTCGGCGTTGCGACTCCGTCCATCGCCGGCTGCGGCGCCACCGCCGATGACCCCGGCTGGGTACGGAGGCGGGTTCGGTCGCGCGGAGCCGCAACGGGCGGAGGTGTGGCGCGGGAGCATCGGTATGCGACCGTTGGGCGACACACCTCGGAGCCGGGCGGATAGGCGCGCCGCCGATGCGCCCAGCAACGTGACGCAGCCCACCCGCACCGCCGCTTGGGTCGCCTCTCCCGTGCATATCACGGGTAACGTGACTTCCGCCCGCGTGACGCGCGCGCGGGAGTCACGTTGCCGTAGAGGCTGCCACCTCCCTACCCAGCCGCCTTTCGCCGGCGCCGGCGCAACCCGCGACGGAACCACGCGCGCTCCCTTAACCACCACGAGCGGCCTAAAGGCCGCCCGTGGAACCAGCTTCGACGGAGGTGAAGAGCTAGCCGCGCAGGAGCGTGAGGACGTTCTGCGGGGCCTGGTTGGCCTGCGCGAGCATGCTCGTGCCGGCCTGCTGGAGGATGTTGAGCTTGGTGAACGTGGTCATCTCCTCGGCCATGTCCACGTCGCGGATGCGGCTCTCGGAGGCGGTCAGGTTCTCCTGGTAGGTCGCCAGGTTGGTGAGGCGGTGGTCCATGCGGTTCTGGACCGCACCGAAGGTCGACCGCATCGACGACACGTTCTTGATCGCGGTGTCGATCTCGTCGAGCGAGACGTTGTCCCACGCGGCCGTCGACGCGGCCGCGCCGGACAGCGCGGCGATGTCGGTGCCGACGCCGCCGGCGCCGAGCAGGTCCGACGTCGTGACGTCGATCGTCTCGCCGGAGTTGGCGCCGACCTGGAAGGAGATCGACGGGGTCGCGCCGTCCAGCAGCGAGATGCCGTTGAACTTGGTCGTGCCCTGGATGTTGCCGATCTCCTGGGCGAGCTGGCTGGCCTCGGAGACGATCGCCGACTTGTCGTCCGCGTCGAGCGTGCCGTTGAGGTACTGGACCTTGAGGTCGCGCATGCGGTCGAGCATCGAGTGGACCTCGTTGAGCGAGCCTTCAGCCGTCTGGACAAGCGAGATGCCGTCCTGCGCGTTGCGCTGGGCCTGCGCGAGGCCGCCGATCTGGGCGCGCATCTTCTCGGAGATGGCCAGGCCGGCCGCGTCGTCGGCAGCGCGGTTGATGCGATAGCCGGACGACAGCTTCTCCATCGACTGCGCGGCCTTGTCGGCCGTTGACGTGAGGTTGCGATGGGCGTTGAACGCCTCGACGTTGTTCTGGATGCGAAGGCCCACGAGGGCTCCTCCTGGTGGAGACGGGGGTTCTCCTGGCGGAGACGGATCGCACGGGTTGATCGGCCGGTCCGCCGCAGAGTTGAGTTAACGCAGACGGGCGGCCCGAAGGCCGCCCGCCGGCGATCCGTCCCCTCGTGGGGCTATGTGGGGCCTACCGCAGGAGCGAAAGGACGTTCTGCGGGGCCTGGTTGGCCTGCGCGAGCATGCTCGTGCCGGCCTGCTGCAGGATGTTCAGCTTCGTGTACTCGGTCATCTCGGATGCCATGTCCACGTCGCGGATCCGGCTCTCGGACGCGGTCAGGTTCTCCTGGTACGTCGCGAGGTTGTTGAGGCGGTGGTCGAGGCGGTTCTGGACCGCGCCGAAGTCACCGCGCAGCGAGGACACGTTCTTGATCGCGTCGTCGATGTCGGTCAGCGAGACGGAGTCCCACGTGGTCGACGAGGCGCTCGAGCCCGAGAGCGCGGCGATGTTCGTGCCGACGCCGTTCGTGCCGAGGATGTCCTTGGTGGTCACGCTGATCGTCTCGCCGCTGTTCGCGCCGACCTGGAACGAGATGGCGCCAGAGGTGCCACCCGCGCCGTCCAGCAGCGAGATGCCGTTGAACTTCGTGGTCGACTGGATGTTCCCGATCTCCTGGGCGAGCTGCTTGCCCTCGGCGACGATCGCTGACTTGTCGTCGGTGCTCAGCGTGCCGTTGGCGTACTGCACCTTCAGGTCACGCATGCGCTGGAGCATGCTGTGGACCTCGTTCAGCGAACCTTCCGCCGTCTGCACGAGCGAGACGCCGTCCTGCGCGTTGCGCTGCGCCTGGGCGAGGCCGCCGATCTGGGAGCGCATCTTCTCGGAGATGGCCAGGCCGGCCGCGTCGTCGGCGGCACGGTTGATGCGGTAACCCGAGGAAAGCTTCTCCATCGACTGGGCAGCCTTGGCCGCCGTCGAGGTCAGGTTACGGTGGGCGTTGAACGCCTCGATGTTGTTCTGGATACGAAGGCCCATGATCATCTCTCCTTGATGACGCGGGTTTATGGGCTGCGGGCAACTCCTTGTCGCCCGGGGATGACATCCTGTCGTCCCTTGCTCCCGAAGTGATCGGCGCCTGCGCCGAGGACTTGAGGAAGTTTTTTTCGCGTACTAGCCGCGGACGTCGAGCCGCGGCGGCGCCTCGTCGGGCGCGGGCTCGGCGGCCTCGGACGCCTCGCGCCGCGCGCGGGCGTGCTCGCGCCGGCGGCGCTCCGCCTCGCGCTCGGCGGGCGTGAGCAGGACGCGGCGCACGGGCGCCGCTGCGGCCGGCAGCACGCCGTCGATCGGATCGAGGCGCTGGGAGGCCATGCTCAGCCCGCGGCGGCGCGGCGGCGCGCCTCGGCGGCCTCGAGCTGGTCGCGCCGGCGCGCCTGGCGCGCCTCGTGGGTCGCGCGCAGCTCGGCGAGCACGATCTGGCGCCACAGCGTCACGCCGATCATCCACGCGACGAGGAAGCCGGCGACGCCCGCGACGAGCGCGCGGACGACCGCGGTCTGCGCGGGGACGCCCTTGTGCAGGCACAGCAGCAGCACGAGGCCGGCGGCGATCAGCCCGGTGCGGGCGCGCGCGCGGCGGATCGCACCGCCGGCGCGCGGGTGGTTGGCGACCGAGATCTCGGTCGCCCCGGCCTCGGAGCTCATCCGCCCCTCGCGAGTCGCAGGGCCGCGCGCTCGCGCTCGCGGACGAAGCGCACGAGGCGCTCCTCGTCCTCGCGGCCCATGTCGAGGATCCGCACGCCCTTGCGGTCGATCCCGCCCTCGCGGACGACGCGGACGACCCGGCCGAGCGCGCGGACGGGCGGCCCGCCCGGCTCGACGTCGAGCTCGATCCGCACGTCGATGCCGAGCGGCATGTTCCAGGGATCGTTGACGAGCATCCCGCCGCCGGAGACGTTGAGGGTCGTGGTCGCGCCCTCGATCGGCTCGTCGATGCCCGTCAGGCGCACGGGGACGATCGCGTCGATGCGCGCCCACTCGCGGCGCTGGATGCGCTCGGCCTCGCCGGTGAGGACGACCCGCAGCAGCTCCGCGCGCTTGCCGTCGAGCTCGAGCGAGCCGACGTAGCGCTGGATGCCGCGGCCGCTGGTGACCTCGACCGAGACCTCGGTCCCGGCGAGCCGGCGCACCCGCAGGTCGGGCACCGCGAGCACCGCCCGGATCGCACCGGGCTCGACCGCCTCGATCGTCGCCGGCAGCGCGCCGACGTGCACGAACCGGACGATGACGTGCGTGCCGGGAGTGACGGGCGGGGCGGCGGCGGGAGCGGCGGCCATGGTCAGGGCAGCAGGCGCCCGGCGAGCTCGAGGGGATCCGCGGGCGCGACGGCGTCCCGCGTGCAGGCGTACGACAGCGGCTTGCGGGCGGTGATCGCCAGCTCGACCGCGGCGCCGGGGCGGGCGGTCTGGTCGGCGTGGGTCAGGGCGACGTGGGTGATGCCGAGCGGGGCGAGCGCGGCGACGAGCTCGTCGCCGGCGCCGGCGGACAGGGTGGCCGGCGCGGTCAGGTGGACCTCGAGCACGCCGAGCTCGCGCAGCTCGCGGGCCAGCGCCGCGACGGCGGGGCGGTCGCCCGGGCCGGCGGCAGGGGTGTCGACGAGCACCAGCGCGGCGGAGCGGCCCTCGAGCCGGCGCGAGGCCTCGGCGGCGCTCGCGGCGGCGAGGACGGAGACGCCGAGCGGCTCCAGCCGGGCCGCGAGCGCGCGGCCGCCGTCGGCGGCGCGCAGCGCCACGACGACGACGTCGGCGCCCGCCGCGGCGTAGGCGCTCGCGAGCGCGGCGACGGCGGCGGACTTGCCCGCGCCGCCGGCGCCCACGAGCGCGAGCACGCGCGGACCCGCGCCGAGGTCGGCCATCACCGGCAGGCGGCGGGCGAAGGTGGTGCGGATCAGCTTCTTGAGCGTGCGCGGGGTGGCGAACGGCAGTCCGTGGGCGACCGCCTCGGCGACGACGTCCTCGGCCAGGTCGACCGACAGGCCACCCGCGATCAGTCGCGCGACGGCGGTGCCGGCCGCCGCCGGGCGGCGCGGGCCCGCGGGCTCCGGCGCGAACGCGGGCGCCGGCGCGGAGAGCGCGACGGGCTCGTAGGGCTCGGCCTCGAGCACCTCGTCGTCGTCGCCGGCGAGGATCGAGACGCTGGGCTGCGGGCCGTAGAGGCCGGCGGGGGCGTCGGCGGAGGCCGCGGCGGCGACAAGCACCTCGTGCGCGCGCTCGGCGACGCCGCCCTGCGCGACGGCCAGCGCGTCAGCGAACGGGCGCGCCTGCGCGACGAGCGCCTGGATGGCGGGCAGCCCCTCGGCGGTCGCGCGATCGTTGCGCAGCGCGCCTTCGCCGAGGTCGAGCTCGTCGGGGTGCGGCACACGCGCCTCCACCTCGGCGAACGGGCGCTGGAAGAAGCCGGCGACGCCGCCCGAGAGGCCCTCGCGGCGGCGCACGACGATGGCGTCCGCGCCGAGCTCGGCGCGGACCTGCGGCAGGATCTCCTCGAGCGAGCGCCCGCGGAAGGTGCGCACGCCCTCGGGCGGCGCGGTCTCGGTCGTCGATGCGTCCATGGTCTTACGGGTCAATCGGCAGAAGCCGCGCAAGCTGCAACAGCGGACATGCAGTCATGGTCCGGGATCTAACCGACGGGCACGGCGAGGTCATTCGCCGGAGCCGCGGGCGGCGCGAGGACGCCGAGCGTCTCGACCGCGACGCCGGGCACGATCTCGTTGTAGGAGCAGACCGCGAGCTGTGGCATCCGCTGCTCGCACAGGCGGCGCAGGTGGCGTCGCACGCGGGCCGAGCACAGCAGCACGGGCCGGTCGCCGCGGGCCATCGCGCCGTCGAGCAGGCTCGAGCAGGAGTCCACGAGCGCGCCCGCGCGGGCCGGGTCGAGCGCGAGGAACTCGCCGTCGGCGGTCTGCACCAGCGCCTCGGCGATCTCCTGCTCGAGCGTCGGGTCGAGCGCGATCGCCTTGAGCGCCCCCTGGGCGCCGATGTAGGGCGCGACGATCGTGCGGCCGAGCGCCTGCCGGGCGTACTCGGCGAGCATCGCCGGGTCGCGGGTGAGACGGGCCTTGTCGCCGATCGCCTCGACGACGCCGCCGAGGTCGCGCACGGAGACGCCCTCGCGCAGCAGCGCCTGCAGCACGCGCTGGATCTCGCCGACCGAGAGCACGTCGGGGACGACCTCGTCGACCACCGCGGCGTTGAACTCCTTGAGCTGGTCGAGCAGCTGGCGGGTCTCCTGGCGGGTGAGCAGGTCGGCGGCGTGCGCGCGGATCGTCTCGGTGAGGTGGGTGACGACGACCGACTCGCCGTCGACGACGGTCCAGCCGAGCGCCTCGGCCTCGGCGCGGCCCGTGTCCGGCACCCACACGGCCGGCAGCCCGAAGGCCGGCTCGGTCGTCGGGATGCCGGGGAGCTGGCCCATCGCGTCGCCCGGGTCCATCGCGAGGTGGTGGCCGGGCATCAGGCCGCCGCGGGCGACCTCGGTGCCGCGTACGCGCATGACGTACTCGTGCGAGTCCAGGCCGACGTCGTCGCGGATGCGCACGGGCGGGATCACCATCCCGAGCTCACCGGCGATCTGGCGGCGGATCGTCTTCACCCGCGCGAGCAGCGTGCCGCCGCCGTTCTGGTCCACCAGCGGGACGAGGCCGAAGCCGATCGCCAGCTCGAGCGGGTCGAGCGCGAGCGCGTCGAGCGCGGCGTCGCGCGCCGGGGAGAGCTCGCCCGCGGCGGCGGCCGGCGCGGCGGCGGCCTTGACCGCCGCCTGGTCGCGCTGGGCGCGGTTCGGCTGGTCCTTGAGCATCCATCCGACGGCGAAGAAGGTGCCGCCGATCAGCAGGAAGGGGACCTTTGGCAGCGCCGGCACCAGCGCGAACGCGGTGATCACCGCGCCGGCCACGAGCGGGGCCTTGCGCTG
>DATBDM010000270.1:0-5951 GCA_036269915.1 Solirubrobacteraceae bacterium | reverse complement strand
CGCGAACAAGCCCTACGACATGCGCGACGTCGTGCATCTGATCGTCGACGACGGCGAGTTCCTCGAGGTCCACGAGCACTACGCGCAGAACATCATCTGCGGCTTCTCGCGCCTCAACGGGCACACGATCGGCGTCGTCGGCAACCAGCCGCGCGCGATGGCCGGCGTGCTCGACATCGACGCGAGCGCCAAGGCCGCGCGCTTCGTCCGGACCTGCGACGCGTTCAACATCCCGCTGCTCACGTTCGTGGACGTCCCCGGCTTCCTCCCCGGCACGACGCAGGAGTGGGGCGGGATCATCCGCCACGGCGCGAAGCTGCTCTACGCCTACGCCGAGGCGACGGTCCCGAAGATCACCGTGATCACGCGCAAGGCCTACGGCGGCGCCTACGACGTCATGGCGTCCAAGCACCTGCTCGCCGACTTCAACTTCGCCTGGCCGACGGCGGAGATCGCGGTCATGGGGCCCGAGGGCGCGGTCAACATCATCCACCGCCGCGACATCGCGAGCTCCCCGACGCCGGACGAGCGCCGCGAGAAGCTCATCGACGACTACAAGGCGCGCTTCGCCAACCCGTACGCCGCGGCGGAGCGCGGCTACGTCGACGACGTCCTGATCCCGCACGAGACCCGGCCGAAGCTGATCACCGCGCTGGAGACGCTGCAGACCAAGCGCGAGCCCGGCCCGCGGCGCAAGCACGGCAACATCCCGCTGTAACCTCAGACGGCATGAGGCATCTTCCCGCCGTCGACCGCGTCGGCGTCGACCGCCGTGCCGCGGCGCTCGCGTCGCGCTCGATCAAGGCCGAAGCGCAGGCGCAGGCGATCCGGATGGCGATCGGGATGATCGACCTCACGACGCTCGAGGGCCAGGACACGCCCGGCAAGGTCCGCCAGCTCGCCGCCAAGGCCGTCTGCCCGTCCCCGGCACACCCCGAGGTGCCCTCGTGCGCGGCGCTGTGCGTCTACCCCGCGCTCGTCCCCGCGGCCCGGGACGCGCTCGCGGGCACCGGCGTCAAGGTCGCGTCGGTGTCGACCGGCTTCCCCGCCGGCCAGACCTCGCTCGAGCTGCGCCTGCAGGAGACGCGCGACGCGGTCGCCGACGGCGCGGAGGAGATCGACATGGTCATCTCCCGCGAGGCCTACCTCTCCGGCGACGACGCCCGCGTGATCGACGAGGTCGAGCAGGTCAAGGCCGCGTGCGGCGACGCGCATCTCAAGGTGATCGTCGAGGCCGCGGAGCTCGGCGGCTACGACCACCTGCGCCACGCGACCGACCTGGCGATCGCCGGCGGCGCCGACGTCGTGAAGACCTCGACCGGCAAGGTCGGCGCCGGGGCGACGCCCGGCGTCACGCTCGTGATGCTCGAGGCGGTTCGCGACCACGCCCACAGGACCGGGCGCATCGTCGGCGTCAAGGCCGCCGGCGGCGTGCGCACGAGCAAGCAGGCGATCACGCTGCTCGTGCTGGTCAAGGAGACGCTCGGCGAGGACTGGCTGACCCCGGACCGCTTCCGCATCGGCGCCTCGTCGGTGCTCAACGACCTCCTGATGCAGTACGAGCACGGCATGACCGGCCGCTACGCCCGACCCGACGACTTCTCCCTGGAGTGATGGCATGACCGTCGCACCCGAGCGGCTCACGACCTCCTGGGACTACGCGCCCGCCCCGGAGGCCACTGACCACATCCGCCTGCGCGACCGCTACGAGCTGTTCGTCGGCGGGGCCTGGCAGCCCCCGGCCGAGGGCACGTACGTCCCGACGACCAACCCCGCCACCGAGCAGCCCCTGGCCGAGATCGCGCACGCCGGCGCCGCGGACGTCGACCGCGCGGTCGCCGCGGCCCGCGCCGCGCTGCCCGCCTGGCGCGGCCTGCCCGCGCTCGAGCGCGGCAAGTACGTCTTCCGCATCGCCCGCCTGGTCCAGGAGCGCGCCCGCGAGCTCGCGATCGTCGAGACGCTCGACGGCGGCAAGCCGATCCGCGAGTCGCGCGACGTCGACGTCCCCGCGGCGGCCGCGCACTTCTTCTCCTACGCCGGCTGGGCGGACAAGCTCGCCTACGCCCTCGGCGGCCGCGACGTGGAGCCGATGGGCGTCGTCGGCCAGATCGTCCCGTGGAACTTCCCGTTGCTCATGGCCGCCTGGAAGCTCGCCCCGGCGCTCGCCTGCGGCAACACCGCGGTGCTCAAGCCCGCCGAGACGACGCCCCTCACCGCGCTGCTGCTGGCCGAGATCCTCCAGGAGGCCGAGCTGCCCGAAGGCGTCGTGAGCATCCTCCCCGGCGACGGCACCGCCGGAGCCGCGCTCGTGCGCCACCCCGACATCGACAAGATCGCCTTCACCGGCTCGACCGAGGTCGGCAAGGACATCCAGGCGGCGCTCGCCGGCCGCGACGTCGGGCTCACGCTCGAGCTCGGCGGCAAGTCGGCGAACATCGTCTTCGAGGACGCCGCGCTCGACCAGGCCGTCGAGGGCATCGTCGACGGGATCTTCTTCAACCAGGGCCACGTGTGCTGCGCGGGCTCGCGCCTGCTGCTGCAGGAGAGCGTGGCCGACGAGGTCATCGACCGCCTGTGGCGGCGGATGGAGCGCCTGCGCGTCGGCGATCCGCTCGACAAGAACACCGACGTCGGCGCGATCAACTCGGCCGAGCAGCTCCAGCGCATCGAGGCGCTCGTCGCCGAGGGCGAGCGCGAGGGCGCAACGCGTCGCACGGTCGCGTGCCCGCTGCCCGAGCGCGGCCACTGGTTCGCGCCGACGATGTTCACCGACGTCGCGCCGGTCAACCGCGTCGCCGTCGAGGAGATCTTCGGCCCGGTGGTGACCGTGATGACCTTCCGCACGGACGCCGAGGCGGTCCAGAAGGCCAACAACACCGCCTACGGCCTGGCGGCGGGCGTGTGGACCGACAAGGGCTCGCGCGCCTTCGCGATCTCGCAGAAGCTGCGGGCGGGCACCGTCTGGCAGAACACCTACAACCGCTTCGACCCGACCTCGGCCTTCGGCGGCTACCGCGAGAGCGGCTTCGGCCGCGAGGGCGGGCCCTCCGGGCTGCGGCCCTACCTGAGGGTCCGATGACGCCGGCCCGCATGCCCGTGGTCAAGACGCACAAGCTGTACGTGGACGGCGCGTTCGCGCGCAGCGAGTCCGGCCGTCATCTCCCCGCGACCTCCGAGGAGGGAAGCCACCTGGCCAACGTCCCCCGCGGCTCGCGCAAGGATGTGCGCGACGCGGTCCGCGCCGCCCGCAAGGCCGCCGGTCCGTGGGCCGCCCGCACCGCCTACAACCGAGGCCAGATCCTCTACCGCTTCGCCGAGGCACTCGAGTCGCGCGCCGACGAGCTCGCCGCCGACGCGGTCCGGATCGGCGGCCGCGACCGCCGCAGCGCCCGCGCCGAGGTCGAGACCGCGGTCGACGCCGCGGTGCACTACGCGGGCTGGACGGACAAGCTCCACGCGGTGCTCGGCTCGGTGAACCCGATCGCCGGGCCGTTCCTCGGGCTCTCCACCCCCGAGCCGTCGGGGGTGATCGGGGTGATCGCGCCGGACGAGCCGGACGTGCTCGGCCTCGTGGGGGCGATCCTGCCGCCGCTCGCCGCGGGCAACGTCGTCGTGGCGCTCGTCTCCGAGCGCCGCCCCCTGCTCGGCCTGCATCTCGGCGAGGTGCTCGGCGTCGCCGACGTCCCCGCGGGCGTGGTCAACCTGATCTCGGGCCTGCGCTCCGAGCTCGTCGAGCCGCTGGCCGGCCATCGCGATCTCGACGGCATCCTCGATGCCACCGGCGACGCCGAGATCGGCGAGCGCGTCGCGCGCCTGGGCGCCGACACGGTCAAGCGCGTCTCGCGTCTCGACCCCACCGCTCTCCCGGGCCTCACGGCGATCGAGCCGTTCGTCGAGATCAAGAGCGCCTGGCACCCGGTCGGCACCTAGTCACGTCGCCGAAGGCGCCGAGCGGAGCCTGCGGAGCGGAGGCGCCTGGCAGGCGAAACCAAATTACCGGGCCCTCCACCCCGGGACGGCTTATCTGGGGTCCCGCAGCAGCAGCTCCACGTTGCGGTCCGCCCGTGTCCCGCGGCCGACGTCCCCGCCCGCCGCGCCGCCGTTGCCCGACGAGGTCGTGCGCTGCGGGTCGTTGAAGGCCAGCGTCCGGGCCAGGGAGGCGAGCCTCGCCGTCGAGAAGCCCGAGGACGGCGCATGGACCGGCGCGGCGGTGTCGAGCAGCGTCCCGAACAGCGACAGCGTGCCGTCGCGGTTGTCCATCACCTCGATCTCGCGGCTCTGCTCGGGCCAGTCGATGTGCGACGCGGTGTTGATCTGCCAGAAGCCATGGCCGTGGCCGCCCCTGAAGAACGTGACCTTGTTCTCGTGCGTGTGCCCGGCGACGTAGGCGATCACGTTCGGCGTGCCCTCGAGCAGCGCGCCGACGGTCTTGCGACCGACGAGCCCGCGGTGGATCGGGGTCGAGAGCCGCGGATCGCGATCGCAGCCCGGCTCGCCGGCGGACGCGCACGGCTTCGCGTCCTCGTCGCGGAGGAGGTTGTCCATCGTCGCCATCGTGTGGTGGCCGTAGACGATCACGAGCCGGCCCGCGCGCCGGGCCGCCTTCAACTCGCCCGCCAGCCAGCGGTACTGGGGATCGTCGAGGTTGCCGCTCTGGTTGCCACCCTCGGCGACCGTGTCGAGCGCGATGTAGCGGATCGGCCCGCGCGTGAACGCGTAGTAGCTCGCCGTGCCCTTCGAGGCGCGCAGCTGCCTGCGGTCGGTGTAGGCGAGCCCGTGCGCGTGGTCGCCCGTGCGCATCAGCCGCCGGAACTCCGCCTTGCCTACGAAGCGGCGGGCCGGATCCGGCGGCACCTGCCGGGCGCCGGCGAGCAGTTGCGCGATGAACGCCGGATCGCCGAAGGAGCGGAACAGCTCGCTCGCCGAGGAGCCGGCGAACGGGGCGGGGTCGAAGCCAGGACCCGGGAACACCTTGAGGCAGCCGGTGGCGATCGTCCTGAACAGCGGCTCGCTCGCGGGCGCGTTGCCCTGGATCAGGCCGTCGTGGTTGCCGCGCGCGTCGTACCACGGGACCTTCAGCCCCTCGGCGGTGAACGGCCGCTGCGCGGCGTCCATCAGCCCCGGGTAGCGCGGGAACGCGGCGAACGCGCCGCCCGCGGGCGCGATGTTCGGATCCCAGAAGCCGTCCTTGCGATCGGCGGGGGCGTCAGCGTAGTCGGAGTAGTCCTGCATGCCGGTGTAGCGGCGCGCCGCGACGTCGGCGTCGAGCCGCGCGACCGTGTCCGCGGTCGCGCCGGGGCAGGCGTTCGCGGCGCTGATCGCCTTGCCGGAGAACGGGTCGACGCGGCCGCCGTCGAGCACCGTCCGGTACCAGCGGGTCTCGTTGAGCTGCTGGTTGTCGGTCAGGTCGCCGGTCGTCAGCGCCATCTGCAGCCGCGCGTGGCGCCCGCCGGCCTGGACGACCGGGCTCGTGCGGTTGGCGTTGACTGCGTGCACCGTGCGGTCGAAGACGTCGAGCCCGAGCGCCTCCTGCGGTCGCCACGCGGCCGAGACCTCGCCGCCGGCCGGATCGGCGAAGTCCACGCGCGCCGGCGACATCTCGTCGGCGATCTGCGGATCGGTGAGCTGCGCGAAGAAGGCCAGCGAGCGGCGGCTGCGCGCGCGGGCGGCATGGGCGGGCGCGCCCGCGCCGCGGCGGACGACGTACCGCTCCCCCGGCGCGCGATGCAGGCCGCGGTAGCCGCTGCCGGCATCCGGCGCGATCGTCCGCTGCAGCGTGGTGACGGCGCCCGCGGACGCGGGAGCGAGGGCGACCGCCGCGAGCGCGGCGAGGGGCAGGACGCGGCGAGGGAGGCGCATCGCGCGATGCTACGGGCGGACGGTACGCTCGGCGAGCATGAACCGCCGCCCGCGCCTGGAGCTGCACGGCTCGTCGGCCTCCCCCGAGGAGG
>DATBDM010000269.1:0-3809 GCA_036269915.1 Solirubrobacteraceae bacterium | reverse complement strand
GGCACCGTGGTGGGAGCTTGGGCGCTCACGCCGTGTGCGACACCACCCGTCCGGCACGCAGGCCCATGCGCTCCGCCAGCCCGCGCCGCGAGCGGCGGGGCTCGACCGACCGGCCGCGCAGCGTGAGGAGCGCCACGACGTCGGCGGAGGGGCGGAACGGGTCGGCGATGACGTCGCCGGTGGCGAGCGACCGGGCGGCGATGAGGGCGCCGTCGGCCTCCGCCACGAGCGTCTCACCCACGGGCACCGTGGCCGAGTCGAGCGCGGCGAGCCTGGCCAGGGCGGGCCCGTCGGAGCCACGCGCGGCTCGGATGAGGACGGATGGAGCGGTGGTGATGGAGGGCATGGTCATCCTTTGAGACGGGGTGGGATGCGGCTTCGTGAGATCCATGCTCCTCCCGGCTTCACATCAGCGCAAATGACCTTTTGCGGGGCGTGGTATAAGTCGTTCTGATGCTCGATGTCCGCCGCATGCGGGTCCTTCGCGAGGTCGCCCTGCGCGGCTCGTTCTCGGCCGCGGCGGAGGCGCTGTCCTTCACGCAGTCGGCGGTCTCGCAGCAGATCGCGGCGCTCGAGCGCGAGGCCGGCACGGTCCTCGTCCAGCGCAGCGCGCGCGGCGTGCGGCTGACCGAGGCCGGCGAGGCCGTGGTGCGCCACGCCGAGGCGATCCTCGCGCGCCTGGCCGAGGCCGAGGCGGAGCTCGAGGCCATCGCCGGCCTGCGCGGCGGCCGGCTGCGGCTGGCGGCGTTCGAGTCGGCCGCGTCGTCGATCATGCCGCTCGCGATCGCGACGTTCTCGCAGCGACATCCCGCGGTCGAGCTGTCGATGACACTGCTCGAGCCCGAAGACTCGCTGCCGATGCTGCGGGCCGGCGAGCTCGACCTGGCGATCACCTTCGAGTCGCGCGCCACCGACGAGGTCATGGACGGCATCTCGCTCCAGCATCTGCTCGAGGACCCGATGTTCCTCGTGCTGCCGAGCGATCACCCGCTCGCGCGCAAGCGCAACCTGCGCCTCGGCGACGTCGCCTCCGAGGCCTGGATCTCGGGCTCGTCCGGCTGCGAGTGCAACCGCCTGATCATGCGCTCCTGCGCAGCCGCCGGGTTCGACCCGCGGATCGCCTTCGAGACCGACGAGTACAGCGCCGTCCAGGGGCTCGTGGCGGCCGGCGTCGGCGTCTCGCTGATCGCCGAGCTCGGCCTCATCAACGCCCGCCAGGACATCGTCGTCCGCTCGCTCGGCCGCGAGACCCCCGTCCGCAAGATCCACGCGGCGACGCTCGCCGAGGGCTACCGCTCCCCGGCGACCCAGGCGATGCTCGAGATCCTCGCGGACGTGGCGACCGAGTACGAGTCGCGCCGCCCGCGCCTCGCGCTCGTGAGCTGAGCCGACAAACCCGCCGTCCGACCCTCGCCGCCCTACCCCACCGGCCCCGCCGCGAAGAACCGCACCGTCACGCCGTCGCCGGCCGGGCGCACGCGGGCCGCGGCGCCGATGCCGTGGACGGTCGCCGGTGCTCCGTCGCGCAGCTCGAGCGCGGTGCCCTCGTCGATCGCCCAGCCCTCGCGGCCCTCGGCGATCACGGCGTGGGCGAGGCGGCCCAGGGTCCCCCACTGGGCGGCGTGGACGTCGGCGAGCACGTCGACGAGGCCGAGGCCGTCGCGGACCTCGACGAGCTCGAGGTCCTCGCCGGCGCCGTCGTCGACGACCGCGACCTCGGCGTCGCCGATCCGCGCGCGCCAGCCGCCGACCAGCGCCCGCTCGCCCGCGACCGCGGCGCCGGCGGAGAACCCGGCGTAGGGGACGCCCGGCGGCACCGGCGCGCCCGCGGTGAGCACCGCCTGGTACTCCGGCGTCAGGCCCCCGGCGACGTAGAAGCCGCCGATGCCCCGGAGATCCTCCGCGGTCAGCGGCCGCGACGGGGACACGACGAGCATCCGCACGTCCCCCAGGCCGGCGTCGCGCAGGTTGCCCTCCCAGCGGTCCGGATCGGTCTCGTCGCCCTCGTCGAGGACCACGCAGGCGACGGGCCCGGCGCCGGTCGACTCGGCGAACGGGCGATGGCTCGCGAGCACCGCGGACGCGTCGCGACCGCCGCCGATGAGAAACACAGGAGCGTCATGCACCCGTGGGATGGTGTCAGTCCGGCGCGTCTGGGCATATTCCGGAGATGGCCGAGTCCCCTCGAATGCCCGACGGCATCCATGCCTGCCTGTTCGACATGGACGGGGTGCTGACCGAGACGGCGACCGTCCACGCCGCCGCGTGGAAGGAGATGTTCGACGCGTTCCTGAAGAGCCGCGACGGCCAGGCGCCCTTCGACGAGGGCAGCGACTACGGTCCCTACGTCGATGGGAAGCCTCGCTACGACGGCGTCCGCTCGTTCCTGCGGTCGCGCGGGATCGAGCTGCCCGAGGGCGATCCCGACGACCCGCCGGACGCCGAGACCGTCCACGGACTCGGCAACCGCAAGAACGAGCTCGTGCAGAAGCTGATCCGCGAGCGCGGCGTGAAGGTCTACGACGGCTCCCGGCGCTTCGTCGACGCCGCGCGCGAGGCCGGTCTGCAGACGGCCGTCGTGTCCTCGAGCGCGAACACGCGCGAGATCCTCGACGCGGCGGGCATCGCCGACCGCTTCCACACCGTGGTCGACGGCCGCGACGTCGCCGACCGCGGCCTCAAGGGCAAGCCGGCGCCCGACACGTTCCTCGAGGCGGCGAAGGAGCTCGGCGTCGCGCCGAATGAGGCCGCCGTCTTCGAGGACGCGCTCGCCGGCGTCGAGGCCGGGCGCGCCGGCCACTTCGGGCAGGTGGTGGGCGTCGACCGGGTCGGCCAGGCCGACGCGCTGCGCGAGCACGGCGCCGACGTCGTCGTCCAGGACCTCTCCGAGCTGCTGGGGCCGGCATGATCGGCGAGGACGTCTTCCCGGTCGATCCGTGGTCGGTCCGCGAGACCACGCTCGACCTCGGCCTGATCGCCGAGTCCGAGTCGATCTTCGCGCTCGCCAACGGCCACCTCGGCCTGCGCGGCAACCTCGACGAGGGTGAGCCGCGCGCGCTGAGCGGCACCTACCTCAACGGCTTCTACGAGTCCTATCCGCTCGAGTACGGCGAGCGCGGTTACGGGTTCGCCGAGGACGGCCAGGTCGTCCTCAACGTCACCGACGGCAAGATCATGCGCCTGCTCGTCGAGGACGAGCCGCTCGACATCCACCGCGGCCGCCTCGAGCACCACGAGCGCGTGCTCGACTTCCGCTCCGGCGTCCTCGAACGGCGCATGACCTGGACCTCGCAGGGCGGTCGCAGCGTTCGCGTGCGGACGCGGCGGCTCGTCTCCTTCGAGCAGCGCAGCGTCGCTGCCATCGAGTACCAGGTCGAGGCGGTCGACCGGCCGATGCGCGTCGCGCTGCAGTCCAACCTGATCGCCAACCAGCCGCAGATGGCCCGCGGGCGCGACCCGCGCGCCGCCGCCGAGATCGGCCCGGCGCTCGAGTCCAAGCTCGCCGCCCACTACGGCAAGCGCGTGGTGCTCGCGCACTCGACCCGCCGCACCCGCCTCTCGCTCGCCGCCGGCATGGACCACGTCGTCGACTCGGGCGACCACGCCACCTCGCTCACGCAGTGCGAGGACGACCTCGGCCGGGTGACGATCACCGCGCACCTCGAGCCCGGCCAGCCGCTGCGCGTCGTCAAGTTCCTCGCCTACCACTGGTCCTCGCAGCAGTCGATCGAGTGGCTGCGCGACCAGGTCGACGCGAGCCTCGAGATCGCGCTCGCCGAGGGCTTCGACGAGCTCGTGCGCTCCCAGCG
>DATBDM010000268.1:0-4175 GCA_036269915.1 Solirubrobacteraceae bacterium | reverse complement strand
CGGCGGGCTCGCCCGCTTCGGGAAGACCTATGCGGGCGAGCCCGGCGTGATCGCGGAGGAGCTCAGCCGAGATGCTGCAGTGCGCGAGGCCGATACGGTGCTGCTGACGATCCCGAACCAGCTCGGCGTCGAGTACAACGTCGCGCTCCTGCGGACGATCGCCGAGCAGGTGGCGCCGGCGATCGGCTGGGCGCCGCGGCGGCCGGCCGCGGCCTGGCCTCGGTCGGCACCGGCCGCCCGTCGTCGCCGAGGATCAGGTAGTGGTTCTCGACCGTCGCCATGATCGAGAAGCGGCGCCGGATGCCGGGCTGCCGCGTCGTCTGGAGGAGCGCCGCCATCAGCGCGCCTCCGCCGTCGCGGGGGTGCGAAGCCAGCGCCGCTCGCCGCTCCGCCCGCCCGGGACGAGCAGGGCGACCGCCACGGCGACGGCGGAGAAGGCGGTGAGCAGCAGGAAGCCGTGCGTGTAGCCGGCCTCGCGGGGGACGCCGCCGGGCTGCAGGCCGCTCGTGATCACCGAGCTGACGAGGGCGGTGCCGATCGCACCGCCGATGTTGCGGATGTTCGCGTTCATGCCGCTTGCGACTCCTGTCTGGTGGGCGGGGACGTTGTGCACGACGAGGTTGGTCATCGAGGCGTAGGCCAGGCCGAGCCCCAGCCCGAGCACCGTGCCGGCGGCCGAGACCTCCCACGCGTGCCCGTGGGAGACGGTGAAGGTGGCGCAGGCGAGGACCGAGAAGAACGAGCCCCAGGCGAGCTGCGCCTTGGCGGAGACCGTGTCGGCGATCGAGCCGCTGAGCGAGCCGCCGACGGTCATGGCGACGAGCATCGGCACGAGCAACAGGCCCGAGCCGGTGACGCTCACGCCGAAGCCGTAGCCCTCCGAGGAGGGCGTCTGCAGGAACTGCGGGAGGAAGACGAGGATCGAGAACATCCCCGCGCCGAACAGCAGCGCGACGAGGTTCGTGGTCCAGACGCCGGGCAGGCGCATCATCCGCATGTCGATCAGCGGCTCGGCCGAGCGCAGCTCGACGCGGATCCATGCGGCAGCGACGACGATCGCCAGCCCGAAGAGCCCGAGCACCGGCGTCCCGCTCCAGCCGTGCGACGGGACCTCGCTGAGGCCGATCAGCAGCGCGACGAGCCAGCCCGACAGCAACGCCGCGGCGAGCCAGTTCAGCCGGCCCGTCCCGCGGGCGGGCGACTCGGGGAGGAAGCGATGCGCGGCGAAGGCCGCGGCGGAGACCACGACGAGCGGGATCCAGAAGAGAAAGCGCCACCCGAGCACGTCGACGATCGGACCGGCGAGGACGATCGCGAGGCCGCCGCCGGCGGCGATGACGCCGGAGATGCCGCCGATCGCGCCCGCGACGCTGCGTGCCGGGAACTCGTCGCGGATGATCCCGAAGGCCAGCGGGAAGATCGCGCCGCCCAGGCCCTGGAGGACGCGGGCGCCGATCAGCACGCCGACGTTCGGCGCGAGCGCGGCGATCAGGGAGCCGACGGCCAGGGCGCCGAGCGCGAGCAGCAGGGTGCGCGACTTGCCGGCGATGTCCCCGACGCGGCCGAGCAGCGGCGTCGCGACCGAGGCCGAGAGCAGATAGGCGGTCAGGACCCAGGTCACGGTGACCTGCGTGGTGTGCAGCTCGTGCTGGATCGTCGGCAGGACGGGGTTCACGAGCGACTGCAGCACGGAGAACGCGGCGGCGGCCGCGGCGAGCACGGCGAAGGTGACGCGGGTCGATGGGCGGGTGTCTGGCATTGAAAGGCGGTCCTTCGGCGGTGGAGAGCGCTAAGCTGAGGGAAGCCTCCGGTGAAGCGGAGGCATACCTCGACAATAGCGGAGGGATACCTCCGCTACAACCCTTCTTCCGAAACGTCCATGAGCGAACCCACCTTCGTCCGCCCCCGTGTCGCCGTCCAGCGGCCGCACCGGGCCGACGCCCGCCGCAACTTCGACGCGCTGCTCGAGGCCGCGCGCGAGGTGTTCGCCGAGCAGGGGACGAGCGGCTCGCTCGAGGAGGTCGCCCGCCGCGCCGGCGTCGGCATCGGCACGCTCTACCGCAACTTCCCGACCCGCCAGGACCTCTTCCATGCCGTCTACGTCGACGAGATCGACCAGCTCTGCCAGACGGCCGACGACGTCGCCGACCTGCCGCCGTGGGACGCGCTCACCGCGTGGCTGCAGCGCTTCATCGGCTACATCGCGACGAAGCGCTCGATCCTCGAGGAGCTGAACCGCGACTCGCCGATGCTGAAGGAGTCCAAGGAGGCGATGTACGCCGCGGGCGAGCCGCTGCTCGCGCGCGCTCAGGCCTCGGGCGACGCGCGGGCCGATCTGGCGTTCGCCGACCTCCTGCAGCTCGTGATCGGCGTCGCCAACGCGACCTACGCCGACGAGGAGCAGCGCCGGCGCGTGCTGGCGCTCGCGCTCGACGGCGCCCGCGCCGGCCGCTCGACGGCTTAGTCGCCCGCCGCCGCCTCGATCGACTCGTGCGTCGGCACCGCCGACGCGAGGCCGGTCAGCGTCACCATGCGCGCGATGGGGGAGGTGGCGATGACCACGAGCCGCAGCTCCTGCTGGTGTCGCCGCAGGGTCGAGGCCAGCCCGAACAGCAGCGCGATGCCGGCGCTGTCGAGGTAGGTCGTGCCGGCGAGGTCGACGATGAGGCCGTGCGCCCGGTTGTCGAGCATGGCGCTCAGGCGCGTCTCGAGCCAGGCGACGTTGGAGGCGTCGATCTCGCCCTGGACCCGGGCGACCGGGTAGTCGCCGTGATGCTCCTCGACGATGCGGGCGATCATCGTCACCCGGCGGCCCTCGCGAGCCGTCGGGTGAGGACCACCGTCGTGCCCTCGTCGGTCTGGCGCACCTCGACGGTGTCCATCAGGGCCTTCATCAGCGGGATGCCGCGGCCGCGGTCGCGCCCGCGCGGGGGCCGCCAGCCGCCGGCGTCGCGCACGGTCACGACCACGCGGCCGCCGTCGCACTCCGCCTCCACGGAGAAGTCCGCCGGCCCCGGGCCGTAGGCATGCTCGATCGCGTTCGCGCACGCCTCCTGGAGCGCCACGACGATGTCGTAGGTCTCGGCGTCCGTCGCGCCGTGCGACGCGAGCCAGCGGCGCAGCAGCTGGCGGATCGGGGCGAGGCTGTGCGGCGTCGCCGCCCAGCGCCCCTCGAGACGGTCCTGCAGCGGCGGGACGCGCGCGGCGACGAACGCGATGTCGTCCGCCGGCCCGTCGGGCACCAGTCCGTCCAGCACGGTCGAGCACAGCGCCTCGACGTCGGTGAGCCCGTCGGCCATCGCGCGCAGCCGCTCGAGGCCGAAGTCGATCGATTCGCCGCGGCGCTCGACGAGACCGTCCGTGTAGAGGAAGACCGTCGAGCCGGTGGGCAGCGCGAAGGCCGACGCCTCGTAGCGCGCCGTGGGGGTCGCGCCGAGCGCGACGCCGCTGTGCGGCTCCAGGAAGGCCGCCGGGCCGTCGTCGCTGACCACCAGCGCAGGCGGGTGGCCCGCGCTGACGAGCTCGAGCGACTCGTTGACCGGGTCGAGCACCACGTAGACGAGCGTCGTCATCGCCAGAGGGCCGAGCTGCCACATCAGCGTGTTCACCCGGTCGACCACCCCGGCCGACGGGTGGCCGTCGGCGGCGTAGGCGCGCAGGGCGGTGCGCAGCTGCGCCATCACCGCCGCGGCCTCGATGCCGTGCCCGACGACGTCGCCCACGGCGACGCCGATGTTCCCGCCCGGCACCGAGAACACGTCGTACCAGTCGCCGCCGAGGCTCGCCCCGGCCGCGGGGAGATAGCGGGCGTCGACCTGGACGCCGAGGCCCTCGGCGAGCCGCCGCGGCAGCAGGCGCCGCTGGAGCGCCTCCGCGACGCGGCGCTGCTCGTACACGCGCGCCTGCTCGATGGCGAGGGCGGCGCGCTCGGCGGCGAGTTGGAGGAGGTCGCGGTCGTCGTCGGTGAAGTCGCGGGGGGTGAGCGAGCCGACGTGCAGGACGCCGATGACGCGGCCCTGGACGAGCAGCGGGACGCCGAGGAGGGATTTGATGCCCTTCTCGCGCAGGATCGGGTTGAGGATGTCGGCGTGGTCGACGTCGGCGATGACGACCGGGCGGCGCTCGGCGGCGATGCGCCCGGCGAAGCCGCGGCCGAGCGGGATCTGGATGCCCTG
>DATBDM010000267.1:0-13450 GCA_036269915.1 Solirubrobacteraceae bacterium | reverse complement strand
GCAGGCCGGGGTTGAGTAGGGTGGCGGCGGGGTACTGGCAGCCGCCAGGCGGTCCGAGGAGGGGAAGTGCCGTGCTGTGTCAGGTGGTGATCGAAGCGCTGGGAACCAGGGCGGTGCGCGTCGCCATCCAGGGTGAGCTGTGCGGCCCCGCGGCCTACACCGTCGACGCCGAGCTGCGGCGCGTCGAGGCCACCGGACCCGACTGCCTGGTGCTCGATCTCTCCGACCTCGGCTTCATCGACTCCGCCGGGCTCGCCCAGGTGCTCGCGGCCCATCGCCGCGCGCTGCGCGACGGCCGCCGGCTGCTGGTCGTGGAGGGCTCCCAGGCGGTCCGGCGGCTGATCGCGCTGACGGCGCTCAACCGGCATCTCGAGCTCCTGCCGGACAGCCGCTCCGCGGTGGCAGCGGCGACCGCCTGAGCTAGACTATCCGGCTGAGGCGAATGCACACGCGGGACGCATTCCCGCCGCCTCCATCGACCGCCAATGACGGCGGTCGTGCTGTGTAGTGAGAAGGAGGTGAAGCCATGATGCGCTTCATCTGCCGCAAGTGCTTGCGGCTGTGGGACGCCGAGCGCGTCGCGCACCGGGCCTCGTGCCCGTTCTGCGGCGGCGCTCTGAGCGACCACTAGAGACGACGAACGGCCCGCCCGTAGGCGGGCCGTCGGCGTTCTGGGGAGGATCAGCGCATGCCGCCAGTCTGCGGTGCGCCGGGCGCCGGTGAAATCGACGCCGGGCCAAGCCGAACCGGCCGCCCGTTGGCCCAGCGGCGGAGTCCTTCACCCAGCCCTCACGCGGAGGGGTACGATCGAATTCGAGGCGCGCGAGAGCGCCGCATCGAGCAGGAGGAAGCGCATGCACGCACCCATCTCGGTTCTCGTCGTGGCCAACGTCACGGCGGACAGCCCGGAGCTGATCAACACCCTCCGCGCCCGGCTCGAGGACGGACCCGACCGCTTCACCCTCGTCATGCCGTGCGTGGGTCCCGGCCTACAGGCGCGCGACGTCGCGCGGCCGCGACTCGATGCCGCCCTGGCGGCCTGGCGCGAGGCCGGCATCGAGGCCGACGGCCTCGTCGGCGACGAGGATCCGATCGAGGCCGTGCTCGAGGTCTGGGACCCCCGCCGCCACGACGAGATCATCGTCTCGACGCTGCCCGGGCCGCAGTCGCGCTGGATGCGGACGGACCTCCCGAGCCGGCTGATGCGCGCCACCGACGCGTCGCGCGTCACGCACGTCTCGAGCTCTGCCCCTGCCCCGGTGCGCTGACCCGCTGGTCGCTCGTTTGCAGCCCGCCCGATGAGGCAGGAGGGCTCGGCGCGCCCGCGAACCCGACGGGCATGACCCAGCCGGATCGTTCCAGCGAACCACACGTCTCCCCGGACGAGCTCCGCGCCGCCCTGGCGCCGCGCGGCCGCTCGCGACCGAGCCCGGTCGTGTCCAACGTGCTCACCGAGGAGCGCGAGGAGCGCGACCACACGCCCGCGTGGGAGTGGACCACCGAGCTCTCCGACGGCGACCAGGCCGAGCTCGTCGAGCTGCGCGCGACCGTCGAGGCGCAGCGCACGCGCATGGAGGCGCTCGAGTCCGAGCTCTCGGAGATCCGCGCGTCCGCGCGCGAGTCCCGCGAGGCGCTCTCGGCCTTCGCCGCCGCGTCGCCGTGGCAGCGGCGCGCCCTGCGCCGCGAGCTCGGCGAGCGCGGGCTCCTCTAGAGCGCCGCGGCGAGCACCTGGCGCGCGAGGGGGGCGGCGGCCGCGCCGCCCGCCCCCGCGCCGACGAGCATCACGGCGACCGCGAGCTTCGGCGCCTGGGCCGGGGCGAAGGCCACGAACCAGGCGTCGGTGTTGCTCGGGTCCGGCGGGCCGCTCGCGGTCGGGCGCAGCTCGGCCGTGCCGGTCTTGCCGGCGACCTGGATGCCCGGGAGGGCGGCGGCGACGCCGGTGCCCGAGCTCACCACGCTGAGCATCATCGTGCGCACCTGGTGGGCGACGGAGGCGCGGACCACGCGGCGCTTGCGCACATTCGCCGAGCGCGCGATGCGCGGCCGCGCGCGCACGCCGTCGTTGCCGATCGTCGCGCCGACCGAGGCCATCGCGAGCGGCGTCGCGAGGTCGCGGTCCTGGCCGATCGCGCTCGCCCCCACCGCCAGGTCGTCCTTGAGCTGCGACGGCGCCGGGATCGTGCTCGGCTTGAACGCCGGCACCTTCAGGTTCTCGTTGAAGCCGAACGACTCCGCGGCGCCGACGAGCCGCTTCGCCCCGAGCTTCGCCCCGAGCGGCGCGAACACCGAGTTGCACGAGATCGCGAACGAGGCGGTCAGCGACCCGCCGCAGGACTCGTCGCTCGCGTTGCGCAGCCGCACGCCCGACAGCAGCGCGTAGGTGCGCACGGGGTAGGAGCTGGCGGGCGTGGCGATCCGGTGCTGGAGCGCCGCCGACAGCGTGATGATCTTGAAGGTCGAGCCGGGCGGCTGGGGGCCGGAGACCGCCAGCCCGGACAGGGCGAGGATGTCGCCGGTCTTCGGGCGCACCACGGCGATGCCGCCGAGCCGGCCGCCGAGCGCGCTCGCCGCCGCGGCCTGCACGCTCGGCACGATCGTCGAGCGCAGCGAATGCCCCTTGCGCACCGGCACCTTGCGCACGATCCGGTGCCCGAAGCGCAGCTCGGCGCCTGAGCGCCCACCGAGCCGTGCGTCGTAGAGCGCCTCGAGCCCGGTGCCCGCCTGCCCCGCCGCAGGCGGCGTGCCGGCGATCGCCGCGGACGCCGGGTGATCGGCGAGCCGGCTGCCGTCGGCGGCGAGCACGGAGGCGCGGGCCGGCGTGCGCAGGATCCGGCGCGTGACCGCCTCGCCGGGACGCAGGCCGGGGAGCCGCAGCGACGGGGTCCAGGCCACATAGGAGCCGGAGCCCGAGTCCTCGATCGGCAGCGTCACCTTCCCCCGCAGGGTCCCGAACAGCCGCGTCTGGACCCTGACCGGCACGAGGCTGCGCCCGTTGCGGACGGTGCCCACCGCCTGCGGCGCGACCTTCGTGATCGTCGCCTGCCGGCGGACCGCGCGATAGAGCCCGGTGAACGCCGCCTGGCTGCGCGCGCGCCGCGCAGCCGGGGTGATCAGCCGGTACATCGCGGCGTAGTCGCCGCGCTGCCAGGCGTCGGCGAAGTGCTGGGCGGCGGCCTGGCGGCGATCGGCAGTCTCGTGGCGCCGGTAGAAGAACGCCGCCGCCGCGGCCGCGACGACGATCAGCGCGCCGAGCAGGAGCAGCGGCCCGGCGGGGAACCTCCGGCGGCGCCGGCGGCCGACCGGCTGCAGCCACGGCGCCCCCGTCCGCCCGTACGAGGAGAACGACGAGCGGCGGCGGCGACGGAGCACAGGACGGTTGTAGCGAACGCGGCGGCGTGCAGTGCACGCCGCCGCCCGCCACCTGCTACTTCGCGTTGCCGGTGTTCTGCAACGCGAACGTGTACGGGGCGTCCAGGAACGTCAGGTCGCCCGTCGGCATGTTGGAGATGACCGTGGTCAGCTGCCGCTTGCCGAGGCACTTCGTGTTCAGGCCCCCGATCGCGACGCTCGTCCCCTCGGCCCGGTAGACGTGGTAGCCGAGGTTGTCGACCTTCTCGCCGGCGCTGGAGACGCCCGGGGTGAGGTCGCACGGCGCGATCACCTGCAGCATCCAGTGGTTGTCCTGGATGCCCTGGGTCTCGAACCACTCGCCCGCGGGCGAGGACAGCGTCGCGGGCGTCGTGCCGATCTTCACGTCGTCCACGAACCACCCGGTGTCGAGGTAGGCCGTGTCCGTCGAGTAGCGCATGCGCACGGCCTGCGCGCCCGCCGGGATCGCCGCATTGAGGTGCAGGTACTTCGGCTCGTCGACGAAGTAGCCGCCGCCGGACGTGCCGGTCAGGCCGTTGCCCTCGGTGTTGTTGCCCTGCGGGTTGGTGTTCGTCGAGATGACCTTGCCGGTCGCCACGTCGGTCACGGGGACGGTCTTCCAGGTGGTGCCGTCGGTCGTGTACTCGACGAAGCCGTAGTCCCAGCCCTCCTCGACGAAGTACCAGCTCCAGAAGTCGAGCGTCTTGCCGCCCGGCGCCGCGCCGCCCACGTTGAGCACGTGGTCGGACTGGCTCTGGTAGCCGGCGTACCAGTGGGTCGGCGGCGAGTGCGGCGCGACCTGCGTCCGCGGATCGCCCGTCAGCTTCGCCGTCACGGTCGGGCCGGGGTTCGTGTACTGCTGGTAGGAGACGCTGTACGGCAGCGCCGTCGTGTTCCCGGCCAGGCCCTTCTTGACCCGGTTGTTGTACTTGGCCTGCGGCACGGCGCCCTTGTAGATGTCGCGCCCGCCGAAGAACTCCTGGTTGGCCAGCGAGATCGTCCACGCGGTCGTCGCCGGGTTGCCGAAGTCGAGGCCGCGGACGTCGAACACGTTCGAGCCCTCGGCGTCGAGGTAGTCGGCGACGGTCCAGTCCTTGAACACCTCGGCCGCGCTGCGCACGGCGGTCTCGCCCGCCAGCAGGCCGGTGTTGTACTTCGTGATCGCCGACTGCACGCCCTCGAAGCCGTCCGCCTTGTCGGCGAACACGAGCTGGATCAGCCGGTCGCCGTTGCGGTGGCTGTTGACCTGGTCGGGCGCGTAGTTGCCGCCGCCGTTGCCGCCGGCCTGGTCCCACAGGTACTTGAAGAACGACAGCGAGGCGCCGTAGTTCTCCAGGCCGCCGCCCCAGCGGGTCAGCGAGGTCTCGCGGTGGAAGACCTGGTGGTAGGTGTTGTGCGAGCCGCCGATCGGATAGGCGTTGAGGAAGATCGCGAAGTCCGCGAGCCCCTCGTCGACCCAGGACAGCTCGCCCGGATCGGAGTAGTTGTGCAGCAGGTGCTGCAGCTCGTGGGCGATGACGCCCTCGATCGTCAGGTCGGTCGAATCGGGATGACCGACGAGCTCGTCCCAGTTCTTCGTGTCGATGACGATGACGTTGAGCCCGTCCTCGTCGATGAACTGCGGCGCGAAGTAGCCGACCGTGTACTGGGTCGCCTCGCAGTCGTAGTAGGAGCCGTCGACGATGTTGTAGGCGAGCACGACGAGCGCCTTCGAGCTGGCGTCGCCGGGCTTGGCCTCGCCGATCGGGCCGAAGTGGTCGGTGTCGACCTGCACGATGCCGGGATCGCCCGGCTTGCCCGCGAGCTCGTCCGTGAGCCCCTGGACCTGGCCGTTGGAGATGACGAAGTCCTCGGGCTTCTCGTCCGCGCACGGCGTGTACGGATCGCCGGGGATCCGGTCGATGGTCGGGTCCATGCCCGCGATGCCCTTGCTGGTGCTCGCGCCCACGGCGCCGTGCGGCGCGTAGACGTAGACCGGCGTGCCGTTCTCCGTCGCGCCCTGGTCGGCGAGGTCGAAGGCCAGCAGCTGCTGGCCGCCGGCGACGTCGTCGCCGACGTTGACGTGGATGGTCGGGCTGCCGGCGTGCTCGCCCGGCGCAAGCGCCGACGCGCTGCTGGTGAAGGTCGCCGAGGCGACGATGACGGCCGAGGCCGCCAGGATCCGCAATCCCTTACGGGACAAAATTCCCTTCCCCCTCTTCGAAATGATGCGCTCGGCGACCCCCCAGGCCGCCGAGCGCGATTGGTCCGAAGATTAGAAAGCTCTCATGAGAGACGCAAGGGTCAGCAGCTGACACCCAGGTGGAAGGGCTCGTCGGCCGCCGCGCCGCCCGGGACGGCGAACGTGCGGACGGTGACGCTGGTCGCCGCGGCGCCGGGCTCGACGGTGATGCTGCCGGCCGTCGGCGCGTCGGTGCCCGTGCCGTTCTTGACCGCCGCGAGCGTCGCCGAGTAGAAGCAGGCGCTGACGTCCTTGCCGAAGTCGACGGTGTAGACGCCCGCCGAGGCGCGCGACGCGCCGGTGGCGTTGCCGGCGACGGCGGTGCCGGCCGTGTTGACCGCGGAACGGAACGGAGCGTTGCCCGCGAGCGAGCTGCGCGCGGCGTCGGAGAGGTCGGCCGCCTCGAGGCTGCCGTCCTTGACCTTCGGGCCGGTCACCGCATCGGCGGCGAGCTCGTCGTTGGCGACCGAGCCGCTCTTGATCTCCTTGGCGCGGACCGCGTCGGTGTGGATCTCCGAGGCGCCGACGCCACCGGTCTTGATCTCGGACGCGCGCACGGCGCTGGTCTTGATCTCCGAGGCGCCGACGCCGCCGGTGCGGATCTCGGGCGTTCCCACCGCGCCGGTGCGGATCTGGTCGGAGCCGACGCTGTTGGCCGGAAGCGTGATGGCCGCGTAGCTCGTGCCGCCGAGAGCGACGAAGAGGGCGAGGGCCGAGGTGACGTTGGCGAAGGTCGCGCGCCGTCGAAGTCGTGCCAGCATGTGGATCTCCCTTGGATCGTTAGGTCCCTACGGAGTCCCACAACCGGTCGCGCAGATGAGAGTTGCGGGGGCGGTCAGGCGTCGGCCAGCGCGCGGCGGATGCGCTTGCTCGATACGGCGCCCTTGACGCCGAGCCCCTGCGCGAAGTGGCCCACCCGCAGCTCCTCGAGCATCCACGGCACCTCCCGCAGCGCGTCCGGCAGCGGACGCCCGCGCGGCCAGGACTCCAGCCGCTCGCGGTACGCCCGCTCGAGCTCGCGGACCGCCGCCATCCGGTCGCGGTCGGTCGCGACGACGTCCGGGAGGCGCTCCAGCCGCACGACCGCCGCGCGCAGGTAGCGCTGGACGTCCCCCAGCCGGGCGGCCCCGCTCGCGGTCGCGAAGCCGGGGCCGACGAGGCGTCGCAGCTGCTCGCGGACGTCGGCGCGCGCCGGCTGCAACGCCGGGGCGCTCAGTGGCTCGAGCGCGCGCTCGACGTCGCGCGCCGCGTCGAGCACCGCGACCACCTGGGCGACGACCGCGGCCGTGCGGTCGGCGAGCGAGCCGGCGACATGGTCGCGCAGCCGCCGCCACGCGGCCTCGTCCCACGCGGGCCCGCCGGCCTCGGCGACGAGCGCGTCGAGCGCCGCGGTCTGGGCGTCGTCGAGCACCGCCGCGACGCTCCCGTGGGGGGCGCTCGCGAGCGCGAGCTTCGCGGCGTTGTCGAGCCGGCCGGTGACGAAGCGCTGCGGCGACGGGACCGTCAGCCGCAGCAGCCGCCGGGTCCCCGCCTGCATGGCCGCGCGCTGCGCCGCCGGCGTCTCGAGCACGGCGACGCCGACCGTCTCCCCCTCGTCGGCCAGCGCCGGGTAGGCGCGCACGGCCTGCCCCGTCCCCGGCAGCGCGACGACGCGCGGCAGCTCGCCGCCCGGCCAGTCGCGCAGGCCGTGGCGCTCGAGCGAGGCACTCGCCGCCGACAGCTCCGCCCGCAGCCGCGGCGCGACGGCACGGCGCAGGGCGTCGAGGTCGGTGCCCTCGGCGATCGCCTCGCCGGCGTCGTCCTCGACGCGGAAGCCCATGCGCAGGTGCTCGGGCAGCCTCGACGGGTCCCATGCGTCCGGCGGGATGCGCACGCCGCAGGCGTCCTCGATCGCCCGCGCGATCGCCTCGGTCATGCGGCCCTGGCGCGGGCGCAGGCGCGCGAGCACCTCGTCGACGACGTCGGGCACGGGGACGAGCGAGCGGCGAAGATCCTTCGGCAGCGAGCGGATCAGCGCGGTGACCAGCTCGGGCCGCAGCGCGGGCACCAGCCAGTCGAAGCCGTCCGCGCGCAGCTGCGGCAGCATCTTCAGCGGCACGTGGACGGTCACGCCGTCCTCCGCCGTCCCCGGCT
This sequence comes from Solirubrobacteraceae bacterium, assembly GCA_036269915.1. GTDB lineage: Bacteria > Actinomycetota > Thermoleophilia > Solirubrobacterales > Solirubrobacteraceae > DATBDM01. The sequence goes on along the minus strand of DATBDM010000267.1, from coordinate 5,727 downwards.
CGAAGCGGTAGGTGAGCCGCAGGCGCAGCTCGCCCTGCTTCCAGTCCCCCGGGCGGCCCGATCCGGCCAGCGCCTCGGCCGCGCCGGGCGCGATGAGCAGCTCGCGCGTGTAGGTCAGGAGATCGGGCGCGCGGCGGCGCTCGTCGCGCCACCAGCGGTCGAAGTGCGCGCCGGAGACGACGTCGGCGGGGATCCGCGCGTCGAAGAAGTCGAACAGGACGGCGTCGGAGACCAGCAGGTCGCGGCGGCGCGCGCGGTCCTCGAGCGCACGCACCTCGTCGACCGCGCGTTCGTTGTCGGCCACGAACGCGTGCGGCGTGTCCCACTCGCCCTCGACCAGCGCCCGGCGGATGAACAGCTCGCGCGCGAGCGCGGGATCGATCGCGCCGTAGCCGACGGTGCGGCCGGCGACGATCGGGAGCCCGAGCAGCGTGAGGCGCTCGGTGGCCACGACCTGCGCGCGCGAGCGCTGCCAGCGCGGCTCGGAGTACGTGCGCGAGACGAGGTGCTCGGCGAGCGGCTCGACCCACCGCGGATCGATGCGCGCGACGTCGCGACCCCACAGCCGCGAGGTCTCGACGAGCTCGCCGACCATCACCCAGTCGGGCTGGCGGCGCGCGAGCGCCGAGCCGGGGAAGATCGCGAAGCGCGCGTTGCGGGCGCCGACGTACTCGCGCCGGTTGGAGTCGCGCATGCCGATGTGCGAGAGCAGCCCCGAGAGCAGCGCCATGTGGATCGGCTCGGGCTCGCCGTCGCCGCTCGCGAAGCGCACGCCGACCTCGCGTGCCGCCTGGCGCAGCTGGCCGACGAGGTCCTGCCACTCGCGGACGCGCAGGTAGTGCAGGTACTCGGCCTTCATCCGCCGGCGGAACGCGTTGGAGCCGAGCGCGCGCTGCTGTTCGCGCACATAGCGCCACAGGTTCAGGTAGCCGAGGAAGTCCGAGGTCTCGTCCGCGAACCGCGCGTGCGACTGATCGGCCTGCGCCTGCTTGTCGGCCGGGCGCTCGCGCGGGTCCTGGATCGACAGCGCGGCGGCGATCACGATCACCTCGTCGGCGCAGCCCCGCGTGTCGGCCTCGAGGACCATCCGGCCGAGCCGCGGGTCGACCGGCAGCTGCGCGAGCCGGCGGCCGAGCTCGGTCAGGTCGCCCTTCGCGTCGAGTGCGTTGAGCTCGTGCAGGAGGTTGACGCCGTCGCGCACCTGGCGGCGGTCCGGCGGGTCGAGGAAGCCGAACTTCTCGACGTCGCCGAGCCCGAGCGCCGCCATCTGCAGGATCACGGAGGCGAGGTTCGTGCGCAGGATCTCGGGATCGGTGAAGCGCGGGCGCTCGCCGAAGTCCTCCTCGCCGTAGAGGCGGATGCAGATGCCGTCGGCCTCGCGGCCGCAGCGGCCCTTGCGCTGGTCGGCGGACGCCTGCGAGATCGGCTCGATCGGGAGCCGCTGGACCTTCAGCCGCGCGGAGTAGCGGCTGATCCGCGCCGTGCCAGGGTCGATCACCGCGCGGATGCCCGGCACGGTCAGCGAGGTCTCGGCGACGTTCGTGGCGAGCACGACACGGCGGCGTCGGTGCGGCCGGAACACGCGCTGCTGCTCGGCGGAGGACAGGCGCGCGTACAGCGGCAGGACGTCGACGTCGTCACGCAGCCGGCCGTTCAGCGCATCGGCGGTGTCGCGGATCTCGCGCTCCCCGGAGAGGAACACGAGCACGTCGCCGTTGGTCTCGCGCAGCAGCGTCTCGGCGGCGCCGCCGATCGCGTCGACCGGGTCGTCGTCCTCCTCGAGCGGCGAGTAGCGGGTCTCGACGGGATACGTGCGCCCGGAGACCTCGACGACCGGCGCGTCGCCGAAGTGCGCGGCGAAGCGCTGCGGATCGATCGTCGCCGACGTGATGATCACCTTCAGGTCGGGCCGGCTCGGGAGGATCGAGTGCAGGTAGCCGAGCAGGAAGTCGATGTTCAGGCTGCGCTCGTGCGCCTCGTCGACGATGATCGTGTCGTAGCGGCGCAGCAGCCGGTCGCGGCCGATCTCGGCGAGGAGCAGCCCGTCGGTGAGCAGCCGCACGAGCGTGTCCTCGCGCGAGCGGTCGGTGAAGCGGACGGAGTAGCCGACGGCCTCGCCCAGCTCCACGTCGAGCTCGTCGGCGATGCGCTCGGCGACGGTGCGGGCGGCGAGCCGGCGCGGCTGCGTGTGGCCGATCATGCCGCGGACGCCGCGGCCGAGCTCGAGGCAGAGCTTCGGAAGCTGGGTGGTCTTGCCCGATCCCGTCTCGCCCGCGACGACGACGACCTGGTGGTCGCGGATCGCGGCGAGCAGCTCCTCGCGGTGCTCGGAGACCGGCAGCTGGGGCGGGTAGGAGACCGCGGGGACCGCCGCGCGGCGGCGCGCCACCTTCGCCTCGGCGCGCTCGACGTCGCGCTCGATCCGCTGCAGCGCCTGCGGGTCCGCGCCGCGGCGCAGGCGCTCCAGGCGGCGTCCGAGGCGATGCGCGTCGTCGAGCGTCAGCTCGTCCAGGCGCGCTCGCAGCTCCCCGGGGCCGGGCTGTGAGGAGACGGACACCGATCCCACGATAGGCCGGGAAACCGGGTAGCCCGAGCCCATGGCCAACGAACTCAACGGCAAGACCATCGCCATCCTCGCCGCCGACGGCGTCGAGCAGCCCGAGCTCGAGCAGCCCCGCGACGCGATCGCGAACGCGGGCGGCACGACCGAGCTGCTGTCGCTCGAGACGGGCGAGATCCAGGCGGTCAACTCCGACATCAACCCGTCGGTGACCTTCGCGGTCGACAAGGCCGTCGCCGACGCGACCGTCGGCGACTACGACGGGCTGCTGCTCCCCGGCGGCGTCGCCAACCCCGACAACCTGAGGATGGACGCGGACGCGATCCGCTTCGTGCAGGAGTTCTTCAAGACCGGCAAGCCGGTCGGCGTCATCTGCCACGGGCCGTGGACGCTGGTCGAGGCCGACCTCGTGCGCGGTCGCACGCTGACCTCCTATCCGAGCGTCAAGACCGACATCCGCAACGCGGGCGGGAACTGGGTCGACGAGGAGGTCGTCGTCGACCAGGGCCTGGTCTCCAGCCGCAACCCGGACGATCTCCCGGCCTTCTGCGCGAAGATCGTCGAGGAGTACGCCGAGGGCGCGCACGACGTCGCCCCGGAGGGCGCGACGGGCCGGTAGCCGGCATGCCGGCCTGAGGGGATCAGCCCGCCCGCGTAGGGTTCCGCGCATGGGCGATCCCCCCACCGTCGGCCTGGCGCTGATCGCCCGTGACGAGGCGCGGACGCTGCCGCGGCTGCTGGCGTCGTGCGACGGCGCCTTCGACGAGGTCGTCCTCGTCGACACGGGCAGCACTGACGCGACCGTCGCGTGCTTCGAGGCCTGGGCGCGCACGCAGGCGCGCACGCGCGGCCGCGTCGAGCACTTCGCGTGGATCGACGACTTCGCCGCCGCGCGCAACGCGGCGCAAGGGACCCTCGGCACCGACTGGGTGGCATGGGCCGACTGCGACGACGAGATCGTCGGTGCCGGGGAGCTCCGTGGCCTGGCCGCCGCGGCGCCCGACGACGTCGCGGCGTACTCCCTGGCCTACGACTACGACGGCTCGGGCTCGCACACGCTCTGGCGCGAGCGGCTGGTCCGCGCCGGCCACGGCCGCTGGGCGGGGCGCATCCACGAGGTGCAGGACGTGCAGGGCACGATCGCCCCGATCGAGCGCGACCGGATCCGCTGGCGCCATCACGGCGACAGTGGCTCCGACGAGCACCTCGGCGGCACCCCGCGCGCCGAGCGCGACCTGCGGATCCTGCGGGCCGAGGTACGCGAGGATCCCTACGACCGCCGCGCGGCCTTCTACCTGGCGCAGACCCTCGCCGACCTCGGCCGTGGCGAGGCGGCGATCGCCGCCTACGACCGGCGCATCGAGCTCGGCGGCTGGGAGGAGGAGGTCTTCTACTCGCGCTTCCGCGCCGGCGTGCTGCGTGCGGACGGCGGCGACTGGCCGGGCGGCCTCGCCGCCCTGATCGACGCGTGGGAGTCACGGCCCGCACGGCTCGAGCCGGTGCACGAGATCGTCTGGCGCCTGCGCGTGCGCAACCAGCACCGGACCGCGCTGGCCTTCCTCGCTCCGGTCCTCGACGCCGCCGCGCCCGACGACCAGCTCTTCGTGCATGCGTGGGTCTACGACTGGGGGCTGCGCTTCGAGCACACGATCGTCGGCTACTGGGCGGGCGACGTCGAGGGCGCGCTCGAGAGCTGCGACCTCCTGCTGCGCCGCGACGACCTCCCCGAGGAGCACCGGCTGCACGTCGCGGCCAACCGCGCGTTCTGCGTCGAGCGGCTCGAACGCGAGCGCGCCGCGGCGCGGTAGGTTCCCCCGTCGTGCGCCTCCCCCTCTCCCTCGCCCTCGCGGGCGCCGCGCTCGCCATCGCCGGCTGCGGCAGCGATGCCGTCGTCATCGACCACTCCGTCGTGGAGACGGCGATCGAGACGTCCGCGCTCAAGCAGCAGCACGTCTTCACGGTCGTCTCCTGCCCCAAGGACATCGTCGCCTCGAAGGGCCGGCGCTTCACCTGCACCGCGACGCTGCGGTCGGGCACGCAGGTTCCCGTCACCGTCACGGCCCGCGACGACAAGGGCAACGTCCACTACGAGGGTTTCCGCGGCTTCACGAACGGCCGTCAGAGCGGCTGACCCAAGATTTCTCGACGGTGGCTTCTTCACACCGTATATTCGCGCGATGGTTCGGGTCCTCGGGGGTACGGCGCGCCACGGCCGCCGCGCGCTGCTGACACTGCTGATCGCGGCGCTGCTGCTCGCGCTGTGGCTCGTCGCGCTGGTCGCCGAGCAGGCGAAGGCCGACTCCGGGCCGGTGGCCGGACCGCAAGGTCGCCCCGGTCCGCGCGGCTCGCGCGGTCCACGGGGGTACACCGGTTCGCGCGGCCGCCGCGGGCGCACCGGCGCGCACGGCGCGCGCGGCGCCACGGGCGCGACCGGCCCGGCCGGCGTCCAGGGCGAGGTCGGCCCGATGGGTCCCACGGGCGCCACCGGGGCGACCGGCGCGGCGGGCGCCACCGGGGCGACGGGCGCGACCGGGGCCACGGGCGCGACGGGCGCCGGCGCGACGGGCGCCACGGGAGTCCAGGGCGACGTCGGGCCGACGGGTCCGACGGGCGCGACCGGCGCGACCGGCGCCACGGGGGCGACCGGCGCGACCGGCGTCCAGGGCGACGTCGGTCCGACCGGCCCGGTCGGCCCCACCGGCGCGACCGGCGCGGCGGGACAGACCGGCTCCACGGGAGGCATCGGACCGACCGGCGCGACCGGGGCGACGGGGGCCACTGGCGCGACAGGCGCGACGGGCGCCACCGGGGCCACTGGCGCGAGCATGGTCTTCGGCGGCGTCGATGCGATCGACGTCGGCGAGACGGGCTTCCTCGGCATGGGCGGGCAGGGCTCGACGGCGCCCGACGCCGATACCGCCGCCTCGGTGATCTCGGTCGCCGGGGCGCTCGACGGGCTACAAGCCCACGCCACCAAGACCTCCTCGGGCAACGTCATCGTGACCGTCGAGAAGGCGACCGCGGCGGCGCCGCATACCTTCACCGCCACGCCGCTGACCTGCACGATCACCGGCGCCAACGACGTCTGCTCCGACACCGCGGACTCGGTCAGCTTCGCGGTCGGCGACCGGATCGCGGTCCTCGTCCAGAACAGCACGGGCGGGTTC
>DATBDM010000266.1:0-11961 GCA_036269915.1 Solirubrobacteraceae bacterium | reverse complement strand
AAGCGCCTCAGCTGGAAGCGCCGGCACCCGCTGCACGTCCTGCTCCTGCGCACCTACCGGATCCCGCGTCCGGTCACCGTGCGAGTCCGCGACGAGTACCTCGGCTGCCGCTCCTGGCTCGAGATCACCCGCGATCTCCCGTTCGAGGGCACCCCCGTGCTCTCCGACGAGGAGTTCGACCGCGCGTCGGAGGAGATCTCCTCGATCGCCGACGCCGCCGGCGTCCCCGCATACGCCTGAGCCTGATCGGCGCGGGCGCGCAGACGACTCGCTAGCTTCCGGACCATCGGAGGTTCGAGGAGGAGCTACGTGTCGAGGAACGCCCGCGTCGCCATCGCCGCCGTCGTCGCCGCGCTCGCCATGGCGCCCGCGGCGCACGCCCAGCTGCCGGGCCTGCCGACGGTCCCCGGCGCGCCGCCGCTGCCGCCGCTGCCGGGCGGCCTCTCGGGCACCGACACGCCGGTCGAGCCCTACGGCGCCCTCGACGGCGGCGGCTTCCGCGACATCCTCCCGCCGGGCGCCAACGGCCGCTACGACGCGGCGCAGCTCGCCGGCTTCCTGGCCACGGGCGCGACCGTCCCGCACTGTTGCGATCAGCTCGGCATGTACCGGGACCTGATGTACGCGACCCCCGGGCTCAAGCAGAGCCAGATCGGCAGCTACTTCAAGGACTCGACCTTCGGCGTCAAGCCCGACGGCGCCGAGCGCGTCTACTCGCCGCGCGCCGACGTGACGATCGTGCGCGACAAGGGCTTCGGCGTCCCCCACGTCTACGGCAGAACGCGCGACGGCGCGATGTTCGGCCTGGGGTACGCGGCCGCCGAGGACCGCCTCTTCTTCATGGACGTGCTGCGCCACGCCGGCCGCGGCGAGCTCTCGAGCTTCGCCGGCGGCGCCAACCAGGCGATGGACGAGGAGCAGTGGCAGGTCGCCCCCTACACCGAGGCCGACCTCACGCGCCAGGCCGACCAGCTGCCGGAGTTCCTCGGCAGGCAGGGCGCGCTGATCCAGCGCGACGTCGACAACTACGTCGCCGGCATCAACCGGTACATCTCCGAGGCCAGGCTCGACCCGACCAAGATGCCGGGCGAGTACGCCGCGATCGGCCGTCCGCAGGGTCCCGATCCGTGGAAGCGCGAGGACCTGATCGCGACCGCCGCGCTGGTCGGCGGCATCTTCGGAAAGGGCGGCGGCCTCGAGCTGCAGTGGGCCGGGGTCCGCCAGGCGCTCACCCGCCGCTTCGGCCACAAAGCCGGCCTGCGCGCGTTCCGCGACTTCCGCGCCGCCCAGGACCCCGAGGCGCCGACGACGGTGCTCCGCAAGCGCTTCCCCTACGAGACGACCGCCAAGCGGGTGGCGAAGGGCTCGCGCGCGCTGCCCGACCCCGGCTCGGTGCGCCAGGCGAAGTTCGCGACCACGACCTCCCCGGTCCCGGGCGCCTCCGCGACCCGTCTCGCGCTGCCGCGGACGATGTCCAACGCGCTGCTGGTCTCGCGGGGGCACTCCAAGACCGGCCACCCGCTGATGGTCGCCGGGCCGCAGGTGTCGTACTTCGCGCCGCAGATCCTGATGGAGGAGGACGTGCACGCGCCGGCGACGCCCGGGCTGCCCGGCATCGACGCCCGCGGCGCCTCCTTCACCGGCGTGAACCTCTACGTGCAGCTCGGCCGCGGCCGCGACTACGCCTGGAGCGCGACCTCGGCGGGCCAGGACATCATCGACACCTACGCCGTCGACCTCTGCGAGACCACCGGCGCCAAGCCGACGCTCGCCTCGACGTCGTACATGTACCGCGGCCGCTGCCGGCCGATGGAGGAGCTGACCAAGACCAACACGTTCACGCCGAACCCGGGCGACCAGACCCCCGCCGGCACCCAGACGCTCAAGGCGGAGCGCACCGCGCTCGGCATCGTCATCGCCCGCGCGACGATCAAGGGCAAGCCCGTGGCGTTCACGAACCTGCGCTCGACCTACTTCCACGAGGTCGACTCGGCGGCCGGCTTCGCCGACTTCAACGACCCGGCGAAGGTCCACTCGCCGCAGACGTTCCAGAAGGCCGCGAACAAGATCGGCTACACGTTCAACTGGTTCTACGCGGACCCGCGCCACATCGCGTACTTCAACTCCGGGGCGAATCCGGTGCGCCCCAAGCACGTCGACTACGACGTGCCGGTCCGCGGCCTGCAGCGCTACGAGTGGCGCGGCTACGACCCCACCACCCACACGGCGCGCTTCACCACCTTCAGGCAGCACCCCCAGGCGATCGACCAGAAGTACCTGATCTCCTGGAACAACAAGCAGGCCAAGGGCTACCGCGGCACCGACGACAACGTCTACTCGAGCGTGTACCGCTCGATCAACCTCGAGGACCGGCTGAAGCCGACGATCCGGGGCAAGCGCAAGATCGGGCTCGCGAAGCTGATCGACGTGATGGAGATGGCCGGCTCGACGGACCTCCGCGCCCACGCGGACCTTCCGCTCGCGCTGAAGATCATCGGCACGCCCAAGGACACCGCGCTGCGGCCCGCGGTGCGCGAGCTGCGCGCGTGGCTGAAGGCCGGCGGCCTGCGACGCGACCAGAACCGCGACGGCGTCTACGAGCACTCCGACGCCGTGCGGATCATGGACGCCTGGTGGCCGCGCTGGATCTCGGCCCAGTTCCGGCCGCGGCTCGGCAAGACCGCGCTCGCGCGCCTCGAGAGCACCGCCCCGATCGACAACCCGCCGAACGGGCACGGCGCGCATCTCGGCTCCTCCTACCAGGGCCCGTGGTTCGGCTACGTCGGCAAGGACCTGCGCACGCTCACCGGCGCCAAGGTGAGCGGCCGCTACGGCAAGGTCTACTGCGGCAAGGGCAGCTTGAAGCGCTGCCGCGCGGCACTCGAGGCCTCGCTCAAGGCCGCGGTCGCGGTGCCGGCAGCGACGCTCTACTCGGGCGACAGGGTCTGCCAGAAGGCGGGCAAGGACGGCGACCAGGCCTGCTACGACTCGATCCAGTTCCGGCCGATCGGCGCGGCGACCCAGCCGCTGATCCCGTGGATCAATCGGCCCACGTACCAGCAGGCGGTCAGCATCCTGCATCGCGTGCCGCGATAGACCTGCAAACGTAACCAGGGTGTGGGTCGAGACCGCATCCGAGACCTTCGTCGCCCGCCACGACGAACGCGACCGCGACGACGCGGAGCGCGTGCTCGCGCAGCTCGAGCACGCGCGCTCGCGGCTGCAGGAGCGGCTCGCGGTCGAGATCGGCGAGCTGTCGGTGGTGCTGCACGGCTCCCCCGCGCAGCTCGACGCGGCACAGCCGTGGCTGCCGCTGCAGCGGCGCCTGACCGCTCCCGCGGCGCGCCGCTACGTCGTCGGCTGGGCCGGCGAGCGCGAGCTGCACGTCCTCTCCCCCCGGCTGCTCGCCCAGCGCGCGTCCAACGTCGAGGGCTCGCTCGAGATGCTCATGCTCGCGCCCGCGGGGCTGCTCGCCCGGCGCGCGGTGGCCGTACGCCAGCCGGGCTTCCCGCCGCCGGCCGGGCCACGGCGGATGGCCCGCTGGCTGCGGCACGCCTGGTACGCCGAGGGCGCGGCGCAGTGGCTGTCGGGCCAGACCGCTCACGTGCGCCCCGCGGTGACGCGACGCCTGCGCGAGGGCTCGCAGCCGTCGTTCCCGCCCGGCCGCGCCGATGCGCTGCTGCTCGGCGGCACGGTGATCGACCTGCTCGCGCGCGAGGAGGGCGACCGGACCGCGATCGCGGCCATCCGCGAGGGCCCGGACGCGGTGCTGGATGCGCTGCGCGGCACCCGCGGCGGGCGCCACACGGCCGCGGCCTGGCGCTCGCACCTGGCCCGCGTGGCCGAGGGGGGCGAGACACGCGCGACGCGGCGGGTCGGCCGTCCGCGCCGCTAGCTCACGAGCGCGACGACGAGCCCCGCGACGACGATGCCGACGATCACGACCGCCAGCAGGACGGCGAGCCCGCGCACCCATGGCGGCGTGCCGTGGACGGTCGAGCGCGGCGGGGGCTGCGGCGCGGCGGTGACGCCGAGCGCCTCGCGCGCGACCTCGGCGCCCGAGGCGGGCACGAGGATGTCGCGCGGCCCGCTGGCGAGGAAGTCGGGGACGTCGAAGCCGCCGGAGCGTCGGATCAGCGCGGGGACGCCCTGGTCGAGCAGGATCGCCTCGAGCATCTCCGCCTCGGCCTGGTGGCGGGCGGACGCGACCTTGACGAGCGGGCCTTCGGCGTACTGCGGACGGACCTTGCGCGCGCGATCGTGCAACGCGCCTCCTTTCCACGTCCCTGCCTCACCCGGAGCGTGGACCAGGGGCATGCCGCAGTCACGGCAGAAGCGCTCGGAGGCGGCGTGCGCGGCGCCGCATGACGGGCAGACGAGCGGCCCGTCGCGTCCCATTCAGGCCTCGACGATCTCGAGCCGGCGCTGCTCGTAGCCGCCGTCGGCGATCTCCCAGACCCGCACGTCGTTCTCGTCGGACTTGACGCCGACGATGACGTAGAGGGTCCCCGGGAACGACGGCAGCCCCGTGCCCGGCAGCGTCGCCAGGTTGATGTCGGTCTGCGAGGGGATCGGCTCCGAGCGCGTGTGCGAGTGGTAGATCGCCCCGAGGTCGAGCCCGTCGGACTCGATCGCGTCCTGGATCCGGTACTGCTCGTTGGGATCCATGATGTAGCGCAGCGGGCTGGCGGCCGTGTTGGTCGCGCGATGCACCGCGACCGCCTCGCCGTCGCGTGAGGCGATCATGCCGCAGCACTCGTTCGGCGCGTCCGCGCGCGCATGGGCGATGACCTCGTCCAGGAGGGCGCGGGAGATGCGCACGGGCCTACTTGGTGGAGGTGGTGCTGCGCGTCGTCGAGTGCAGCTCGGCGACGTCGTCATCGTCATCGTCGTCGCGTCGGTCGCCGCTCAGCGACTCCTTGAACTCGCGCAGGCCCTTGCCGACGGAGCGGCCGGCCTCGGGCAAGCGCTTCGGGCCGAGGACGATGAGAGCGATGACGAGGACGATGATCAGTTCCATCGGTCCGATGTTCATGGGCATGCGGAGGGTTCCCTTCTCGCGGCGGTCCGTTGGATTCTAGATGCGGATGCGCACCACGGGATGAGTGGTTCACCACCAGACGGTCGAGTCGAGGTTCTCCACCTCGTCGACCGGGAGGGTGTAGAGCCCTGAGGAGAGGTACTTCCAGCCGTCGTCGCAGACGATGAAGACCACGTTGCCCTCGTCGAGCTCGTTCGCGATGCGCACGGCGATCGAGGCGATCGCGCCCGAGGAGACGCCGGCGAAGATGCCCTCCTCGTCGAGCAGCCGGCGGGTCCAGACGATCGCGTCGCGGTTGGTCACGAAGATCTTCCGGTCCAGCAGCGACAGGTCGATGATCGGCGGGATGAAGCCGTCGTCGAGCGAGCGCAGGCCCTGGACCGGCTCGCCCTGCATCGGCTCCGCGGCGACGATCTTCACCGCGTCGCCGAGCTCCTCGCGCAGGCGCCGGCCGTTGCCCATCAGCGTGCCGCCGGTGCCGAGGCCGGCGACGAACGCGCTCACCTCGTCGAGCTCCTCGAGGATCTCGAGCGCGGTGCCGTTGTAGTGCGCGTCCGGGTTGGCCTGGTTGCCGTACTGGTAGGGCATGTAGTACGACGGGTCGGCGGCGGCCATCTCGAGCGCCATCTCGACCGCGCCGTTGGAGCCCTTGGAGCCCGGCGAGTAGACGATCTCGGCGCCGTACATCTTCAGCAGCTGCGTGCGCTCCGGCGTCACGTTGTCGGGCATGACGACCTTGAGCGGGTAGCCCTTGCGCGAGCAGATCATCGCCAGCGAGATCCCCGTGTTGCCCGAGGTCGGCTCGAGGATGGTCTGCCCGGGCCGGATCAGTCCCTTCTCCTCGGCGTCCTCGATCAGCGCGCGGGCGACGCGGTCCTTGACCGACCCCGTCGGGTTGTGGGATTCGAGCTTGGCCCAGATCCGCACGCCCGGCTTGGGCGAGAGTCGCTTGAGCTCGACCAGCGGCGTGTTGCCGATGGCCTGGACGATGTCGCCGTAGCGGCCCCCGCAGGGGCGGTTCCCGAGTCGCTCCGCCATAGCTTCAGGAAGTGTAGTGACCCTCAGCGGGCTGAACGCAAAGCCGGATACAGCGCCCGGAAACGCTCGCGGCCCTCCCGGTAGGGCTCGATCCAGGTATCCACGGGCTCCACCCGCCCGTGCGGGCGCACGCACGCCGCCACTGCCTCCTCGGCGTCGGCCCAGAGGCCGCCGGCGATCCCGCCGAGCAGCGCGGCGCCATAGGCCGCCCCCTCCTCGACCGCGACGCGTTCGAGCGGCAGCTCGAGGACCGAGGCGACGATCTGCAGCCACAGCTCACTGCGCGCGCCGCCGCCGGAGACGCGGCCGGCGGCCGGCCTCTGCCCGAGCTCGGCGACGAGGTCGAGCGAGTCGCGCAGCCCGTAGGCCACGCCCTCGAGCACGCCGCGTACGAGCGCCCCGCGGTCGTGGCGCAGGGAGAGCCCCGTGAACGCGCCGCGCGCGTCGGGGTCGGCGTGCGGCGTGCGCTCGCCGGCGAGGTAGGGCAGGAACGTGAGCCCCTCCACCCCGGGCTCCCACGCGCGCGCCTCCTCGACGAGCTCGCCGAAGCCCGCCTCGGCGCCCATCGCGTCGCGCAGCCAGCGCAGCGACCCCGCGGCGGAGAGCATCACGCCCATCGCGTGCCAGACGCCCGGGACCGCGTGGCAGAACGCGTGCACGCGCCCCACCGGGTCGTGCGCGTAGGCGTCCAGCCCGGTGAAGACCACGCCCGAGGTCCCCATGGCGACCGAGGCGGGGCCCGGGCGCACGACGCCGACGCCAAGCGCGCCCGCGGCCTGGTCGCCCGCGCCGGCCGCCACGGGAATGCCGTCGCTCGTCCGGCCGGCGAGCTCGGGCGACTCGTGCACGTGCGGCAGCCAGTCGCGCTCGAGCTCGAGCGCCTCGACGACCTCGTCGCTCCACCGCCGCCGCGCGACGTCGAAGAGCAGCGTGCCCGAGGCGTCGGAGGCATCCTGCGCGCGCTCGCCGGTGAGCCGCAGGCGCACGTAGTCCTTGGGCAGCAGCACGTGCGCGATGCGCGCGTAGTGCTCGGGCTCGTGCGCGCGCATCCACAGCAGCTTCGGCGCGGTGAAGCCGGGCAGCGCGCGATTGCCGGTCAGCTCGACGAGCCGCTCGAGGCCGATGCGCTCCTCGATCTCCACGCACTCGGCGCCGGTGCGGCCGTCGTTCCAGAGGATCGCTGGGCGGATCACGGCGTCGGAGGAGTCGAGCGCGACGAGCCCGTGCATCTGGCCGCTGAGGCCGATGCCCGCGACCTCGCCGGCGTCGAGCCGCGCGAGGGCGCGCTCGGTCGCGCGCCACCAGTCCTCGGGGTCCTGCTCGGCCCAGCCCGGGCGCGGCGTCGCGAGCGGGTGCTCCTCCTCGCTGCTCGCCAGCACCTCGCCGGTCTCGGAGACGGCGATGGCCTTGACCGCCGTCGTCCCGACGTCGAGCCCGACCGCGACCGCCATCTAGTCCCTCGCGTCCTCGGCCAACATGCCCGGGTCGTCGACGAGCCGCGCGAGCGCGAGCGCGGCGGCGCCGCGCACGGCCGCCTCAGGGCCGAGCGGCGACGTGATCAGGTCGGGCATCCGGCGGCCGGCGCCGAGCACGCGGCCGCGCATCTCCTCCTCGGCGGCGGGCGCGAGGTGGGCGGCGAGCGGGGCGAGGAAGCCGCCGAGCACGAACGCCTGGGGGTCGAGCAGGTTGGCCGCGGACCCGAGCGCGATCCCGAGCCAGTGGCCGGCGTCGCGCAGCGCCTCGACGGCGGCCGCGTCGCCCGCGTCGGCGCGCGAGGCCAGGCGCGTGACGGGCTCGCCGGAGGGGACGCGGTCGACCTCCGGCTCGCCGGCCGCCGCGAGCAGCGCCTCCAGGCCGGCCCGGGTCTCCAGGCAGCCGCGGCTCCCGCAGGCGCACGGCGGCCCGTCGGGGTCGACGGTCATGTGGCCGAACTCGCCGCCGAACCCGTGCGCGCCGCGGAAGACGGCGCCGTCGATCACGACGCCGGCGCCGATGCCGACCTCGCCGGAGACGTGGACGAAGCTCGACAGGCCGCGGCCGGCGCCCTCGCGCGCCTCGGCGACGGCCGCGAGGTTGGCCTCGTTGTCGGCGGTCGGCGGCGGCCCCGCGTCCCCCAGGCGCTCGGCCAGCGCGGTCGCGACGGGGACGTCCTCCCAGTGCAGGTTCGGGGCGAGCAGCAGCGTGCCGCTGGCTGCGTCGACGAGCCCCGGCAGCGCGACCGTGATCCCGGCCGCGCGTACGCCTTCGGCCTCGAGGCGCTCGAGCGCCGAGCGCGCCATCGCCGCGAGCCGGTCGAGCGTCTCCTCGGGCGGGCGGCCGCGCAGGTCGGCGGCCTGAAGCGCCCGGTGGCGCACCCCGCCGGCGAGGTCGACGACGCGGACGGACAGGTAGTCCACGTTGACCTCGAGCCCGACGCCCGCGGCGCCCGTGGCGGACACCTCGACGACGAGCCCCGGGCGACCGACGCTGCCGGTGCGCTCCGTGCCGCGCTCGGCGAGCAGGCCGAGCTCGATCAGCTCGGTCACCAGCGAGGAGACCGTGCTCTTGTTGAGGCCGGTCTCCTGGGCGATCGTCGCGCGCGAGCGCGGACCGTGCCCGACGACGTGGCCGAGCACGATGCCGAGGTTGTGCCGGCGGACCGCGCGCTGGTTGGCCGGGCTCTGCATCGCAGAGCGCACCCTATCCAGATGGGCGGGTGCGGCGTTCGGACCGAATGACCTTTCGTCGGCCGTCGGACGGGGCATGCTCGTCACAGGCATGTGAACGCCTCGATGCCAGCGCCCCCGGCTCACCCGCGGCGGCTGCGCGCCGCCATCCGTCCCGCGCTCGTGGGTGTGGTGCTGCTGCTGCTCGCGGGCTCGGTCGTCACCGTCGCCCGCGCCGGCCGCGCGCACACGTGGCCGCACGGGATCGTGCGCTACTACGACGCCACGGGCATGGATCGCACGGTGTCCAGGGCGGTGGAGCGCTGGAACGCGTCGGGCGCGCACGTGCACCTGCGACCCGTCGGCTCCGTGGGCGCGGCGCAGCTGGTGCTGCGCGTCGACGACCGCCGGCTGCTGCGCATCTGCGGCAACGACTGCCTCGGGTTCACGTCGGACATCGGCCGCCCGCCGGGCGGCCGCCGCAGCGAGGTCCTGCTGAGTGCCTCGCTGTCGGACACGCCGCGACCGCTCTCGGTCTGGGTCGCGGCCCACGAGCTCGGGCACGTGCTCGGGCTCCGCCACCGCGCCGGACCCGAGTGCTCGCTGATGAGCGCCCACGCCTTCGACACCCGCTGCCCGCCGTCGCTCGGCGCGACCTCCGCGACGCCGGCGCAGCTCGCGTGCGTGCCCGCGCCCGCCGACGTGGAGGCCGCGGCGCGGCTCTACGGCGGCGCACCCGGACGCGAATCCGCGCACTGCCGGTAGGAGTGCACGCGTCCACACGTTCGACGCATTCCGGCGGGGCCGACCCGCCGCTGCCGTCGCCCGATGCCCGCGGCCGTACCACCAGTATGTCCGCGGGAATCGTGCACCGGCAGCAACGACCCGGCCAGCGCCGGACGATGCGCCGAGCGTCCGGACGAGTGCACTAGCGTTCGCGCGCGTGATCGCCTCCCGGCTGGCCGGCTTCGGCACGACGATCTTCACCGAGTTCTCCGCGCTGGCGGAGCGCACCGGAGCCATCAACCTCGGCCAGGGCTTCCCCGACGAGGACGGCCCGCCGGCGCTGCTCGACGCCGCGAGCGAGGCGATCCGCTCCGGCGCGAACCAGTACGCGCCGCTGGCCGGGGTGCCGGCGCTGCGGGCGGCGATCTGCGAGCACCAGCGGCGCAGCTACGGGATCGAGCTCGATCCCGACCACGGCGTGCAGGTGACCTTCGGGGCGACGGAGGCGATCGCCGCGGCGCTGCTCGGGCTGCTCGAGCCGGGCGACGAGGTCATCCTGATCGACCCGGCCTACGACGCCTACGCGGCGGCGGTCGCGCTCGCGGGCGGCGTGCGCCGCACGGTCGCGCTGCGCCCGCCCGACTGGGCGCTCGACGTCGACGCCCTGCGCGCGGTCGCGTCGGGACCGCGCGTGCGGGCCCTGATGCTCAACACGCCGCACAACCCGACGGGCAAGGTCTTCTCGCGCGACGAGCTCGAGGACGTCGCGGCGGTGTGCCGCGAGCACGACCTGATCGCGATCTGCGACGAGGTCTACGAGCACCTCGTGTTCGACGGCGAGCACGTGCCGCTGGCGACGCTCGACGGGATGGCCGAGCGCACGCTGACGATCTCCTCGCTCGGCAAGACGTTCTCGGTCACGGGCTGGAAGATCGGCTGGGCGACCGGCCCCGCCGAGCTCGTCGGCGCGGTGCGCGCGGCCAAGCAGTACCTGACCTTCGCCGGCGGCACGCCGTTCCAGCACGCCGGCGCAGCGGTGCTGGGCATGTCCGGCGGCTGGTTCGACGAGGTCGCCGGCACCCTGCGCGAGCGCCGCGACCGCCTCTGTGCGGGACTCGAGGCCGCCGGCCTGCAGGTGCTCGTCCCCCAGGCGACCTACTTCGCCAACGTGCTCATCGACGGCGACGGGGCGGAGTTCTGCCGCGAGCTGCCCGCGCGCTGCGGCGTCGTCGCGATCCCCACGGGCGCGTTCTACGAGGACCCCTCGATCGGCCGCCACCTGGTCCGCTTCGCGTTCTGCAAGCGCCCCGAGGTCATCGACGAGGCCGCCCGCCGGCTGGCCGCAACCTAAAGGGGGTCTGACCCCATTTATCTAAAGAGGGTCAGACCCCGTTTAGGTCAATAGGGGTCTGGCCCCTTCATGAAGGGGCCAGACCCCTCTATCTGGGGTCAACAATTGCTTGCGTTTCGGCGACGCAGATGACAACGTTGTCGGTAATGTCGCTCCCTCGCCTCCAACGGCTGTTCGCCGCCGACGGCCGCTGCTTCGACGTCGCGGTCGACCACGGGTTCTTCAACGAGGGCTCGTTCCTCGCCGGCATCGAGGACATGGGCCGCGCGGTGGCCACGCTCGTCGATGCCGCGCCCGACGCGATCCAGCTCTCGCCCGGCCAGGCGCACCTGCTCCAAGACCGCCCCGGCCCGGACAAGCCCGCGCTCGTGCTCCGCACCGACGTCGCCAACGTCTACCACCCCGACCTGCCGCGGACGCTCTACTCCGAGGTCGTCGAGGACGCCGTCGGGACCGCGCTGCGGCTCGACGCGGCCTGCGTCGTGGTGAACCTGCTGCTGCTCCCCGACCAGCCCGAGCTGCTGCGCGCGTGCGTGCGCAACGTGATGGCCCTGCGCGCCGCGTGCGACCCGGCCGGCATGCCGCTGATGGTCGAGCCGCTCGTCTTCAAGCCCGGCGCCGGCGGCTACGGCGTCGACGGCGACGCCGAGAAGATCGTCCCGCTCGTGCGTCAGGCGGCCGAGCTCGGCGCCGACATCATCAAGGCCGACCCGACCGACGACCTCGAGGCCTACCACCGCGTGATCGAGGCGGCGGGCGGCCGGCCCGTCCTCCCGCGCGGCGGCGGGCGCGTGCCCGACGAGGAGGTGCTGCGCCGGACCGAGACGCTGATGCGCCAGGGCGCGGCCGGGATCGTCTACGGGCGCAACGTCATCCAGCACCGCGACCCGGCCGGGATGACGCGCGCGCTGATGGCCGTCGTCCACGAGGGGGCGAGCGCGAGCGACGCGTTCGCGCTGATCGCGTGAGGACCGTCCGCTTCGGGATCATCGGCGGCGGCCTGATGGGCCGCGAGTTCGCGTCGGCCGCCGCGCGCTGGATCCACCTCGCCGACTCGGACGCCCGCCCCGAGATCGTCCACGTCTGCGACGCCAACCCCGACGTCCTGTCCTGGTACGAGCGCCTCGATCCGCAGCCGCGGCGCTCGACCGACTGGCACG
>DATBDM010000265.1:0-7621 GCA_036269915.1 Solirubrobacteraceae bacterium | reverse complement strand
GAGCGATCTCGGACGAAGGAGCAGGCGTGGCGAGCAGTGTCGATCCACCGAGCACGGCCCGGACGAAGACCCGGCTCGAACAGGCGCTGTTCGAGATCCGGCGCGTCATCTCGGGTCAGGATCGGATGCTCGAGCGCGTGCTCGTCTGTCTGCTGACCGGCGGCCACCTGCTGATCGAGGGCGTGCCGGGGCTCGCGAAGACGCTGACCGTCAAGACCACGGCCGACGTGCTCGGCGGCACCTTCCGGCGCATCCAGTTCACGCCCGACCTGGTGCCGTCCGACCTGATCGGAACGCGCATCTACCGCCCCGACACGCACGAGTTCGACACCGAGCTCGGCCCGGTGTTCTGCAACTTCCTGCTCGCGGACGAGATCAATCGCGCGCCCGCGAAGGTGCAGTCGGCCCTGCTCGAGGTCATGCAGGAGCATCAGGTGACGATCGGGCACGAGACCCATCCCGTGCCGCAGCCGTTCCTCGTGCTCGCGACGCAGAACCCGATTGAGTCCGAGGGCACGTACCCGCTGCCCGAGGCACAGGTCGACCGCTTCATGTTCAAGCTGGTCGTCGACTACCCGCACCCGCGCGACGAGGTCGCCGTGGTGGAACGCTCGCTCGACGGCGGCGCCCGCGCCCGCCAGGTGCTCTCGCCGGAGACGCTGGCCGACCATCAGCAGGCCGCCTCGGCCGTGTACGTCGACCGCCGCGTCATGGAGTACGCGGTCGCGCTCACGACCCAGACGCGCGAGAAGACCGACGAGGACTGGGTCGAGTTCGGCGCCAGCCCCCGCGGGTCGATCAACCTGGTCCACGCGGGCCGCGCGCTGGCGCTGCTGCGCGGGCGCGACTACCTGCTGCCGATCGACGTGCGCGACCTCGCGCGTGACGTGCTGCGGCACCGCCTCGTGCTCACCTATGAGGCGCTGGCCGCCGGCGTCGACGCCGACCGCGTGCTCGACGGCGTGCTCGAGTCGGTCCCGATGCCGCGCATCGAGCTGGCGCAGGAGCGCGCCGGCCGGCATTGAGCTTCCAGGCTCCGCTCCTGCTCGCCGGCCTCGTGCTGGTCCCGCTGGCGCTGGCCGCCTACGTCTACGCGCAGCGGCGCCGGCGTCGCTACGCGGTGCGCTACACGAACGTCGACCTGCTCGCCGCCGCCGCCGGCCGCGACTGGGCGCGTCACCTTCCCGCCGCCCTGGCGCTGATCGCGCTCGCCGCGCTGATCATCGCGCTGGCCCGACCCCAGCGCGTCGCCGCCGACGAGCGCCGCGAGGCGAGCGTGGTGATGGTCTTCGACCACTCCGGCTCGATGAACAACAAGGACGTGGCGCCGACGCGCATGGAGGCCGCCAAGCGCGCCGGCCGCCAGCTTGCCGCCAAGCTCCCCCAGGACTTCAAGCTCGGCCTCGTCGTCTTCGGCACGCGCGCCGACCAGCTCGTCGAGCCGACCACCGACAAGGCGCGCGTGATCACGGCGCTCAACGGCGTGAAGGTCCGCGGCTACACCGCGATGGGCGACGCGCTCGGTCTCGCGATCGACGCCGCGCGCGTGCCGACCTCGGGCGGCACGCGGCCGCCGGCGCGGATCGTGCTGCTCTCCGACGGCGCGAGCACGCGCGGCGCGGACCCGATCACGGTCGCCCAGCGCGCCAAGCGCTACCGCATCCCGGTCACCACCGTCGCGCTCGGCAATCCGCCGTCGGACGCGACCACGCTGCAGGAGATCGCCCGCACGACGGGCGGCCGCTACTACACGGTGCGCGACGCGCAGAAGCTCTCGGAGGTCTACTCGGGCCTCGGCAACCGCTTCTCCAAGCTGCAGGCCAAGCAGCAGGTGACGGCGGCATTCGCCGGCGGCGCGCTCGTGTTCCTGCTCGCCGGCGCGGGCGTCGGCCTCGTGCGCGGAGGGCGGCTGCCATGACCCGCGCGACCGCGATCCCGCCCACGCCGGAACGCACGCCCGACCGCCCGGGTCCCGGGCCTGTCCCGCAGCAGGTCCTGCGCTCGCTCGACCTCGCGATCCTGCATCGCGTCCAGAGCCTGATGCCGGGCGAGCACCTGACGCCGCAGGTCGGCTCGGGCACCGAGCTGGCGGGGATCCGCGCGTACCGGCCCGGCGACGACGTCCGCCACATCGACTGGAACGTGACCGCCCGGCTGCACGAGCCGCACGTGCGCGTCCACGTCGCCGAGCGGGCGCTGACCTCCTGGCTCGTGCTCGACGTCTCCGCCTCGATGGGCTTCGGCACCGCCGACCGGCGCAAGGCCGACGTCGCCGAGGGCGTCGCGCTGGCCATCGGCCACGTCGCCACGCGCCGCGGCAACCGCCTCGGCATCACCTCCGTCGGCGCCGGCGAGCCGCGCATCGCCCGCCCGCGCCAGGGCCGCGCCGGTCTGCTCGGGATGCTCGCGCAGCTGCGCGCCGAGCCCGAGCCGGACGGCGCGGGCACGACCGCGCTCGCGGCGGCGCTGCGCGCGACGAGCAACAGCGCACGCGCGCGCGGCTTCGTCGTCGTGGTCTCGGACTTCCGCGGCGAGCGCGACTGGGAGGGACCGTTGCGCACGCTCGGCACCCGCCACGGCGTGCTGGCGGTCGAGGTGCGCGACCCGCGCGAGCAGACGCTGCCGCCGATGGGCGACCTGTGGCTCGTCGACCCCGAGACCGGCCGCCAGGTGCAGGTCAACACGGGCTCGGGCCGCGTGCGCAAGCGCTTCGCCCGCGCCGCCGCTGCCGAGCGCGAGGCGGTCGCCGCCTCGATCCGCCACGCGCGGGCCGAGCACCTCGTGCTCTCGACCGAGGGTGACTGGCTGCGCGACCTCGCCACCCATCTGCGCCGCTCCGAGCGCGCGCTGCGCGGAAGGCGCGCACCGTGACCTTCCGCGAGCCCGTCCTGCTCTCCGGCCTGCTCGTGCTGCCGATCGCGGTGCTGGCCTACCTCGCGCTGCAGCGCCGCCGCAAGCGCGAGGCGACCGCGTTCGCGAGCCCCGGCCTGCTGCCCAACCTCGTCACCGCGAAGCCCGGCCCGCGCCGGCACCTGCCGCCGCTGCTGCTGCTGTTCGCGCTCGCGGCGCTGATCGTCGCGCTCGCGCGCCCGCAGCACACGGTCGCGGCGGCGCAGCGTGCGGCGACGGTGATGATGGTCACGGACACGTCGGGCTCGATGAACGCCACCGACGTCGAGCCCGACCGCCTGAGCGCGGCGCAGAGCGCCGCGGACAAGCTCGCGGACGAGCTGCCGCAGCCGCTGCGGCTCGGGCTCGTCTCCTTCTCGGACGCCCCACAGCTCGACGTCCCGCCGACGACCGACCGCGACGCCGTGCGCGCCGGGATCTCGCGCCTGCAGGCCGAGGGCGGCACGGCGATGGGCCTCGGGCTCGAGCGCGCGCTGGAGATCGCCCGCACCCCGGTCCCGAACGAGAACGGCACGGGCACGCGACGGCTGCCGGCGGTGCTGCTGCTGCTCTCCGACGGCAAGGACACGGTCGGTGGCATCTCTCCGATCCAGGTCGCCGAGCGCGCCAAGCAGTACGGGATTCCGATCTTCACGGTCGCGCTCGGCACCGCCAGCGGCGAGGTCGAGGTGCAGGACCAGTTCGGCTTCACGCAGCGCCTGCGCGTCCCGCCCGACCCGGCCACGCTGCGCGAGATCGCGCAGACCAGCGGCGGGCGTGCGTTCACCGCGGCCGATCAGTCCAAGCTCGAGTCGATCTACGCGAACCTCGGCACGCGGCTCTCCTCCAAGCCCGAGCAGCGCGAGGTCACCGCCGCCTTCGCCGGCGGCGCGCTGCTGCTGGTGCTGATCGGCAGCGGGCTCTCGCTCGCCTGGTTCGGCCGGCTCGTCTAGCGCTTCACGCGCACGTGCAGCGTGCGGGTCGCGAAGCCCGCCTTGCGGACCCGCAGCGTCTTGCGCCCGGCGCGGGCGAAGCGGACGCGCAGGACGGCGCGGCCGCGGCGGCCGGTGTGCGCCGTCCTCCCGCCCAGCTGCACGCGCGCGCCGCGCACCGCGTGACCGTCGGCGCGGCGGACGCGGACCCGCACGCGGGCACGCCGGCCGACGTGCAGCGTGCGTGGCTTGGCGGTCACGGTCAGCGGCGCCTTCGCGCAGGAGCGCGTGACGTAACACGCCAGCGGCAGCTCCGCGCTGAGCATCTTTCCCGAGTTGAACTGCTGGGCGACCTTCGCGTAGCTCGCCGCCGCGTCGCCCGGACCAGTCGCCGGGTTCACGCCCGGCTGGGCCGGCTGCAGGCAGGTGGTCGCGGGGATGCGCGACGGGTCGGCGGGGCCGGCGTGGGTCAGCGCGTCGATCGCCAGCGCGTAGCCGACCGCGTCGCTCGAGCCGAGCTGCAGGTGGTCGGCGGTGTCGTTCGGGCAGATGTCCTGGATCGCGACATTCGCCTTCGACCCGGGACCGGTGCGCAGCGACGTGGAGCCGGTCTGGGCATCCTGGTTGGGCGTGACGATCTCGTCGAAGTGCGTGTAGACCGACGTGTAGGAGATCCCCTTCCAGGTCTCCGACCCCGCGTTGAGCGCGGCGATGAACTTCGAGCCGTCGCGCTGCTGCCAGGTCGCCGCGGTGCAGCCGTTCCCGCAGACCGCGTCCGCCGCGGTCGTGCCGTGGTTGGAGGCCGCGAGGCCGACGAGGTCGCCGAGCATCCGGCGCGTGTCGGGCCAGAAGCGCAGCCCCCAGCGCGGGACCATCCCGCCCTGCGAGTGGCCGATCAGGTCGATGCGATGCCCGGTGCGCGCGTGCATGCGGCGGATCGCCGAGACGACGTACTCCGCGGCGACCTGGATGTCACCGGTGCCGTGCTCGGGCAGGGTGATCGTGCAGAACGGGATGCCGAGCTGCGCGAGCGCCGGCTCGTAGTTCCAGTCGAAGAAGTCGGGGTCCTCGCCGGTGCCGGGCACGAGCAGCACGGGCGTCTTCGCGGCGCCCTTCAGCGGCGCGTCGCAGGCGAAGGCGGCGTGCAGCTGCTTCGCGGGGACGCCGAGCGGGCGGGGCTTGGCGGCGGCGGTCGCGGGGAGCAGCGCGGCGACCAGCAGCGCCACGAGCACGGGGAGGGATCGCATCGTGCAACGGTGGCGGATGCTGTTGCGCCGCGCGCCGGTTGCGCGAGGGCGCCACCTGGGTAGTCCTCACGGCATGGTCCATGGTGTATCGATCGTGTGGTTTCCCGTGTCCGACGTCGGTCGTGCCGTCGACTTCTACTCCGGCACGCTCGGCCTCGACGTGACCCAGCAGGAGGACGAATGGGCCGAGCTGGAGGTCAACGACCTGCGGATCGGCCTCAACGCGCGCGAGTCCGAGGGCGGGACGGGCGGCGGCGTGCTCGCCTTCCAGCCCAGCGACGGCGTCGAGGACGCCGTCGAGGAGCTCGAGGCCGCGGGCGTCGAGTTCCCGGACGGCATCACCGAGCACCCGTGGGGCCGGATCGCCAGCTTCCACGATCCCGACGGCAACGACCTCCAGCTCTACGAGCCGCCGGTCCACGACGAGTAGTCTCGGGCGCATGCGGACCATCGGCATGCTCCTGCTGCACCCCGGCACGCCGCGCGACGCCGCGGCGCGCGAGGCGCTGGCGAGCGCGCTCGGCGACGAGACGGAGATCGGCGAGCCCGACGAGCTCGGCGTCTTCGAGGTCACCGTCCCCGAGGACGACCAGGAGGCGGCGCTCAACCACGTCTGGGACGCCGTCGCCGCCTCCGGCACCGACGACCACATCGTCTTCCTCGAGCACCCGGAGCTGCCCGAGCACTGGCAGGCTCGCGCCGGCTCGCCGGGCTAGCGCCGCTCGGCGAGCTCGGTCAGGACCGCCTCGTAGACACCCTCGCCGTGGCGGCCCTCCGCCACGCGGACGTTGGGCGTCAGCGCCTGGCGCAGCGACGGGTCGCGCTCGAGCGCGTTGGCGACGAGCCAGAAGCGCTCGACCACCTCGGCCATGCCGAGGTCCTCGCGCGAGTCGCCGACCGCGACGCATTCGTGCGCCGCGTAGCCCCGGGCGCGCTGGTGGAAGGCGACGCCCGTCGCCTTCGAGACCGCGCGCGGGACGAGCTGGTAGGCGCGCGGTGACTCGATGCCCACCATCCGCGGCGCGCCCTCGGCGCCGCCGTTGTCGACGAGCCGCAGCTCGGCGTGGCCGTGCTCGGCCAGCAGCGCATCGGCCTCTAGCGCGTCGACGTGGCCGCGGAAGAGGTGCGAGACGGTGCGGCCGACGTGCCACGGGTCGTGGTACTCGAGCTGCCCGGCGAAGTGCTCGAGCAGGAGCGCGGGAGCGCCGGTCGCCTCGACGAGCTCATGCGTGGTGCGGCCGTCGCGCGGCGTGTAGTCGCCGGTCAGCCAGTGTTCCTCGCCGTCGAGCACGACGACCGCGCCGGACTCGTAGACGAACGACGGCTGGCCGATCAGCCGCGCCGGCTGCTGGACGGTCTCGCGGCGGCGGCCGGAGGTGAGCACGAGCTCCACGCCGGCGCGCAGGCACGCCTCGGCGGCGCGGGCGCCGGCCGTGGAGATGCGTCCCTCGCCGTCGTGCAGCAGCGACCCGCCACGCCCGACGAGCGTGCCGTCGAGATCGCAGTAGACGGCACGGAGACGGCTGGGCACGGATGGAGTATGCGGCTTTCTCGCACGCGCAAGCTCGTGCGAGCGCCGTAGCATGACCTGATCGCAACCGTCCGCGACATCGAGCCCTGGGACGCACTGCTGGCCGCGGGTCGCGAGGACGAGCGCCTGGTCATGCAGACCGCGCAGAACCGCCGCGAGCCCCGCGCGGTCGCGATCCCGGAGGCGCTGCATCCCGCCGTCGCCGACGCGCTCGAGGCCCGCGGGATCGACCGCCTCTGGTCGCACCAGGCCGAGGCGCTCCACGCCGCCTGGGCCGGGACGACGATCACCACGACCGGAACGGCGTCGGGCAAGTCACTGTGCTTCCAGCTGCCGACGCTCGACGTCCTGTGCCGCGACTCACGCGCCCGGGCGCTCTACCTCTACCCGTCGAAGGCGCTCGCGCAGGACCAGGCGCGCGCGCTCGCGGCGCTGGGCGTCGACCGTGCGCGACCCGCGATCTACGACGGCGACACGCCGCGCGAGCAGCGCCGCCAGATCCGCCAGCGCGCGAACGTCGTGCTGACCAACCCGGACATGCTGCACATGGGGATCCTCCCCAACCACCCGGCGTGGGGCGATTTCTTCGCCAACCTCGCGGTCGTGGTGATCGACGAGGCGCACGTCTACCGCGGCGTCTTCGGCTCCCACGTCGCCAACGTGCTTCGCCGCCTGCGCCGCGTCGCCGACGCCTACGGGACCGCGCCGCGCTTCCTGCTGGCCAGCGCCACCATCGCCAACCCACTTGAGCTCGCCGAGCGCCTCACGGGGCTCGACGACGTCACCGTGATCGACCGCGACGGCGCGCCCGGCGCGCGCCGCACGGTCGCGATGTGGAACCCGCCGATCACGGACGAGAAGCTGGCGACGCGCCGCTCCTCGCTCGCCGAGGCCGCCGACCTGCTGGCCGAGCTCGTCGTCGAGGGCGCGCGCACGATCGTCTTCATGAAGTCGCGCAAGGCCGTCGAGCTGATGGCGCGCTTCGCCGTGCTCGAGCTCGAGAGCCGCGGTCGCGCGGACCT
>DATBDM010000264.1:0-2414 GCA_036269915.1 Solirubrobacteraceae bacterium | reverse complement strand
TCGTGTACTGGGGTGCCGGTGCGACGGCAGCCGTCTCGGGTGCCGCCGTGACCACGGCCGGGGCGCCGTTGGCGATCGACTTCGGCTTCGCCGCGTGCCAGCGCTCCATGCCCTCGAGGCCGCCCTCCTCGGCGGGCGCGAACCCCTTGCCCTTGACCGTGGCGACGTGGATGACGACGGGGCGCTCGGCCTCGAAGGCGGACCGCAGGGCGCGGCGCACCGCGCGCACGTCGTGGCCGTCGATGACGCCCATGTAGGCGAAGTCGAGCTCCTCCCACCACAGGCCCGGCGCCCAGAAGGCCTTGATCGACTCCTTCAGGTGGGGGCCGAAGCGCTCGAACGCCGCGCCGATGCCGGCCGGCAGCTTCGTCAGGCCGCCCTCGACGCCCTCGCGCGCCTTCCACAGCGTCGGGTTCATCCGCACGCGGTTGAAGTACCGCGACAGCGCACCGACGTTGGGCGCGATCGACATCCCGTTGTCGTTCAGCACGACGACGAACGGCGTGCCGAGGCCACCGGCCTGGTGAACCGCCTCGAAGGCGACGCCGCCGGTCATCGCGCCGTCCCCGATCACGGCGACGACGTTCCCGTCGGGGCCGATGCCCTTGCGCATCGCCTCCTTGAGGCCGACGGCGTAGCCGATCGCGGTCGATGCATGCCCGGCGCCCATGACGTCGTGCTCGGACTCGTGGATCGAGCAGAACGGGGCGAGGCCGCCGTACTTGCGGATCGTCGGGAGCTGGTCGCGGCGGCCGGTGAGGATCTTGTGCGGGTAGGCCTGGTGGCCGACGTCCCAGAGGACCTTGTCGCGCGGGGACTCGAGCAGCGAATGCACCGCGACCGCGATCTCGCAGGTGCCGAGGTTGGCGCCGAAGTGGCCGCCGATCTCCCCCACGGTGTCGATCAGCAGCTCGCGCACCTCCTGCGCGACACGCTGCAGCTCCTCCTCGGAGAGTCCCTTGAGGTCCTGCGGGCCGTCGATGGAGTCCAGGAGGCGGGTCATGAGGATCGGGTGGCGATGAAGTCGGTGATCTGCGCGAGCTCCGCGGATGTGTCCGGGGCCGCCTCGCGCAGGGCCGCGCGGGCGCTCCGGTGCGACGCCTGCGCCATCTCACGCGCACCCTCGAGGCCGTACTGGCTGACGTAGGTGAGCTTCCCGTGGCGCTCGTCGCTGCCCTGCGGCTTGCCCAGGGCGTCCTCCGTGCCCGTCACGTCGAGGATGTCGTCGACGATCTGGAAGAGAAGCCCGAGCTCCGCCGCGAAGGTGCGGAATGCAGGCAGTGTAATCGGTGCCCGTCCGCCAACGCCGTCGTCGCTCAACAGCAGGACGCACTCGACCGACGCCCCGATGAGCCGGCCGGTCTTCAGCTCGTGAAGGTGGCGCAGCGACGTCACACCGCGGTCGACCAGCCCCTTCACGTCGATGTACTGGCCGCCGACCATGCCGTTGACCCCTGTCGCGTCGGCCAGCTCGCCGAGCGCTGCGAGGATCGCCGCCGGGTCTCCCGCCTGACGGTGCAGGACGAGCCGGAAGGCCTCCGCATACAGGCCGTCGCCGGCCAGGATCGCGACGTCGTCGCCGTAGCGGACGTGGTTCGTGGGGCGGCCGCGGCGGAGCGCGTCGTCGTCCATCGCGGGGAGATCGTCGTGGATCAGCGAGTAGGTGTGGATGAGCTCGAGCGCGGCGGCGAGCGGGAGCACCTCCTCGGGATCGCGGCCGATCGCCGAGGCGGTGGCGAGCGCCAGCACGGGCCGGATCCGCTTGCCGCCGGCGAGCAGCGAGTAGCGCATCGACTCGTCCAGGCCGGCCGCCGCCGGCTCGCGGGCGAAGCGCAGCTCGGAGAGGTACTCCTCGACCCGGGCGCGCAGGTGCTCGGGGTACGTCGCCGCTGCGCGCTCGCTCGTGCTCATGCGAGCCGGAGCTGGCCGGGCGCGGCCGTGCCCGCGTCGGCGGCGCGCAGCTCGGCGTCGAGCTGGGCGCCCGCGTCGGCGGCGAGGCGGGCGCACTCGTCGACGAGCGCGGCGGCGCGGCCGGGATCGAGGTCGCCGGAACGCAGCTCGGCAGCGGCCCGCTCGAGCCGCTCGACGATCGCCGCGAGGCCGTCAGGCGGCATGCGCGCCGCCCTTCTCCTCGCGCAGCACCGCGGCGAGGATCCCGTTGACGAAGCCGGGCGCCTCGCTGCCGCAGAAGGCCTTGGCGGTCTCGACCGCCTCGTCGATCGCTCCCTCGGGCGGGATCGGTCGCTCGCCCTCGACCATCTCGGGATGGAGCATCTCGAGCAGCGCGGTGCGCAGGATGGCGCGCTCGAGCGGCGCGATGCGCGACACGGTCCAGCCCTTCGCGTGGCGCCCGATCTGCTCGTCGAGCTCCTCGGCGTGATCGGCGGTCGCGTGCGCGAGTGCCCGCGTGAAGA
>DATBDM010000263.1:0-2248 GCA_036269915.1 Solirubrobacteraceae bacterium | reverse complement strand
CGAGTTGTTACCGCCCCGCAGCGTCGAGGCCGAGCTGGCCTTCTGGCGCGCGGTGGAGGAGCTGCGCGGGCTCGAGCCGGCGTTCGTCTCGGTCACCTACGGCGCGGGCGGCTCGACGCGTGAGCTGACGCTCGCGCTGGTCCGGCGGCTCGCCCGCGAGCATCGCCTCGAGGCGATGCCGCACCTCACCTGCGTCGGGTCGACCCGCGACGAGCTGCGCGGCCTGCTCGCGGAGATCGCCGCCCAGGGCGCCGGCAACGTGCTGGCGCTGCGCGGCGACCCGCCCCGTGACGTCGTCGACTGGCGCCCGCCCGCCGGCGGGCTCGGCTCGGCGGCCGAGCTGGCCGCCCTCGCCGGCGAGACCGGCGAGCTGTGCGTGGTCGGCGCGTGCTACCCGGAGTCGGCCGAGCTCGACTACCTGCGCGCGAAGGTCGACGCCGGCGTCTCGGTGCTCGTCACCCAGCTGTTCTTCGACAACGCCGACTACTTCCGCTTCGTCGAGCGCCTGCACGCCGCCGGCATCGACGTGCCCGTGCTGCCGGGGATCATCCCGATCGCCAGCGCCGCGCAAGCGGAGCGGCTGGCCACCCTGTGCGGCGCCAGCGTCCCGTCCCGCCTGCGGCGCGAGCTCGAGCAGCGCGCGCACGACCCCGCCGCGGCCGCCCAGCTCGGCATCGCCTACGCGACCGCCCAGTGCGCCGAGCTGCTCGACGCCGGGGTCCCGGGCCTGCACTTCTACACCTTCAACCGCTCGCCGGCCACGTTGTCGATCGTCGGCGCGCTGCGCGCCCAGGGCCGCTGGGCCTCCGCGGTTGCCCCGGACTGACGTCGAGGTCGCCGTCGCGCTCGTCGAGGCGGCGGGAGCGGCGGTGCGCGCGGCACGCGAGCGCCCGGTCGTCGCCGAGGCCAAGACCGCGGCGACCGACGTCGTGACCGCCGCCGACCACGCCGCGGAGGCGGCGATGGTCGCGATCCTGGGCGCGGAGCGCCCGGACGACGGGATCCTCGGCGAGGAGGGCGCGAGCGCCGACTCCGCCGCCGGCGGGCGCACGTGGGTGCTCGACGCGCTCGACGGCACGCTGAACTTCGCCACCGGCCTCGGGCCGTACTGCTGCGCGGCGGCGCTCGTCCGCGATCGCCGCGCACTCGCGGTCGCGGTGCTCGACCCGATCGGCGGCCGGCGCTGGACCGCGGCGGCGGGGGAGGGCGCCTTCGCCGACGGCGAGCCGATCCGCGCGCACGGCCCCGAGCGGCTGGCCGATGCGATCCTCGCCACCTACGCGCATCCGGACCGCAAGGGCCGCCCCGGCGTGCTCGACGGCTTCCGCGACCTCGTCGAGCAGGCGGGCATGCTGCGGATCATCGGCTCGGGCACGCTCGACCTCGCCTGGGTCGCCGAGGGTCGCCTGCATGGCTGGGTCCAGCCGGGCGTCGAGCCCTGGGACTGGTACCCGGGCGCGCTGCTCGTCGCCGAGGCCGGCGGGGTGGACGCGGAGATCGAGCGCGACGGGACGCCGTGGCGCCTCGCCGCCGCCAACCCGGCGCTGCTGGCCGAGCTCGTCGCGGCGCTGGAGGGCTAGGGCGCCGTGGGAGCGGCCCGGGCGAAGCGCCGCGGCGCGAAGTCGTCGGGCCCGATCAGGTCGAGCGCGAGGGCCGCTCCGAGGCAGGTCGCGAGCGCGTCCATCGTCTCGACCACCGAGGTCTCGTAGGCGGAGACGATCGCCTCGCGCCACTGGGCCTGCTGGCGGTCGAGCTCGCGTACCTGCGCCCGGGTGCACGTGACGCTGAGACGCTCGGAGCACTCCGAGCAGCGCAGGTCCACGACCATCGCGTCCTGCGCCTTCGCCTCGCAGCGCAGCGGCTGCAAGAAGGACGACCCGCAGATGGGGCACGCGTCAGGCACCACGAACGCGACGCTACGCATGCCCCCGGACGGAAGTGCGTCAGGCGGGCTTCTTGACGACGATCTTCATCGTCATGTTCTCGTGCAGCGTGCAGATGATCCGGTAGGTCCCGGGCACCGTCAGCTTGCGCTTGAAGCTGTAGTCGCTCGACGCCGGCTGGGAGTGGAACCTCTTCGCACCCTTGGGGCCGGACTTGAGCTTGACGTCGTGGACGTCGCCGGCCACGTCGGCGCCCGGCCACTTCCACGTGATCGTCGTGCCCTACTTGACCGTCAGCGCGTGAGGCGTGAAGTAGTTGTCGCCGATGTGGACCGTCTTGCGCAGCGACGTGCCGGCGACCGCCG
>DATBDM010000262.1:0-10280 GCA_036269915.1 Solirubrobacteraceae bacterium | reverse complement strand
CGGCAAGGGGTTCTACGACTACGAGGACGGCAAGCGCACCGGCCTGTGGGCCGGCCTGAAGGACGCGTTCCCGCCGGTCGAGGATCCGTCGAAGATCGCCCTCAGGGACCTCGAGGAGCGTATGCTCTTCATCGAGTCCATCGAGACCGTCAAGTGCCTCGACGAGGGCGTCATCGAAACGGTCGCCGACGCGAACATCGGCTCGATCATGGGCATCGGCTACCCCGGCTGGTCCGGCGGCGTCCTCCAGTACATCAACGGCTACGAGAACGGCATCGCCGGCTTCGTGGCCCGGGCTCGCGAGCTCGCCGCCGCCTACGGCGAGCGCTTCGAGCCGCCGGCCTCGCTGGTCGAGAAGGCCGAGCGCGGCGAGATCTACTCCGACGAGCACACGCTCGTCGCCTGATCGCGGGCGACGGCGGCACCCGTCAGATGCGCGGTGGCCTCGATCTCGACCTTCATGCGGGGATCGAGGAGCTGCGCCACGACCATGGTGGCGGCGGGCTTCGCGTCGCCGAACGTCTCGCCATGGGCACGGCCCACGGGCTCCGCGTATGAACGCTCGGTGACGTAGATGCGGGTGCGCACGACGTCGGCGGCGCTCGCCCCCGCCGCGCGCAGGGCGGCGTCGATCTTCGCGAGCGCCGCGCGCGCCTGCTCGTAGGGATCCTCGCCGCCGGCGATCGCGCCGTCGGCGCGGAGGGCCGTCATCCCCGACACGTGGATCGTGTCGCCGCTGCGCACGGCGGCGCTGAAGCCGATGCGATCGGCGTACGGCGAGGTGGAGGGAACGCGCGTCGTGGAGGTCATCGGTCACCTATGCGTTGGCTAAGAGTTCGCTCGGGAGTGTTACCGGGGATCGGGGGCCGTGTTCGTTTTGTCGAGACGCGCATCCCGGCCACGAGCCTCGCGCCTCCCGATCCCCCGAAACGGAAGTCCTCCAGATGAGCCATCCCCTGCGCGGCGGCCCCGCCATCCTGCGCGAGATCACCCATGTCCTCCCGATCCCGCCCGGCCTCGCCGACGACGAGAGCGACGAGCGCGGCTGGTGGCCGGTGCTCGCCTTCACCGACGACGTCCGCCCGATCGTCCTCGAGATCAACCTCAACTAGGACGCGGAGCTAGCCTGCGCCGCATGATCGCGCCAGTGATCGACGCCGGCTGGCTTCGCGCCCATCGCGACGACGTCGTCGTCGCGGACTGCCGGCTCTACCTCGACGGCCGCTCCCCGCGCGTGGCCTACGACGCTGGGCACATCGAGGGCGCGGTGCACGTCGACCTCGAGCGTTGGCTCGCCGCGCCGGCCTCTCCCGCGCGGGGACGGCACCCGCTCCCATCGCCGGAGACGTTCGCGGAAGGGATGTCACGTGCCGGCATCGGCGACGACACGACGGTCGTCGCCTACGACGACGCCGGCGGTGTCATGGCCGCCCGGCTCGTGTGGATGCTGCGCGCGACGGGCCACGACGCGGCGCTGCTCGACGGCGGCCTCGCGGCGTGGGACGAGCCGCTGTCGGGCGTGGCGCCGCTCGTCGCGCCGGCGAGCTTCACCCCGGTGTCCTGGCCGCCTGGGCGCCTGGCGAGCGCGGACGACGCCGCCTCGGAGGCGAACGTCGTCATCGACGCCCGTCAGGCCGAGCGCTTCCGCGGCGAGACCGAGCCGATCGACCCCCGCCCGGGTCACATCCCGGGCGCACGCTCGGTCCCGTCCCGCGAGCACCTGCGGCCCGGCGACGACCGGCTGCGCCCGGCCGGCGAGCTCCGCGAGCGCTTCGCGCAGGCGGGCGTCGTGCCGGACGCGCACGTGGTCTCCTACTGCGGCTCGGGCGTGACCGCCTGCCACAACCTGCTGGTGATGGAGCACGCCGGCCTCGGCCCGGGCCGCCTCTACCCGGGCTCGTGGTCGCAGTGGAGCGCGGACCCCGACCGGCCGGCGGCCACGGGCGATGGCGCGTAGGCGGGCGCTGCGCGGCGCCGTCCGCGGCTCCGTCGACGCCGAGGCGGTGGTCGCCCGCGCCCGCGAGCTGGGTGTCATGGGCTGGGTCCGCCCGACTGGCGAGATCCACGCCGAGGGGGCGCCCGAGGCGGTGGAGGCGCTCACGGCGTCCGTCGGCGACGTCGTCGCGACCGAGCCCGCGCGCGTCGAGGGTCACGAGCAGTTCGCGATCCGCGGGGTGAGCGCCGGCGTGTTCGTCGTCCAGGAGCATCAGGCGACCGCGCACCACTACGACCTGCGCCTGGAGGTCGACGGGGTCATGCGCTCCTGGGCGGTGCCGAAGGGGCCGACGCTCGATCCCGCCGCCAAGCGCCTCGCCGTGCAGGTCGAGGACCATGGGCTCGACCACAATGACTTCGAGGGCGCGCTCGGCGACGGCGGGGTGATCGTCTGGGACCGCGGCAGCTACGAGCAGGGCGGCCGCGTCGCCTGGCCCGAGGCGCTCGACCGTGGCCACGCCGTCTTCGTCCTGCACGGCGAGAAGCTGCACGGCGGCTTCGCGCTCCAGCGCACGCGCGGGGGTCCCAAGCCGCAGTGGCTGCTGATCAAGCGCCGCGACGACGAGGCGCGGCCGGGTTCGGACGTCGTCGCGGAGCGGCCCGAGTCGGTCGTGAGCGGCCGGACGCTCGCGGAGCTGCTCGACGGCTGAGCCCGTGCAAGCGCCGTTGCAGCGGCAGGAAGGGACTTGAGTCTCGCGACGGGCGCGTGAAGATGCGACGCAGCCATGTCGCGCCGCGCGCTCATCGCCGACCTCCGCACCGCGATCGACTGCCTGCCGCTGAGCACGCGCGAGGCGATGCTGCGCGGGGTGCGCACGAACGACATCGTCGTCGGCGCCTACACCGATCGCGACGGCGGCGTCTGCCCGATGCTCGCCGCGCACCGCAACGGCGAGCGCACGAGCTTCATGTCCTTCGCCCGCGCGTGGGACCGGTTCTCCGGCGCCCGCAAGGCACGCCGCGCCACGCGGCGCGAGATCCGCGTGCTCGAGTCCCACCTCGAGGCGTCGATCCTCGCCGAGCGCGACGCGACCGCGGGCGGGCCGCTCGACGCGGCGATCGCCGAGCACCAGGCGCTGCTGCGCGACCGCAAGTCGCGCGAGGCCGCCCGCACCGGCCTCGGCTGGCTGCGCCCGCGCGAGCGCGACGACGCGCGCGAGCTCGCGACGACCCGCTGACGCGCGTCAGCCGCCCAGCGGCGAGGGCGGGATGCGGGTGCTGCCGTGCACGTCGGGGATGATCATCCCGACCTCGTCGACGAAGCACCACGACCAGTCCTCCCCCGGCTCGAGCGAGCGGGCGATCGGGTGCTCGGAGCCCCGGGCGTGCGCGGTCGCGTGCCGGTTCGGCGAGCTGTCGCAGCAGCCGACGTGACCGCACTCCAGGCAGATCCGCAGGTGCAGCCACTTGCCACCCATCTTCAGGCAGTCCTCGCAGCCATCGACTGCCGCGGGCAGCTCGGTGACCCGGATCTGGTCGAGATGGGTGCAGTTCGGCATGGCGGCTTCTCCTCAGCGGATCGGAAGGCGGACGCGGAAGGTCGTGCGGCCGGGCGCGGACTCGACGTTCAGCGTCCCGTCGTGGCGGTCGACGACGATCCGCCGCGCGGTCGCCAGCCCGAGCCCGGTGCCGTGGCCGACATCCTTGGTGGTGAAGAACGAGTCGAAGACGTGCTCGCGGATGTCCTCGGGGATCCCGGGGCCGTCGTCGATGACGTCGATCTCCGCGCACGATCCGTCGCGCCGCGTCGCGATCGTGATCGTCCCCGACTCGCCGAGCGCGTCGATCGCGTTGTCGAGCAGGTTCGTCCACACCTGGTTGAGCTCCGAGCCGTGGACGGTCGCCTTCGGCAGGTCGCGGTCGTAGTCGCGCACGACCTCGATCCGCGTGTGCTTGAGCTTGTGCGCGAGGACGGCGAGCGTCGTCTCCAGCCCCTCGTGCAGGTCGACCTCGACGAGCCCACCGCGGTCCATGTAGGCGTACGCCTTGACCGAGCCGACGAGGCTCGACATCCGGCGCGTGGACTCCTGCAGCTCGGCCGCCAGGCCGCGCGCGGCGAGCGTCGCCGCGATCCAGCGCAGGGCGATGCCGGTCGCCGGCCCGGCGGCGGCGGTCACCCGCTCGAGCCACTCCGGCGTGACGCCGGCCGCCGCGAGCGGCTCGGTGAGCTGCCAGGCATCGGGCACCTCGAGCGCCTCGAGGCGGTCGAGCAGCTCGTCCTCGGCGTCGGCAGCGTCGAGCGCGTCGAGCGCGGTGCGTCCGTCGGCGCCGTTCTGCGCCTCGCGCTGCAGCGCGACGAGCTTGGCCGCCTCGGTCCGCTCGACGCCGGCGTCGACGAACGTCGCCAGCGCGTTGGCGATCACGTCGAGCGCCTCCTCGAGCTGCGCCGCGGCGCGCGAGGCCGCCGCCGCCGGGTTGTTGAGCTCGTGCGCGAGCCCGGCCGCCATCGTGCCCAGCGACGCGAGCCGCTCGCGGTTTGACTCGATGTCGGCGATCCCGCGCATGACCGGCGCGACCTGCTGCATCACCCGCTGGTGGATCACCGGCTGGGCGAGCGCGAGCCGGCGGAACTCGGCGGCGGGGACGATGCACATGCGGCACGCGGTCAGCGCCTGCATGCGCACCGGCAGCGGGCC
Source organism: Solirubrobacteraceae bacterium (assembly GCA_036269915.1). Lineage (GTDB taxonomy): Bacteria > Actinomycetota > Thermoleophilia > Solirubrobacterales > Solirubrobacteraceae > DATBDM01. The sequence goes on along the minus strand of DATBDM010000262.1, from coordinate 5,649 downwards.
GCCGGTGAGCGCGTTGATCGCGCCCATCCAGGTCGGCGCGCGGTGACGCCCGACCGGCTCGGTGCGGTCCCCGTCGATCAGCATCGCCTGCACCTCGCCCTCGAGCAGCAGCTGCAGGCCGACCTCGACTTCGCCCTTGTCCGCGGCGAGCTCGCCCTTGGCGATCTCGCGGCAGGAGGCGACGTCGATCCAGGCCTCGAGGTCCGCGTCGTCGAGCCCCTGGAAGAGGTCGACGCGGCGCAGCTCGTCGCGGGTGAGCTCGCGGACGGTCATGCGTCGACCAGGTACTCGTGGACCAGCGAGACGGCCATCGATCCTTCGCCCACCGCACTCGCGACGCGCTTGATCGAGCGGGCGCGCACGTCGCCGGCGACGAACACGCCGGGCACCGTCGTCTCGAGCAGGCGCGGCTCGCGCTTGAGCGGCCAGCCGGCGGCGCGGGCATCCGGTCCCGCGAGGATGAAGCCGCGCTCGTCGCGCGCCACCACTCCGTCGAGCCAGTCGGTGCGCGGCAGCGCGCCGATGAACACGAAGCAGGCATCGACGTCCATCGAGCTCTCGGCGTCGCCGTCGCGCACGCGCAGGCGCCGCAGCCGGCCCTCCTCGCCCTCGGCGGAGGCGACCGTCGCGCCGGTGCGGACCTCGACGTTGGGCAGCGCCGCGATCTGCTCGATCAGGTAGTGCGACATCGAGCGCCCGAGGTTCGGGCCGCGCACGAGCATCGTCACCCGCGACGCGTAGGAGCTGAAGTAGACCGCGGCCTGGCCGGCCGAGTTCGCGCCGCCGACCACGACGACGTGCTGGTCGGCGCAAGAGCGCGCCTCGGTCAGCGCCGCGCCGTAGTAGACCCCGGCCCCGGTGAAGTCGGCGAAGCCGGGCGCGTCGAGCTGACGGTAGGAGACGCCGGAGGCGACGAGCACGCAGTTGGCGCTCAGGCTGCCGCCGCCGGAGAGGTCGACGAAGCGCCCGGCGCCCTCGACGCGCAAGGTGCGGGCGTCCTGCACGGAGAGCAGCTCGGCGCCGAGCCGGCGCGCCTGGTCGGTCGCGCGGCGCGCCAGGTCGGAGCCGCTGAGGCCCGCGGGGAAGCCGAGGTAGTTCTCGATCCGGCTGGACTGGCCGGCCTGCCCGCCGGGCGCCTCGCGCTCGACCAGCACGGTCCGCAGCCCCTCCGACGCGCCGTAGACCGCGGCGGCGAGACCCGCCGGACCGCCGCCGACGATCACGAGGTCGTAGTGCTCCTGGGCGGGCTGCGCGGTGACCCCGAGCCGCTCGGCGATCTCGAGGATCGTCGGGCGCTCGAGCACGGCGCCATCCTCGAGCAGCGCGACCGGCAGCCGCTCGCCGTCGACGCCCGCGACCTGCAGCAGCTCGCGCGCCTCGCCGTCGCGCTCGACGTCGAGCCAGCGTGCCGGGACCCGGTTGCGGGCCAGGAAGTCGCGCAGGTCATGCGACTCCTTGGAGAAGCGGTGGCCGATCACCCGGACGCCGCCGGCCTCGAGCGCCGCGCCCGCCTCCCAGGTGGTGAGCAGGTCCTCGACGACGGGGAACAGCTGCTCCTCGGGCGGATCCCAGGGCTTGAGCAGGTAGTAGTCGAGCGCCACGTCGTTGATCGCGGCGATCGCCGCCTCGGTGTCGGCGTAGGCGGTCAGCAGCACGCGCTTGGCGTCGGGGACGATCTGGCGCGCGCGCACGAGGTAGTCGGTCCCGGCCATGCCGGGCATGCGCTGGTCGGCGATCAGCAGCGCGACCTGCTCGCCGCGGGCGCGGACCTGGCCGAGCAGGTCGAGCGCCTCGGCGCCCGAGCCGGCGCGCAGGATCCGGTAGCGCTCGCCGAACCCGCGCCTCAGGTCGCGCGCGACGGCGGCAAGCACGGCAGGCTCGTCATCGACGGCAACGATCGCCGGGCGTCGTTCGGTGGCCACCGTGGCGAGTCTACGAACGCATGCAACCCCTGGCTTGGCTCAGGTGAGTGCGAGCCGCGCGGTGGTGCGCGCCTGACGGACCGCCGCGGTCAGCGAGTCGATGTCGTAGGCGCCGTAGTGGCGGCGCCCGTTGATGAAGAACGTCGGCGTGCCGGTGACGCCGCTCGCGTCCGCGCTCATGACGTCGTCGCGCACGCGCTCGGCGTGGCGGCGGCGGCGCAGGTCCTCCGTGAAGCGGCCGACGTCGAGCCCGAGCTCCTCCGCGTAGCTCCGCAGATCGCGCGGCGTCAGGGCGTCCTGGTGCTCGAACAGGAGGTCGTGCATGTCCCAGAAGCGGCCCTGAGCGCCGGCCGCCTCGGCCGCCTCGGCGGCCATCTGCGCATGCGAGTGCACGTCGGAGAGCGGCAGGTGGCGGAAGACGAAGCGCAGGTCGTCGTCGCACTTGCTCAGCAGCTCGCGGAGGATCGGCTCGGCCATCCCGCAGTAGGGGCACTCGAAGTCGCCGTACTCGACGAAGGTGATCGGCCCGTCGTCCATCCCCCGGATGTGGTCGCGCTCCGGGTCGACGTCGTCGGCGAGGTCGATGATCTGCTCGGCCGTGCGGCGCAGCTGGCGGGCGCGGACCGTGTCCGGGATGTGCTCCATCGCGCGGAAGATCGCGAAGGCCAGCAGCGGCGAGACGATCGCCGTGGCGAGCACGCCGAGCTTGGCCTCGTCGAGCTCTGCCCCGTCGAAGGCGAGGCCCGCGATCAGCAGCGAGACGGTGAAGGCGATGCCGGCGACCGCGGCGGTGCCCGCCAGACCCGGCCAGGTGACGACGAGCCGCCCCCCGCGGCGCGTGCCCAGCCACGAGGCGAGCAGGATCCCCGCCGGCTTGCCGACCGCGTAGGCGAGCACGATCCCGATCGTGATCGGCGAGCGCACCGCGTCGCCGAGCACGCCGCCGCCGAGGTCGATGCCGGCGTTGGCGAGAGCGAACACCGGCACGACCACGTAGCTGGTCCACGGGTGCAGGCGGTACTGCAGACGCTCGTTGGGCGATACGGCGGACGCGAACGAGCGCTGCGCGGAGGTCGCCAGCGCGGGCGTGGGCTGCTCGCGGAAGGCGATCGCCACCTCGGTGGCGCGCTCGAGCTCCTCGCGGCCGGGCGGGTAGGCGGTGGTGATCAGGCCGATCGCCAGGCCGGCGATGACCGGGTCGACGCCCGACTCGAACATCGCGAACCAGATGCCGACAGCGGTCAGCACCGCGGCGGGCGTGCGCCAGGGGCCCGCGTAGCGCAGCGCGACGAGGACGCCGAAGAGCGCGACGGCGACGGCGAGCGCCACGACGTCGATGGCCTCGGAGTAGGCGACGGCGATGACGACCAGCGCGACGAGGTCGTCGATGACCACGAGCGTGAGCAGGAACACCCGGAGGCGCGTGGCCCCGCGCGGCGCCACGAGGCTCAGCGCGCCGAGCGCGAGCGCCGTGTCGGTCGAGATCGCCACGCCCCAGCCGTGGGCGCCGTCGCCGCCCGCGTTGATCGCGAGGTAGACCGCCACCGCGCAGGCCATCCCGCCCAGCGCCGCCATCACGGGGATCGCGAGGCGCTGGCGCTCGCGCAGCTCCCCGAGGTCGAGCTCGCGCTTGGCCTCGAGCCCGACGACGAGGAAGAAGAACGTCATCAGCCCCTGGTCGACCCAGCCCCGCAGGTCGGTGGCGAGCACGTGATCGCCGAGTGAGAGCGCCAGCCTCGTGCTCCACACCGATTGATAGGACTCCGGGGAGACGTTCGCCCAGGCCAACGCCAGGACGACCGCGGCGACGAGTACCGCCGCGCCACCTTCCTCGGCGCCGAGGAAGTCGCGGACCGGGGACGCCAGGTTACGCGCCCACGCCGTCCGTCCCGTCGGAGAGCCGTTCGAAGTCGGACGATCGGGCGCGCTCACGTCGCAGGTGAGCATAGGTCCTGGGCTGGCGGGTAGGCGGACGGACAGAAAACCAGCACTCGGGAGGTGCCGGAATGAATGTCAGGGGTCTGATCATCGGGTCGCTCGCGGCCTTGGTCGCAGCGTCCGTCGCCGTCTTCGGCGGCACGGCGAGCGCGGCGCAGAGCCAGCAGCCACCGCGGTCGCCGGTCGCCGAGGGCACGGGCGGCGGCGCGGCCACCATGAGCCCGTACGCCACGAGCGCCGCGATCGACGTGCTCAGGCACGGCGGCAACGCGGTCGACGCCGCGGTCTCCGCGGCCGCGACGCTCGGCGTCACCGAGCCGTTCGTCGCCGGGCCCGGCGGCGGCGGGTTCTTCGTCTACCGCCGCGCGAGCGACGGCAAGGTCTTCACGATCGACGGGCGCGAGAAGGCACCGGCCGGCGCGAAGCCCGACATGTTCCTCGACGCCAACGGCAACCCCGAGGACTTCGAGACCGCGGTCGAGAGCGGCAAGAGCGTCGGCGTCCCGGGCCAGGTGGCCACGTGGGGCAACGCGCTCGATCGCTTCGGCTCGCGCAGCCTGTCCACGGTCTTCCGACCGGCCGAGCAGATCGCCCGCAAGGGCTTCCCGCTCGACCCGGCGCTGGCGAGCGCGATCGCCAAGAACCAGGCCAAGCTCGCCCATTTCCCGGACAGCGCGCGGCTCTACCTGCCGGGCGGCCAGGCGCCGCCGGCCGGCTACCGCCTGCGCAACCCGGACCTCGCGCGCACCTACGAGCAGATCGCCCGGCACGGCTGGCGCTGGTTCTACGACGGGCCGATCGCGCGCGAGCTCGCCGCGACGGTGCAGCACCCCCAGACCTCCCCCGGCACCGCGCCGGTCGAGGCCGGGACGATGACCGCGCGGGACATGGCGGACTACACCGCGCCGTTCCGGCGCCCCGTCAACTTCAGCTACCGCGGCTACGACCTGTGGGGCATGGCCCCGCCGTCCAGCGGCGGCACGACCATCGGCGAGACGTTCAAGATCCTGCAGAACTTCGACCAGAGCGGTGACCGCGTCGACGCGCTGTACCGCTACATGGAGGCGTCGAAGCTCGCCTACGCCGACCGCGGCCAGTACGTCGGCGATCCCGACCTCGTCGACGTGCCGGTCAACGGCCTCGTCTCGGACGGCTTCGGCCGCGAGCGCGCCGCGAAGATCGGCCCGACCGCCGCCCCGGCGCCGGTCGCCTACGGCAACCCGTGGCCCTACGACGGCGGCACCGGGTCCGGCCCGTACAAGGCCGGCGGCGGCAGCGTCGAGCAGCACACGAACCACCTCGTGGTCTCCGACCGCTGGGGCAACACCGTGAGCTACACGAACACGATCGAGCAGATCGCGGGCTCGGGCATCCTGCTCGACGGCCGCGGCTTCCTGCTCAACAACGAGCTGACCGACTTCAACTTCCCCACGGGCACGGCGAACTCCGTCGCCCCGGAGAAGCGGCCGCGCAGCTCGATGAGCCCGACGATCATCACCCGCAACGGCAAGGTCGTGGAGGCGGTCGGCTCGCCCGGCGGCTCGACGATCATCACCACGGTCGGGCAAACGATCCTCAACCAGATCGACTTCGGCATGAGCCTGCCGGACGCGATCGCCGCGCCGCGCGTCAACCAGACGAACTCGGCGAAGGCCACGGCCGAGCAGGCGTTCATCGACCAGTACGGCACTGCGCTGCAGGCCAAGGGCGAGCAGTTCACGCCGACGGACTACATCGGCATCGTCGCGGGCCTGCGCTACCTGCCCGGCGGCATGCTGCAGACCGCCAC